>JBMTCD010000007.1:0-36486 GCA_049430545.1 Luteolibacter sp.
GTCGTGCGGATGCCGATGTTGGGGATGCCGGCACGCATGCGGCGCAGCAGGTCGCGAATATAATCGCCGCTGGTCACGCGTTTCATCGCGGTGAGCATGCGGTCGGAAATGTGCTGCAGCGGGATATCGACATACTTCGCCACCTTGTCGCACTCGGCGATGGTCTGGATCAGTTCGTCGGACCAATGCGCGGGGTGGGTGTAGAGCAGGCGCACCCAGAAGTCGCCCTCGATGGTGTTGATCTGGCGCAGCAGGGTGCAAAGCGAGTTGCCTTTCGATGAGTCAACCGGCGAGTTCGGTTTTGGCCGTTGGTCCTCCCATTGGTCCATGCCGAAGTAGGTGGTGTCCTGCGAGATCAGGTTGATTTCCTTCACGCCGGATTTTACCAGCGCTTCGACTTCGCGAAAAACCGACTCCTGCGTGCGCGAGCGGTGCTGGCCGCGGATCTTGGGGATGATGCAGAACGTGCAGGTGTGATTGCAGCCCTCGGCGATCTTCACATAGGCATAGTGATCCGGCGTGAGGCGCATGCGCGGCGTCGAGTAGTCCGGCACGTATTGCGGCTTGAGCGTGACGAAGTCGCGCGGATCGTCGGTGGCGGCGGGGCCTTCGGATTTGGAAACCTCGGCGTCGTTTTCCTTGCCCAACAGGTTCTCGATGATCGGCGCGACCTTGGTGATTTGATCGAGGCCGATGAACGCATCCACCTCGGGCATGATGCCGGGCAACTCGGTGGCGAAGCGCTGCGACAGGCAGCCGGCGACGATGATCTTCTGCCGTTCGCGGTCCGGATCCTCCTTGCGCGCGTCCACCGCGCCGAAGATGGCGTCGATGGATTCCTTTTTCGCCATTTCGATGAACGAGCAGGTGTTGACGATGAGGACATCGGCGAGTTCCGGATCGGGCGTGAGTGTCATGCCGGCCTCGGCGAGGTGGCCGATCATGACTTCGGAATCGATCAGGTTCTTGGCGCAGCCGAGCGAAATGAGGCCTACGGTGGTGGACATGGGATATGAAATTTCAAATTGGAAATTTGAAATCAGAATGGCGGCGGGAGGATGAGTTCGTCGCCGGGCTTGGGTTCCACCGCGCCGAAGCCGGGGAGCGGATTGGCGATGCCGCCTTCGGGGGTGACGTCGCTGACCTTGAGCTGGCAGAGGATGCCGGTCTTGCGGCGCACGGCGAGGATGGTGCCGGGCTGGACTTGTTCCGGCATGTGAATCTTGAAGGTGACGAAGCCGCCGTATTCGGCATCGGCCACGTATTCCTGGACGGTTCCGATCAGCAGGGCCTCGGCGATCATGCGGGCGCGGCGCAGCTCGGTGTCGCTTTTTTCCAGGTCGCGCTGGCTGAGCAATCCCTCCTCGTCCTGTGCCAGTTTGGCATCGCGGGCGGCGCGTTCCTCTTCGGCTTTTTGGGCCTCGATCTGGGCGAGGGCGGCCTTTTGCGCTGCGAGCTGGGATTTCATGGCCTCCATCTCCGCGTTGCTGGCGGCGGGCGTTTCGGGCGTGCTCGCCTTGAGTTGCTGGATTTGTTTTTCGAGCTGGATGCGATCCTGCTCGGCGCGCAATTCGGCGATCTGCTTGCGCAGGCGTTCGAGTTCCTCCGCCGGGGCGTTTTCCACGCCGCGGTTCATGCCCTGCCACGACATCACCAGCGCGCCCAGCAAGAGGGCGACGGTCGCGCCGAGAAGAAGTTTCATCGTGTCCATGCGCGGGACGGTGGCTGGCCCCGGGGCGGATGTCAACGCGGCGGCAGCGGCGGCGGCTTCGGGACTTTGGGACTGTGCAGGAAACAGCCGCCGGTATTGAACTGCCGCCAGCCCCAGGTGAGCCAGCGGATGAGGGCGGCGGCGAGCCACAGTGCCCACAGCAGCATCAGCAGGCGATACCACCAGACCGAGATCGACAGGCAACCGGGTTGCGGCAGCGCACCCTCGCCGCGGGCCTGATACCAGCTCAGCAGGGAGCGCGTGGAACCATTGCCACTGATGAACATTTCCGGGCTGCCGAGCAGGCCGGCGGCGACGATGCCGATGAAAATGCCCATGACTCCCAGCGAAACGAGTGCCAGCAGGGCTTGCAGCGTGTTGTGAAGCCAGTTCGGCAGGCGCGGAAATGACGGGCCGCCGCGCCAGGCGAGCACGAACAACCAGCCGACCACCACCAGTGCCCCGGGCAACGGGATTTGCGTCAGGCCCACCGCCAGGAGCATCCACTCATGGGTGCGCAATGGCGAGCGGCGCAGACGGCCCAGCACCCACGCGGCGAGCAGCGAGCCCAGCAGAATGCCCCAGAACCGCACCGCCGGGCCGCGCAACGGGCCATCGGTCCAGAGCACCCAGCGGTCGTCAGGCACTTGGATGGTGGTGGTGATGTTGGCGCTTTCCACCGGCAGCGTGACGGCACCGGCGCGGGCTCGGAAATCGAGCGGCTGGTCTTGCCGCCATTGCAGGTGGATTTCCTGCGCGCCGGGTGTCAGCGGCACGATGACGTTCGCGCCCTCGCGGCGGATCGGCAGCTTGTCCGAGCCGCTGGTGAGCGAGGTGGGCTCGGCGCTGGCGGGCAAACCGATCAGGAAATCCTCGCCCAGGCTGCTGCGCAGCGAGAGCTGGAGCGTGGAGGTCCGCTGGCGCTTGCCGAGCGTGATCTCGTGCCGGGCGCGGTCGATGGTGACGGTGGCTCCGGTCACGGCTTGCGGCCGGCCGATTTCCAGTGTCGCCGATTCGCCGGGCCACGGCCGCCATTCGGGAATCAGCGCGGCTTCGGATTCGTCGAAAACCGGCGCAAGTCCGGAAATCCCGACGTTCCAGACCGGCGAGGCGTTGAGCAACCAGCGCTCCACCCAGGTGTCGTCGGCACGGCTGGTGAGTTCGATTTGATTTCCAACAGCCAGCTCGCTGCCCCATGCGAAGTGGTCCTGGCCGGTGCCGAGGCGCACCTCGATGAAGCCGTCGCGCACCACCGCCCCGGGCGTGAGCACGCTCTCGCCGGGCAGCAGCGGGATGCGCAGCGAAACCGCGCCGCCGCCGGATGAGAGGCGCCTGACATTCGTCGAAACCTGCCAGACGAGTCCCAGTTCGATACGGCGCTCGACGGCGACCACGGTTTGCAGGTTCGGGCGGTCGTAGTTGGCGCCGTCGCCCGCGGCTTTCACCTCGCGGGCGAAAAACACCTGCGCCTCGGGAATGCCGCCGGGTTTCACCCCGCCGACCTGCCAGCCCGGCGCGTCGATCGTCACGCGGCGCGGGCGCAGTTTCCACGTCCACTGCCATTCGGAAAGATCGGCCAGCGAACCCTCGACCCTCACGCGATGCACGCCCTGCGGCAGCACCAGCCACAGGAAGCCATCGCCGCGGCGCAATGCCGGCGCGGGCGCGCCATCCACCGTCACCGACAATGGCGACCACTCCGGCAACTTGCCGGGCAACGGCACCGCAGCGCGCGCCGCGGTGTGGATTTCCACCTCCATCGACAGGCGGCGGTCGTGCAAGGTCAGCGCCACGTGCGGGATATCGGCCGCATTGGGAAACGCGTCGGGTATTTCCGTGAGCCTCGCGCGCAGTGTTTCGAGCATCTGCTTGTCCGGAAGCTCCGCCCGCGCATTCGGGACGGCAAGGCAACCTAACAGCAACAGGGCGGCCGCAGCCGGCGGGACGCGGAGCCTCGGCCGGCGGGTGCCGAGCAAGACCGCGCCAAGCCCCAACAGAAGCAGCACCCGCGCAAGCGAAACGACGCGTTCGACACCCGCCGGGATCAACACGGGACGCACCGATTGTTTTTCGGTGACCGGCCCGTTCCAGCCATAACCCACCTGCAGCCATCGCCACTCCGGCACGCCCGGGCCGGTCTGGATGCGCGCCTTGAGGTCGTATTGCAAATTTTCGGCGGACTGCTTCCACGCGGATTTGGCCGGTCGGCGCGAGAGCATGCCGCTGGATTCGTAGGAACCGGCGAAGGGGTCGGCTTCTTCTTTCGGAGCCATGCGGGCGGAGTTAGAAACGATGTTCCGGGAATGTCGCTCGATCTGATACGGCACACGTTCCAACTGCGGATAAAGCGCCTGCTGGATCTGCCGGCCGGCGAAGGGCACCAGCACCAGCAACAAGGCGACCACCACCAGCCACTTCACCGCCACCACCGAGTGCCGCGCCCAGCCGGGCGGCACCACGCGCAAGAGTGCCAGCGGGACCAACAAGGCCAGCCAGACATATTTCGGCGCGCCGGGTTCATGATAGGATAGCCCGAAACCGACAAACGCCAGCAGCGCCGCGCCGAAGCCCCATAGCCGGAACACCGCCAGCGTGAAAACCAGCAGCAGGAACAAATCGAGCAGCGACCACGCGGTGAGCCAGTCGCCACGCACCCAGTCGGCTCCGAAGAGCGCGAACAAGCGCCAGCCCGGCGGCAGGTTGAGCGTGACCTCGGCCTTCGCCGCGTCGGTGCGCCAGCCGGTGGCGGGCTGTGTGCTGCGGTTTGGCGCGCGTCCGGTGGCCTCCAGTTCGAAATGGCGCTGGCGGATTTCCACGCCGGTCGCGCCGGTGGCGGGATTGCGGGTGATGAGCTGGCCGGTGTCGTCGGAGCGCACCGAGCCGAGTTCCTGGCCCTCCTTGGCATCGAGCCGCCAGATTTGTTGCGTGGGTCCGGTGATCTTGTCGCGGAAGGTGAATCCGCCGCCATCCTCGTCGAGCCACAGCTCGCGTTCGATGTGCAGTCCCTCGGGTTTCTGCATGCCCATGCCGCGCATCCGCTCCTGCATTTGGAAGGCGGCACCGGTTTCCCAGCGATAGACCGGATGCCTGCGCCACGCCTCGGGAAACTGCGTCTGCGAGACGTCCACCACCGGGATGCCGGTGATCTCCACCAGCCGGAAATCCGGTGCCGCCTCAAAGGCGACGAGCTGCCCGGTCGCCACCGGCTTGGCGTTCTCCGCGTATCGCACCTCCTTCGGATGATCGAGGCGCGAGGCGGAAAACCTGAGCGTCCATTTGCCGGAGCGCACCTGCGCCTTGAGCAGGCCCGCATCGTCCACCGCCACCGGCAGCGGACCTTCATAACTCGTGAGCCTCCATCCCTCCGGCAGGAGGTGGCCGATCGTTTCCTCGCGGCTCTTGCCCGCCACGATCAATTCCAGCTCCACATGCAGCCACAGCGGAATGCCGTCACTGATGAGCAGGTGGCTCTTCGCGGCGAGGAAATCCCGGTCCACCTGCTCGGTCGAGGCGTCCCGCTTCAACCACAGGAAACCCTTGGCATCCCACACCGGCGACGCCACCTCCGCGCCATCGAGCCGCAAGCGGAGAATCCCGATCTCCGGCGGAATCGCAATGCGCTGCGGCACCGATTGCCAAGGGTATGCTCCTGTCAGCTGATAGCTTCCCTTGCCGAGCTTCACCGAAGGTTTCCCGGCGTGCGCCACCACCGGCAGAGGCTCGCCATTCGCCATCACCTCCACCGGCCACAGTTCGCCGTCGCCCGGCAAGGGCAGCCAGGCCTCGTTGAAAACCACCACCTCAAGCGCGAAACTCCCTCCCGCGGCATCCGCTTCCAGCGCCAGGCGCGATGGCCACAGCTGCAATGCCTGCTTCGCATTGTCATAAGGCCGCGGGCTGTCGAGGTCGTGCTCGTCCCACAGCGCCCAGCCGGTCCATGGCTTCAAGGCCTCGGGGACCTCGCGCACAGGCTCGGCGGCGCAGATTGAAATTCCGATCAGCCAGGCCGTGACGGCCGATGACGCATTCCGCAGCAGGGTTTTCATGGGATGATTGCAATTCTTCTATGCCGACATCCAACCAGCTGCTTCGAAGATCGGCGAGAACAAAGGAGTGCCCGGTAATGAGCCGGTCACCGAGAGCGCAGGATTTCCATCATTTTGGCCAAGCCGAGCGCCTCAATCCCTTCGCCCATCGAAAAGGCCTCGTCCGTTCCGCAAACGACAAAACATCGTTCCGGGCGGATGTCTTCTCGGGCGTGATGGAAACCGCGTTCCAGATTGGGATTGCGGCCGCGCTTGATTTCCACCGCCCATGGCTTGCTGTGTCCCGGTAGTTCGATCAGCAGATCGATCTCTGCTCCGGAGGCAGTGCGGTAAAACGAGGCACGCGAGCCTTCCGGGAGACATGCGAAGAGGTTCTCCATGACGAAGCCCTCCCAGCTCGCGCCGAGCTTGGAATGACCCAGCAGGGTTTCCATATCCCAGATATCGAGCAGGTGATGGAGTAGTCCACTGTCGCGCAGATAGATTCTGGGCGACTTGACCAAACGTTTCGTCGTATTGGCGTGCCATGGCTCCAGCCTACGCAGCAGGAACAAGTCTACGAAAAGATCGATGTATGAGGCCAGAGTCTTGCCCGACACCGCAAGACTGCGGGCGAGCTGCGCGGCGTTGAGCAGGCCGCCATGTTCGTGGGCAAGCATGGACCAGAAACGCCGCAAGGTTTCCGCCGCGATTCGCGGACCGAGCTGTGGGATGTCGCGCTCGAGATAGCTGCGGATGAATGCCTCGCGCCAGCGACGGCTCTGATTGTCGCTGGCCGCGGTCAGGCTGTCAGGAAATCCACCCCGCAGCCAGAGTGGCTCGGTTTTTTCCAATCCGACCTCGGCAAGGGTCAAGCCCGTTAGCTCACGGGTGGCAAGCCGCCCGGCAAGACTCTCGCTGCCAAGTTTCAGGAGGTCGAGCGACCCCGAACCAAGAAGCAGGAAATGACCGGACCGACGGCCAGCTCGCTTCGATTGATCGATCAGACTGCGCAATACCGGAAACAAATCCGGAACCCGGTGGATTTCATCCAGCACCACCAGCTTGTCGCTGTGCCTGGCCAGGTAGTCAGCGGGATCGGCCAACTTGGCCAAATCGGGCGGGAATTCCCAATCGAGGTATTGCGCCCCTCGTGCCCGCGCAATTTCCAAGGCCAGCGTCGTCTTGCCAACCTGCCGCGGACCCTACAAGGCGACAGCCGGAAACTGCGCAAGCAAGCCTTCAATGCGGGCTTGGAGCAAACGGGGAAACATCCTTGCAATTGTGGAGTTGCGGTCCACATTTGCAAGGATAAATCCTCGTCACGCCCCGCCGCCGGCGATGTGGCCGAACTTGTCGTCGATGAACTTGAGCACCAGTTCCTCGGTGGCCTCGTCAGCGAGGCGCTCGACGACTTCCACCGAGAAACCGCGTGCGATGAGCTGGCGGGCGCGGACCGGATCGATGCCGCGGGCGCGCAGGTAGAAGATCTCCTCATCCTGGATCTGCGCGGAGGTGGAGCCGTGCGAGCATTTGACCTGGTCGGCATTGATCTCGAGACCGGGCATCGAGTTGGCCTCGGCGGTGTCGCTCATCAGCAGGTTGCGGCAGGTCTGGTAGGCATCGGTGTGGTGCGCGCCTTCATCAACGAAGATCAGCCCGGAGAAGATGGTTTTCGAGTTATCATACAGCGAGTTTTTGTATAGCAAGTCGCTATAAGCACCCTCGGAGACGTGGTGTTGGAAGGTGCGCTGGTCGTATTCCTGCTCGCGGGCTGGGATCGAGACCGAGAGCATGTCCGAGCACGAGCCGGGGCCTTCGAGGCGGGAGAGCGATTCGTTGCGCGCCCATGAGGCGCCGGTGTTGAGGATGAATCCCTTGGCCGAGGCGTCGCGGGCGGCGGCGGTCTCGTTGATCTGGATGATGCGCGTGACTTCGTTGAGTGCCTGGATGGCCACGTAGTCGAGCCGCGAGTTCGGGCCGGCGGAGAGGTCGTTGAAGGCGATGGCAAGGCCGGGCTCCAGATCGGCGGCGGACCGGAAGATGTCGATCACGCGGACCTTGGAGGATTTTCCGGTGACCACCAGCGTGTGCGGGAAAATGACGGTGTTCGCGCCGGCGATCCAGTGATGGACCTCGATGGCGTCGGCGACTTCGACGTTGTCCGCGACATGCACGAAGAGTCCGTTGGAAACCATCGCCTCGTGCCATGCGGCGTATTTCGCCGAGCCGAGGCGGGTTTCCTGCCGCATGAAGTGTTGTTCCACCAACTCGCTGTGCGAAACGAGGGCCTCGGCGAGTGGCAGGCAGATGATGCCATCGGGAAGGTTGGTTTCCGTGTGGACGAGCGTGTCGTTGACGAAGATGAATTTCGCGGCGGTGCGTTCGATACCGCTGGAGCGGGCGATGAGTTCATCGGGCGGACTGAAGTCCGCGCTCCGTGGCTGGAAGCCGTCGAAGTCGAGTTGCTTGAGGTTGGAGAAGCGCCATTCCTCGTCGCCGCGCTTGGGTGTGCGGAGGGCTTCGAAGCGGGCTTGCGCGGCCTCTTGGCGGGCGGTGAACCAGATGGGGAAGGTGGTAGCTGTCATTGTTAGATCGGTCGGATTAGTCGGATCGGTCGGATCTTGAATCAGCCAACGCTGCCTTCCATTTCCAGGTCGATCAGGCGCTTCAGCTCCACCGAGTATTCCATCGGGAACTCGCGGACGAGGTCGTTGATGAAGCCGTTGACGGCGAGGGACATGGCATGGCCTTCGTCGATGCCGCGCTGCTGCATGTAGAAGAGCATTTCCTCGGAGACCTGGGAAACGGACGCCTCGTGCTGGGTGGCGTGCTTGTTGCCGCGCACGGTGATGGCCGGGTAGGTGTCGGTGCGCGAGTGGCTGTTGATGAGCAGGGCGTCGCACTCGGTGTTGTTCTTGCAGCCCTTGAGGTGGCGCGGGATGTGGACCTGGCCCCGGTAGGTGGCGCGGCCTCCACCGACCGAGATTGACTTCGAAACGATGTTCGAGGTCGTTTCGTCGGCGGCGTGGATCATCTTGGCGCCGGTGTCCTGATGCTGGCCGCTGTTGGCGAGCGCGATGGAGATCACCTCGCCGCGGGCGCGGCGGCCTTTCATGATCACGCCAGGGTATTTCATGGTGAGGCGCGAGCCGATGTTGCAGTCGATCCAGCGCACCTCGGCATCCTCCATGGCGAGACCGCGTTTGGTGACGAGGTTGAAGACATTGCTGCTCCAGTTCTGGACGGTGACGTATTGGATCTTGGCACCCTTCAGCGCGACGAGTTCGACCACCGCCGAGTGCAGGGTGGCGGTTTCGAATTTCGGCGCGGTGCAGCCTTCCATATACATCACCTCCGCGCCTTCGTCGGCGATGATGAGGGTGCGCTCGAACTGGCCGAAGCTTTCCGAGTTGATACGGAAGTAGGCTTGCAGCGGTTGCTTCAACTTCACGCCCTTCGGGATGTAGATGAACGAGCCGCCGGAGAACACGGCGCTGTTGAGGGCCGAGAACTTGTTGTCGGAGGTGGGGATCACCTTGCCAAACCACGGGCGGAAGATTTCCTCGTATTCCTTGAGGCCCTCGGTGGAGGAAACGAAGATGACTCCCTGCTTGGAGAGCTCTTCCTTCATGTTCGAATACGCGGCCTCGGAGTCATACTGGGCCTCCACGCCGGCAAGGAACGCACGCTCCTGCTCGGGGATGCCGAGACGCTCGAAGGTCTCCAACACCTCGGGCGGCACTTCGTCCCAGGAACGCTTCGGCTTCTCGCCGTCCGATAGATAATAACGGATCTGGTCGAAGTCGATGTTTTCCAGGTCCTTGGTCGCCCAATGGGTGGGCATCGGTTTGTCCAGGAAAGTCTTGAGCGCCTTGTGGCGGAACTCGCGCACCCATTGCGGGTCCTGCTTCACGTCGCAGATGTAATCGATCGTCTTGGCGCTCAGTCCGCGGCCGGCGTCATACTTGTGGCGCTCGGGAAAGGTGAAATCGCCCTTGGTGCGGTCGATGTTGATCGCATCGTGGGTTTCCTGGTCGAGAACGGCGGTGGTGTCTTGGTAGGACATGGTTGGAGAGTGTTGGATGTATGGGCAGGTTTCGGGCGGACTGAAGTCCGCGCTCCATCAGGCGAGGGCGGCTTCCTTGAGGAAGTCGTAGCCGTGTTGTTCGAGTTCGAGCGCGAGATCGGGCCCGCCGGAGCGGACGATGCGGCCCTCGGCCATGACATGCACATGGTCGGGCTGGATGTAGTCGAGCAGGCGCTGGTAGTGGGTGATGAGCAGGATGCCGCGCTCGGGCGAGCGCATCGAGTTCACGCCCTTGGAGACGATCTTGAGCGCATCGATGTCGAGGCCGGAGTCGGTCTCGTCGAGGATGCAGTATTTCGGGTCGAGCATCATCATTTGCAGGATCTCGTTGCGCTTTTTCTCGCCGCCGGAGAACCCTTCGTTCACGGCGCGGCCGGTGAACTTGCGGTCCATTTCAAGGAGGTCCATTTTGGCATACAGGTCCTTGTAGTAGGCGACGGCGTCGATTTCCCGGCCTTCCGGCAGGCGGGCCTGGAGCGCGGCGCGGATGAAGTTGGCATTGGAAACGCCCGGAACCTCGGAGGGATACTGGAAAGCCAGGAAAATGCCGGCGCGCGAACGTTCGTCGATGGACATTTCCGCGATGTCCTCGCCGTCCAAGGTGACGGAGCCGCCGGTGACCTGATAGCCTTCATGGCCGGCGATGACCTTGGACAGGGTGGACTTGCCGGAGCCGTTGGGTCCCATGATGGCGTGGACTTCCCCTTTCGGCACTTCAAGGGTGACGCCCTTGAGGATTTCGGTTCCGTCTTCGAGGATGGCGTGCAGGTTCTGGATGTGGAGGCTCATGTTGGGATTGGAATATTGGATTATTGGAGACTGGAAATTTTGCCGCGGAGGGTGATTTCGACGTCCTCGATCACGGCTCCCTGCGGCAGGTTGAGCAAGTCGGTGAGATTGGCCCCGGGTTTGAAATCGACGTCGTGGATCACTCCGGTTTCGGCATCGTGGAAATGCCCGTGCTCGCAGAGGTTCGGGCAGTAGCGCGATGATTCGCGCTCGAAATTCACCTGGCGGATGATGCCGTGCTGCACCAGCGCATCCAGGCAGTTGTAAACCGTGGCCAGAGACAGGTTCGGCAGGCGGTCCTTGGCCTGCATGAATACCTCGTTGGCCGTCGGGTGGTTCCGCTCCTCGATGAGAATCCGGTAAATCTCCTGGCGCTGCCGCGTCATGCGCAGGCCGGCGATTTCCTCGGGAACCTCCAGCGCGGATTGTGCTTCGGTGATCTTGTTGACCATGGCGGCGGCAAGCTAGGAGCGCTTGGAATAAGATCAAGAATTATTCCAATTCCAGTTTGATTTTTTGGCAACACATTGGTTTGCAGCGTGTTGATTTTTGGAAAAAGAGGGATGAAACCGGCATTTCTCAAAACTTGCCGGCAGACGCGAACCGGCTACCTTGTGGCGGTTCAGATCACCCACATGTCCGCGTTTTCCACCTTTCTCCAAGTCAGCCTGCTGATCCTCGTAGTCCTCGTCATTTTCAACATCATCATTTTCGTCCACGAGCTCGGGCATTTCTGGGCGGCGAAATGGCGCGGCTTGCAGATCGACCGCTTCCAGATCTGGTTCGGCAAGCCGCTGTGGAAAAAGGACATCAACGGCGTGCAATACGGGCTCGGCTGGATTCCCGCGGGCGGTTTCGTGGCATTGCCGCAGATGGCGCCGATGGAGGCGCTGGAAGGCGCGCGCGAACCGGGAGCCAAGCCGCTTGCGCCGATTTCCGCGCTGGACAAGATCATCGTCGCCTTCGCCGGGCCGCTATTTTCCATGCTGCTCGCACTGGTCACCGCAATTGGCGTGTGGGCGGTGGGAAAACCGAAGGATTTCATTCCCTCGACCGTGGTTGGTTTCGTCGAAACCGGCTATCCGGCGGAAGAGGCCGGCTTGAAGCCCGGCGACCGCATCCTCGCGATCAACGGCGGGGAGGTCCATGGTTTTGCTGGAACGCTCGATTCGATCACCGAGCGCGTGGTGTTGAGCCGCGGCGAGAAAATCACCTTCACCGTGGAGCGGCCGGGCGTCGATGAACCGCTCACGCTGGTTTCGGGATTCAAGACCGGGGAGTCGCGCTGGTTCCAGCGCCGCGGCCTGCGCCAGGTGGGCATCGCCCCGGCGGGCAAAGTGGTGATCGGCCAGGTTTTCGAAAACAGCCCTGCCGCGCGCGCCGGCATCGTCAAGGGCGACGAGCTGCTCGAGGTGGATGGCAAGCCGCTCTTCAGCATCGCGCAACTTGCCAGTCACCTGAAATCCATCGATTACCGGGCCGCCAACATCCTCGTGAAATCCGCCGATGGCTCGCAGCGCTCGGTTTCGCTCACGCCCGTCAAGCCGCTGAAACCCGCCGGGCTCGACCCGATGATCGGCGTGCAATGGGACGACTCCGGCGAGGTCGATACCCGCATCGTGCGCCCCGGCCCGGTCCAGCAGGTGGCCGACAGCCTGCGCATGATGTGGGTCACCATCACCTCGGTCATCGCCAAGGATTCCAACATCGGCATCGATCACCTCAGCGGCCCGGTCGGCATCGGTTCGCTGATTTTTGATCTGCTTCTCACCGAAAACGGCTGGCGCCGCATCCTCGCCTTCGTGGTGCTTTTCAATGTGAACCTCGCCGTGCTCAACATGCTGCCTTTCCCGGTGCTCGACGGCGGCCACATCACGCTCGCGGTTTTGGAAAAAATCGCCGGCCGCCCGGTGCGCGCGCGGGTGCTCGAGGTGCTGCAAACCGCCTGCGCGCTGCTGCTCATCTCGCTGATGCTGTATGTCACCTCCAAGGACATCGGCGACCGCGTCGGCCGCGGGTCGGGCGGCGAACGCACGCCGGTGTTTTCAGCCGATTGAGAATCCCGCCATCAGCACGTTCCTCCAACTCCATCTGCTGGTCGTCATTTTCGCGGCGACCACCATCCTCGGCCGGCTGGCGACCGTCAGCGCGCCGGTGCTGGTGACGTGGCGCTGCCTGCTCGCGGCGATCGGCGCGTTCCTGTGGGTGGCGTTGGTGCGGAAACGGACCATTCTGTTGGGTGGTGGCGAAATCGCGAAACTGCTGGGAGTCGGCGCGCTCATCGGCCTGCACTGGCTGTGCCTGTTCGGCGCGGTGAAGCTGGCCAACGTCTCGATCGCGCTCGCCGGGCTGGCGACCTTGTCGTTGTTCACCGCCTTCACCGAGCCATGGCTCACCGGGCGGCGGGTCAAGCCGTTCGAGGTGTTTCTCGGCGGGATCGTCTGCGCCGGCATCTGCCTGATTGCGGGTGTGGAAAAAGGCCATGTCCTCGGACTCGGCGCGGCCTTGCTCAGCGCGTTGCTGGCGGCCGTGTTCATGGTGCTCAACCGCGGCATCGTGGTGAAGGGCGGCGACCCGATGACCATGGTGGGCTGGGAAATGCTCGCCGCCACCGTCGTCTGCTTTCTCGCCGTCCCGCTGTTCGACCGCGGCGGGCTGCCCGCACTGATGCAGGTCCATGCGCTGGACTGGCTGTGGATCGGGCTGCTGGCGTGGGTCTGCACCGTGTTCGCACAGGCGCTCACCAACCAGCTGCTGCGCTTCATCAGCGCCTACCAATTCAACCTCGCCGCGAATTTCGAGCCGGTTTACGGCATCATCGGCGCGGCGATCCTTTTCAAGGAGCATCAGAATCTCCAACCCGCCTTCTATCTCGGCGCGCTGACCATCGTGCTCGCCAATTTCCTCCACCCTTGGCTCCACCGCCGCTTCTCGCCAGCGGCCGAAACCTGAGCCGGCCTGGATGCCGGGGCAGGATCACTCCATCCTGCCCCGGCGCTTGGAAGTTTTACTCGCGGTTCTTGCGCTCCGGGCCTTTGGTGTCTCCTTGAAGGCGGGCAAGCTGCTGGC
This sequence comes from Luteolibacter sp., assembly GCA_049430545.1. GTDB lineage: Bacteria > Verrucomicrobiota > Verrucomicrobiia > Verrucomicrobiales > Akkermansiaceae > Luteolibacter. Next base: position 13,685 of record JBMTCD010000007.1, read on the forward strand.
CGAGTTGCTCGACCTTGCGCTTCAGGTTTTGCAGGTCGTTGCGCAGGCTGGCGATGGTCTCGCGCTGATGGTTCAGCATTTCCGCGTCCCGGCGGGATTGGAGCACTGTCTTCTGCTGCTGCTCCGCGGCATGCAGGGCCTTTTTCCGTTCTTCCAGCCGCTTCCATGCGGTATCGAGTTCCGCGATCCTGCGTTCCGCATCGCGCATGGCTTCGGCACGCTTTTGGAGTTCCGCCCGGGCGCGGTTGCGGTCCTCGGCCATCTCCTTCATGCGGGCCTCGAGGGCATTGGCTTCCTTTTCCGCCGCACTGCGTCCGGCTGCGTCCGGCTGCGCCGCCTTTCGGGCATTCTCGTTTTTACCGGCGGCCTCGGCTTTCACGCGCACTGCCTTGTCGCGTTTTTCCGCCCGGGCCTTTTCCGCGGCCTTCACCGGCTCGCTGGCTCTGATTTTTCCGTGTCGTTGGTCTTGCGCGGCCTTGGGCTCGCGGGGTTTGTTCTCTTTTGCGTTTTCACCGGCGGCAGGGGCTTTGTCCTTGGTCTGAGCGAGCGTGGTGACGGTGCTCAGGCCCAGCAGGCCAGCCGAGATGGCAAGGATTGCGATTGCGTTTTTCATGGGTTTTTATGGTTTTTATGGGTCAAATGACGGGTGTGTTTGTGCCACACAGCCCGGCTTCGATACCCATTCGGCGGACACTCCCTTTCAATCCATTCGCCGGTCAGCCGTGGTTCTGCATTCCCAACAAGCGCAGGATGCGCCGCGTCGCTCCCTCGTGGGTGGCGAGCACCTTCACTGCCTTGTCGCACATCGTCCCGGCAGTGGCCGGATCGAGCGCCCGCCGGATCGCGTCGCGGAGTTGATCGCGGTTCTCCGCGACGAGACAGCCGCCGCTTGCCACGAGCCGGCTGGCGAGCGGTTCGAAATTCTCCATGTGCGGACCGCAAACCAGCGGCTTGCGCGCGAGGATCGCCTCGGCGGGATTCTGGCCGCCGGTGGCGAGGAAGCTCTTGCCGATCACCACCACGTCCGCGTGCGCCGTCCAATCGCGCAGCTCGCCGGTGGAATCGACCACCAGCAGCGCGTTCTCCGCCGGCGTGTGAAACACCGAACGCAGCACCACCCCGAATCCCGCCTTCTCCAACTCCGCCCGCACCTCGTCGCGCCGTTCGGCATGCCGCGGCACGATCACCGGCAGCGCGTCCGGCGCGGCCTCGCGAATCGCGGTGGCGATCCATGCGTCCTCGCCGGGATGCGTGCTGGCGGCCAGCACGACGCGGCGGTTTTCGCCGAAGGCGTCGATCATCTCTTGAAACTCGTCGCGTTTCGTTGGCGGCGTGCCTCCGGCCGGATCGAATTTCAGGCTGCCGGTGTGGTGGATGCGTTCCGGCTCCACGCCCAGCAGTTTCCAGATTTCCGAATCCTCCGCCTCCTGCACGGCCACTGCATCGAGCATGCGGAACAAGGGCCGCAGCCATGCCGCACCCTTGCGGTGGCGGCGTGCCGAACGCGGTGACATCCGTGCGTTCACCAGCGAGACCGGAATTCCACGACGCCGACAGGCCATGATCAAATGCGGCCATGCCTCGCCTTCGACCAGCACGATGCGCTCCGGCTCGAAGCGATCGAGGTATCGCCGGACCATCGAGTGAAAATCCAGCGGCGCGTAGGTGACGCGCAGTCCCGGGATTTCCGCTGCGGCGGCCACCGCGTGGCCGGTGGCGGTGCCGGTGGCCAGCACGAAGCGCCGCTCCGGCGCGCGCTCCAGCCAGGCCCGGATCAATTTCAGCGCCAGCATGACCTCGCCCACGCTCACCGCGTGCACATGCACCGCCCCGCTCGGTTCGAACTCGACCGGTTCCAGATAAATCGCCGCCCGCTCGCCCAGCCGTGTGCCGAAACCATCGCGCCGAAGCATTTTCACCAGCCATCCCGGAAACGCCGCCACAAACAGGAACGGCAGCAGAATCCGATAGACCATCAGGGCGGCAAACCAGCGCATCGCCGCAGAGCCTAGCCGGAACGCCGCACGCGTAAAGCTCAGGGGGCGGCCTGCCTCGTCACGGCATAATGCCGCGCCAGCCCGTCCGCCAGCGCGTCGGCGTATTCGCGGAAAATCGACGGCTGCATCCTGCCGTTGATCTCGCGCAGCCCTTCGTAGTCGCCGGCCTGCATGCGGGGGAGGTCGGGCATGGAGTTCATGACGTAGGGCTCCATGAAGAGGACGGGACAATCGTAGAGGCGGTTGGCGAGCAGGTTGCGCGCCCACAGGCAGGGCTGGCCATTGACCTGCCGGGCGTTCGTGGATTCCGGCGGATAAAGGTAGGGTGGCAGCGCGGTTTTCTCCACGAAGACATCGGCCACGGTTTCGCCCACGGCGGCCTCCTCGTCATGGGTGCGGCCAAGCAGCTTTTCGAGCATCGCGAAGCGCTGGTCGGCGAGCATCACCTCCTCTTCGGTGTAGCCGCCGTTCAAAAGAATGTGGAAATGGCTTTCCGGGACGAGTTGCGGGTTGGCGGGGTCGCCCCACGCGTCGGCATTGAAATGAAGGCAGAGGACGAGGTCGGGCTGGATCTTGCGGTTGACGACCTCGGCTCGGGCGCGGATTTCCGCAGTGCGGTAAAACAAGCGCTCGGCCAGCTTGCGCAGCGAGGCCCCGGTGGCCTGATCGTCGGCGCTGTCCGCGGCCAGATCCATCAGCGAATCGGGCCGCAGCGGAGTGACGGGTTCGTTGGATTCGCGGACCAGCGAGACGCGCGCGCCGAGCGCCTCGAGCTGCGGCTTGAGCAGCTTGGCGACGAGCAGTGTCATCTCGCCCTCCTTGACCGGCGGTCCGTCGCCCACCAACAGCCAGCGCGCCTCGATCTTCGCCCACTCGCCGCCGATGTGGCCGGGGTCGATGGCGATGTGCAGGCCGTCGAGCGGCCGGCCATCGGGCGCGGGCGGCAGGTCGGCACCGCGTTTCCAGCGGCGGGGCACCGGGGTTTCATCGCCCGGCGTGGCGAAGCGGAGGGTGAAAAGATCGTCCGGCTCCGGCAGGCCGGTGCGGACGACGGCTTCGTTTTCGCCGATCCGGATGTAGGCCCGCCAGGCGCTGCCGGTGGTGAAGACATCGTTCAGCAGCCGCTCGAAGTCCTCGCGGCGGATGGTTTCCTGGTAGGCTTCGAGACGCTTCCAGTCGGGCATTTCACCAAGGATGGAAAGGGCGGGCGGCGGGGCGACAGGCGGCTTTTCCGGCGGCGGCACCGGCTCGCGGCGCTTGAGGAAAAGCACCAGCACCACGAGGACCAGCACCAGCGCCAGCGGCAGGATGTTTTTGCAAGATGATAACATTGACGGAATAGGATTGTCGGCGGCGGGCGTTGCGCGGAACCTCCGCGGAGTCATCCCACATGTCCACCATACGCATCTTGTTCCTGGGCGATATCGTCGGCGAGCCTGGCCGCAAGACGGTGATTGCGAACCTGCCGATTCTGAAACAGCGCGAGTCGCTCGATTTTATCATTGTCAACGGTGAAAACAGCGCCGCCGGCAAGGGCATCACGCCGAAGATCGCCATCGATCTGCTGCGCGCCGGCGCGGCCGTCATCACCACCGGCGACCATGTGTGGGACCAGAAGGAAATCGTCGATTATTTCCCGACCGAGCCGCGCCTGCTGCGGCCGCTGAACTATCCGGAAGGCACGCCGGGCCAGGGCAGCGTGGTGCTGGAGACCGCCAAGGGCCGTGTGGCGGTGATGCAGGTGCAGGGGCGCTCGTTCATCCAGCCGCCACTGGAAAACCCCTACCTCGCCGCCGAGCGCGAGGCGCAGCGGCTGCGCGCGGAGGGCATCGGCCCGATCGTCGTCGATTGCCATGCCGAGACCACCAGCGAGAAAATCGCGATGGGGCGCATGCTCGATGGCCGCGTTTCCGCCGTGCTGGGCACGCACACGCATGTGCAGACTGCGGACGAGCGGATCTTTCCCGGCGGCACCGGCTATCTCAGCGATGCCGGGATGTGCGGGCCGGAGGAATCGATCCTCGGCCGCAACATCGAGTCGGTGGTGTGGCGCTTCCGCACCGGAATGCCGACGCGTTTTCCGATCGCCACGGGTGCGGTGCGCCTCTGCGGTGCGATCCTCGATGTGGATGTCCAAAGCGGCGCATGCCTGGCCATCCGGCGCTTCTCGGAACTGTATCCGGAACACGGCGAAGCGTAGGCTCGTTCGTGAGAACGAGGGGAAGAACGCATTCTCACGAATGCGCCTACGAAAAAATGCCTGCGATCCGTGCTTGCGAGTGGGTGTTTCCTATGGCTATCGGTAGCCGGTATGGAACATCCGGATCATCTTCCGCGGCTGGAAGCTCCGGCATACCGCGGGACGGCATGGGTCCACTGGACAATGACCCTGCGGGACCGCGCGCGCGGCTGGCTCGATGACCGGATGCATGGAAAGGTGCGCGAGCTGCTTTTGCATACGATGGCGCGGCATCATCTCCATTGTGCGGCGTATTGCCTGATGCCGGACCACGCGCATTTTCTCTGGATGGGATTGTGGGAAGGCTCGGACCAGCGGCTGGCGGCGAGGTTTTTCCGGAAGCATTGGAATGCCGCACTGGCGGAACACGGCACGCGGCTCCAACCGCAGGCGTATGACCATGTGCTGCGGGAAAGCGAGCGTCGTCCCGATGCCTTCGAGGACACGGTTATCTACATCTTCAGGAACCCGGAGCGGGCAAGGCTGGTGCAGGATTGGCGGGCATGGCCGCATGCGGGAACGATTCTTCCCGGCTATCCGGACTTGCCCGCGGCCCGCTTCGGAGAGTTCTGGCCGATGTTCTGGAAAATCCACAACCGCGAGCGGACGCGCTTCGGGGCGTAGGCACGTAGGCTCGTTCGTGAGAACGAGGGGCGTAGGCTCGGAAAGAAGAACGCATTCTCACGAATGCGCCTACGGTGGATCGCGTTCGGATTTTTTCTTTTCGCGCGCCTCGCGGAAGAAGGTCTGCAGCAGGTGGAGGCATTCGTAGCCGAGCACGCCGGAGGTGATGTCGCAGCGGTGGTTGAGCGGCGGGTTGGCGTCCAACAAATTGATCCATCCGCCGGCCGCGCCGCCTTTCGGATCGGGGCAGCCGAACACGACCCGCTCGGGCCGGCAGTGGACGATCGCGCCGGCGCACATCGGACACGGCTCCTTGGTCACGTAGAGCGTGCAGTGTTCCAGCCGCCAATCGCCCATCGCTTGCTGCGCGGCGGTGAGGGCGAGCATTTCCGCGTGGGCGGTGGCGTCGCGCAGCGTTTCCACCTGGTTCCAGGCGCGGGCGATGATGCGGCCCTCGCGCACGACCACCGCGCCCACCGGCACCTCGCCGGCGGCGTAGGCCTTGCGTGCCTCGCGCAGCGCCTGCGCCATGAAGTGCGCGTCGCTGTGTAGGTCGATGATCGGCTCTTCCTCGTTCACGGTTTCACGGTGACCGGCCAGCCGGGGAATTGTTGCGCGTCCGGCTTGCTGACGTCGGCGAAGCGCGGCCAGCATTCGAACACGACCTCGGCGGAAGGCTTGCGAAAACGGATCAGGCCGTGGCCATCGGCCCAGCCCTCCTTGGAAGCGATTGGAAATTTCCCATCGTTTTCGCGGGCGGTGCCGCGGGCGCGCTCCGGGTGGGGATTGGCGTAGGCGACCATGCTGATCTTGTTGCCGAAGCCGTCGAGGTAATCGCCGGTCCATGGCAGCGGCGAGCCGGGAATCGGATTGGCTCCGGGTTTTTCGTCTTCCGGCCACCACCAGCGGCCGTAGTAGGTGTTGCAAATGGCGGGCGGCACGAAGGCCCACGGGCCGTCGCGGAATGCGTCGATGCCGTGATGGATCACGGTCGCGAGGTGTTGGTCGCCGCCGATGTGGACGGCCCCGGCCTTGCGGATGAGTTCCAGCGCCCGGCGGCGGCCGGACTGCGGCCAGCCATTCGAATCGAGATCGGCGTGGAGGCGGTTTTTCACCGATCCATGGAGGTGGGCGCCGCCGCAGAAGCCGGTCTGCGAGAGCACCGCCTTCATTCGCACGCCCTCGCGCATGCCGGCCCAGGCGTCGAGAAACGCCTCCTGGCGCTTGCCCAACAATTCCAGCCCGGGCGTGTCGATCATCTTGGGATCGTAGTTCGGATCGAGAATATGGTCCGGGCGCGGGCCTTTCATCGGGTGGCGTCCGCGCGGGCCGGTCTTGAACTTGCGGTCCTCGATGATGGCGAAATCCACGCCGCCCAGCAGAAGACGTGTGTAGTAAACTCCGATGCCCTGCCCGACGGGCGTCGGGTCATACGGATCGGGCAGGTGGCCGGTTTGCTGCCGCTCGACCATTCTGACATATTCCGGGTGGAAGAAATATCCGCCGTCATCGCCGGTCGCGAATTGGGCCTTCTTGCCGCCCTCGCCCCACAGGTTGCCCTGGCCGATGTCGTGGTCGTCGGGGATGGTGACGCAGGGGCGGTTGCGGAAGATCTCGCGAAAGGCGAGGCCGAACTTGAGCCAGGCCGCGGTGTGCTGCTTGTGGTCGTAGGACTGGTCGCCCGCGAAAAACACAAGGTCCGGATCCTGGTGGTTGATGTTGCGGACATGTTCCGGGCGCAGATCGCGGTCCCTGTTGGAATTGCAATTGAGCGCCGCGAGCACGATTTCGTCCTTGTTGTTGGGATTCTTGCGCACGAGCCCTTCGAAGCTGGCCTTTTCGCCGTGGCGCAGGCGGTAGGGCACGTCCTTGGAATCGTCCCAGCCGGCAATCCGGAAAGTGGCGGACCAACCTAGATCGTTGACGTCCTGTCGGGCGATTTCCAGCCACTCGCCATCCCGTTTCACTTCCAGCCGGACCTCGCGCGATTCCTGCGGATAGAGCGGGTAGAGTTGGGCGCTGAGTTTCAGCACGCGGTCGTGCACCGTGTAGATGCCGAAGCCGATCACTTGGTCGCGCGGCACCTTGAGCTCGATGATCGGATTTTTTTCCCGCTTCCACCAATCGTTCACACAAAGCGAATCCTCGCCTTTTTCGAATGGCGCGCGGACCGGTGGCTCGCCGTGATCCGCGGCGGACAACGGCACGGTGGCAAACAGCAGGGAAATGAGATATCTCATGCTCGGTGGCTTGGAATGATGACGTTGCGGAGCGCCGCGGTCACTTGAGTTTGACGGTGACTTCCGGCTTCACTTCGGCCTTCACTCCCTCGATGCCCTTGAGTGCTTCCATCGCCGCGACGGGATTTTCCTGATCGACGGCGGCGAGCTTCTTGAAGTTGTCCGGCTTCTTCATCAACTTGTTCATGTCCATTTCCATCAGGGTGATGGTGTCGCCATCGCGATGGGTGGCATTGGTTTCGGTGATGCCGGACTCAGCGATCAGCTTGATGCTGATTTTCATGTCGGCGAACATCTGCTTCATCATGGCCATTTCCTCGGCTCCCATTTCCTCGACCGCTTCGGGCTTGTCCTCCGCGCCGGGCTTGTCGGCATCCATGTCGGCATTCGGCCGGATGGTGAGGGTGCCATTCTTGTAATTGAACACGATATAGTCCTTTTCCTCGGCGGCGGGCTTGGCGGCACCGGGTAGGCCTTCGGGCGTGCCCATCTGGTTCATCGAGTCCTCGGTGGAAACGCGCAGCTTGTTGATGTCCGCGAAGCGATAGGTGGCGCGGGCTCCCTTGGAGGAGCCGACGGTGACCGGCTCGATTTTGACGAAGGTGACGCCTTCTCCGAGTTGCTTGGCGCGTTCCTTGGCCTTGTCCTGGGAGAGCAGGTCCTTGAGGGGATCCTGAGCTTCGGCTTCCTCGCCACCAAGGCCACCCGCGAACTGGCTCATCATGGCGAGCATCTGGCCGCTCATCCGGGTTTCCTCGACGAGCGTGCCCGAGCCGTCCTTTTTCAGGGTGATGGTGGTTTCATGCTGGAAGCACGCGCTGAGCGCGAGTGCCGTCACGGATGAAAGAATGGCGTTGAGGGTTTTCTGGATGTTCATGATCGTGGTTTTTTTGTTGTTACGCCGTACAGCATGCGCCGGCGTGGTGGAGCGGCAAGCCAATTCATGCCGTCATGTTCGCCACCACAATCGCCTTGCCGCAGGGAAGGCCGGGGTGAATCTTCCCCGCCATGAATCCCACCGATGGACATGCCCGTGTGGCGCGCCGAGATTGGCTGAAACTTGCAAGTCTCGGTGGATTGGCCGCGGGCATCACTCCGGCCGCCGGTGCCGTGACCCCCGCATCGCGCCCGGTGCGCGGGGTCGTCTTCCTGGTTTCCGACGGCATGAGCCCCGGCGTGCTGACGCTCGCCGAGGCGTTTTCCCGCATCACCCGCAAGCGCGGCACCCGTTGGTGGCGCTTGCTCGACGAGCGCCGCGCCGCCCGCGGTCTGATGGATACCGCCTCCGCCAACTCGCTGGTCACCGATTCCGCCGCCGCCTCGTCCGCCTGGGGCGGGGGGCAACGGGTGCACAACGGCCAAATCAACATCGATGCGAAAGGCCGCGAAATCACACCCATCGCCGCGCTGCTGAAAAAAACCTCGAACGCCCGCATCGGGCTGGTCACCACCGCCACCGTCACGCACGCCACGCCCGCCGGATTCGCCGCCAATGTGGCCAAGCGCAACGACGAGCTGCTCATCGCCCCGCAATACCTCGACCGCGTGGACGTGATCCTCGGTGGCGGCTCCGCGTTCTTCGATTCCAAACAGCGCCCCGACCGCCGCGACCTGTTCGCCGATTATGAAAAAGCGGGCTATCAGGTGGTCCGCTCCCGTGATGAGATGAAGACCGCGCGTTCCGGGAAACTGCTCGGCACCTTCACCAGCGGCCACCTGCCGTTTTCCATCGACCGCGCGCACAGCGCATCGCTCGCCGCGCGCGTGCCCACGCTGGCGGAAATGGCGGAGGCCGCGCTGGCCCGCTTCCTGCCCGACAAGCGGCCGTTCCTGTTGCAAGTCGAGGGCGCGCGCATCGACCACGCCGCGCATCTCAACGACATCGGCGGGCTGCTGCACGACCAGCTTGCTTTCGATGACGCGCTCGCCCGCGTGCTCGAACTCACCGCCGGCCACGACGACATCCTCGTGGTGGCCACCAGCGACCACGGCAACGCCAACCCCGGCCTCAACGGCATCGGGGGCGGCTATGCGGACAGCAGCCAGTTCTTCGAGCGCATCGTCCGGCTCAAGGCTTCTCACGAGCGTTTGTTTTCCGATTGGAAAAAAATCGACAAGGACAGTCCCGCGGATCTCGCCGCGCTGGTTTTGGAGCGTCTCGATTTCCAACTCCACCCCGATGAAGCCGCGGCATTGCATGACATCCTGAAAGGCCGGGACATCACCGAGTGGAACCATCTGCTCGACAAACCCGAGGGCCTGCTCGGCCAGTTCATCGGCAACCACACCGGCATCGGCTGGACCGGCACCACCCACACGACCGATCCCACACTCGTCAGCGCCACCGGCCCGCAGGCGGAGCGCTTCTCCGGCATGGTGAAAAACACCGACGTTTTCCGCCATCTGCTGGAAATGCTCGGCTGAGCGCCATGTCCAGCCATCACGGCCCGCTGAGCCACCGCCTTCGCACCCACAAAATTCCGTCCCATGATGATCCGTCCCATGATGATTGCCGCCGCGTTGCTCGCCGCCAAGGCGGATGCCGCCCCGAAGCCAGCGCACCTTTTCATTCTTTCCGGCCAGTCCAACATGGCCGGAATGAATCCCAAGGTCGGTTTCGAGCCCGAGGCGGCCAAGCTCTTCCCGGATGCCGACACCGCATACATCAAGGTCGCGATCAGTGGGCAGCCGATACGCCACTGGGTCGCCGAATGGAATGAAATCGCCAAAAAACATGGCATCGATCCCGTCGCCTCCCGGGCAAAAGACAAGAGGCAGGGGCCGTTCCACTACCAACGGATCCTCGACCAGTTCGCGGAGTTGATCAAGAAGCACCCGGACCCGGCCTCGGTCACGTTCTGCTGGATGCAAGGTGAGCGCGACGCGAAGGAAAAGCTTGATGCGGCCTACTACGAAGCCCTCAGGCAGTTGGTCGCAAACCTCCGCCGGGACCTGAAGCAACCCAGGATGAGCTTCGTGATCGGGCGCCTGAGCGACTTCGGCGGGGCGGATAACGCGCCATGGCAGGCGGTGCGCGACGCGCAAGTCAAGCTGGCGGCTGACGATCCTCTGGGAGCGTGGGTGGATTGTGATGACCTCAACGACAAGGAAAAGCAGGGCAAAACCTTCAATGATCTGCATTACACCGAGGAGGGCTACGAACTGCTGGGCCGTCGCTATGTCAGGCAGGCACGGGCCATGATCGATGGCAAGGCACCGGCGAAGGACGGCCGTCCTCTGCAGTAGCCGGGGTTCTTGGATTTGAATGTTTTTCCCGGGTTTCTTGCCGGTAACGAAAGATATGGAAATGATCCGCATGGAAAAAGACTCGATGGGCGAAATGGCCGTCCCGGCCGGTGCCTTGTATGGAGCCTCGACACAGCGCGCCGTGATGAATTTCCCGATCTCCGGCGAGACGCTGCCCGCACCCTTGATCCGCGCGTATGGCATGATCAAGGCGGCGGCCGCGGAAACCAACCACTTGCTGGGCGAGTTGGACCCATCCCGCGCCAGCCGCATCGCCGATGCCGCGCGGGCCGTGGCCGGCGGGCGGCACGACGATCAGTTCGTGGTGGATATCTATCAGACCGGTTCCGGCACCTCGACGAACATGAACGTCAACGAGGTGATCGCCCGCCTCGCCAACCTGGCCGCGCCGGACGCGCCGGCGGTGCATCCGAACGACCACGTCAACCACGGCCAATCGTCCAACGACACATTTCCCACCGCCATCCACGTGGCGGCGGCGGTGGAAATGGAAAACTCGCTGCGCCCGGCCCTGCGCTCGCTGCGCGAGGCGCTCGCGGCGAAGGCTCGCGAATTCGACGGGATCCTGAAAATCGGCCGCACCCATCTGATGGACGCGGTGCCGATGCGGCTCGGCCAGGAATTCGGCGGCTGGGCGCGCCAGGTGGAGAAGGCGGAAGCGCGTGGTCAGGCGGCGATCGACGCGCTGATGGAGCTTCCGCTCGGCGGCACCGCGGTGGGGACCGGCCTCAATGCGCATCGGGAATTTCCCGCGAAATGCATCGCCCGGCTGGCGGAGACCTGCGGCCTGCCATTCCGCCGCGCGCTCAATCCCTTCGAAGCCCAGGCCGCGCGCGATGCCGCGGTGGAAGCGCACGGCCAACTCAACTCCATCGCCGTTTCGCTGCACAAGATCGCCAGCGACATCCGGCTGCTCGCCTCCGGTCCGCGCTGCGGGTTTGCGGAAATCCAGCTCCCGGCCATCCAGCCGGGCTCCTCGATCATGCCGGGCAAGGTGAATCCGGTGCTCGTCGAGAGCGTCACGATGGTTGCGGCCCGCGTATTCGGCAACCAGACGACCGTCACCGCCTGCGGCTGCGGCGGTTTCCTCGAACTCAATGTCTCGATGCCGCTGATCGCCAAATGCCTGCTCGAATCCATCACCTTGCTGGCAAATGCCAGCCGCGCCTTCGCGAAAAACTGCGTGGCCGGCATCTCCGCCGACGAAGCGCGCTGCCGGGCATTCATCGAGCACTCGATGGCGATGGTCACCGCGCTCGTGCCGCTGATCGGCTATGATCGCGCCGCCGCGCTGGCCAAGCGGGCGATGCATGAGCGCCGCACCATCCGCGAGCTCTGCCTGGAGCGTCTCGGTGAACTCGGAATCAGCCAGGCCGCACTGGACGAAGCGCTCGATCCACGCCGCATGACCGAGCCTTGAATGCCCTCCGGGATGTGGTTTCCTCCACCCATGCCGCACTTCACCGCAAACGCCGACTACGAGGAAAAGGACAGCAAGCCCCTGCGCTTGGAGCGCGGCGAGATCGTCCGCACCGGTCCCGCCGACCACACGTGGCCGGGCTGGGTCTGGGCCAGCGACGACCACGGGCGCGCCGGCTACGTGCCGCAGGAATTGCTGGAAAAAATCGCCGACGGCATCGCCAGAGCCACCGGCACGTTTGATCCCACCGTGCTCACCATCCGCCGCGGCGACCGGCTTGATTCGCTGCGCCAGATCCACGGCTGGCACTGGTGCCGCAATGAACAAGGAGCGAGCGGCTGGGTGGCCGGCTATCTTTTGCGCCCGTTCTGAGCCGGAAACACCACATCACCCGCGCGCCATGAAATCGATACTCCGCGAACTGACACCAAAAGGCCTGTCCGCCCTCATCGCCTTCCTCTGCGTGTCTTCGCTGGCCGCGGAAGAAATCCTCTCCCTGCCCGGCAACCGCTTCCTCACACTCAACACCATCGTCCGCGTGCGCCAGATCGAAGTGACGCGCGACATCGCCCACGGCCCCGACGAATCCATCGTCCACACGCCCGCCGAGGCGCGCACGTTCCGCGAGGCCATCGCCAAGGCATGGCCCTGCGCGCGCATCACCTGGGCCTTCAGTTGGCTCGCGCTCCACGACGAGCGCGGGCCATATCGCGAGCTGCGCGAACTCGTCGCGAGTTATCACAAGACATTCGGCGACGAGATCACCTTCATCCCCGGAGCCTATTTCTCCAACATGTACAACACCCGCGAACAGGTGAACAAGGACCTGCGCGAGGGGCTCGAGCGGGTTTCGAAGATCGTCGGCAATGGCTACCGCCCGAAGAGCGTGGTGGCCGGATTCCTCTCGGCAGAAAACCTCCGCTATCTCGCGGAGGAGGAAAACATCCACGTCTGCCAGGGGGCCATCTGGAGCCAATACGCGGTCGATAACGGCGATGGCGAAGGCTCGATCTGCTATCCCTACTACCCGTCGCGCGAGCACTTCTGCAAACCCGCGCGAGGCGCCGAAGACTTCATCGACATCGTGAACCTCGACGGCTGGACGGTCGATTTCCTGTGCGCCCGCATTCCCGGCGCCAAAACCGTGGACGGCGAGCGCTGGCGCAGCCGCCAGGGCGTGGGGCCCATCGAGACGCTGCTCGACATGGGCACCGAGCGTGGACTCGAGGCGATGATGGCCACCACCGCCTGCCATTTCGATGACGGCTTCAAGCGCAACGGCTTCGCATGGGTCACCTGCGGCTGGGAAATGAGCCTGGTCGAAGCCCGCAAGATCTACGGCTACGGCGGACGCAATGGCATGGAGGGGCTGCACCTCTGGCTCACCGGCATCCGCGAGCGCTGGCCCGCTGCCAAACTCATCACCCAGGGGGAATTCGGCGAGCTTTGGCGCACTCATTTCAAGCACAATCAAGGCCTCGACTACCGCTTCGTCCACCGCGGTTGCGGCATCCGCGCCTCCGAGGCCGACAAGGAAATCCGCTGGTTCATGAACCGGGACTTCCGCCTCGCCCTGCTGCGCGATTGGAAAAACGGCGAACCGGAAAAAGTCATCGACTTCACCCGCTACGACCTGCCGGCCCGGGAGCCCGCCGATCCTGAACCCGGCGGCCACACGCGCAACTGGAGCCTGATGAACCGCATCAACCAGAAAGGCACCCGCCCGCAGGACCGGCCGGTGCCACTGGCGGAACTTCCCGAGGACGACCGGACAGTCATCCGCAATCGCCTGCCGGAGTTGTTCCAACCGTAGCATCCATGCAATTGCCATTTTCGCCACCGCCCTTGTGGCCGCGCCATGGCAGCCGCCTGCAAGCGCCTGGTGAGATCGGGAAGCCGCCGATGCGCGTTCACTCTTCCAGCAAATCGAGCGCCAGCCGGTGGTAGACGGCGGCGTCGATGAGGAACGGATGCGCCTCGCCATCGAGCATGCCATAATGGAAGCCGGCGGTCTGGCCGGTGCCGGGGGCGAAACGCAGGGCACGCTGCGACAAGCCGGCGAAGTTGCCAGCGCCGTCGATTTTCTTTTCCACCACCTTGAAGGACAGCGCCGGGTTCAGCAAGGCGGCGGCGGCCTCCGCGTCGTCGCGTGCGAGCCAGCGCATGACTTGCAGCCCTTCGAGCGCGGACAGCATGTGGTTGGAGCGCGCGGGCATCAGGCGGTCGTCGAGTCGTTGGCCATCGCGGGTCGCCTGCCAGGATTCATCGATGAAATCGTATCTGAGCAGCAACGGCGGATCGTTTCCGATGCGGCGTTCGATGCCCGTGAGGTCCACGCGGCTCAGCGACCACAGGCGCGCATGACGCCACTCGTGCGGCCGCACGGCGATGGTGGTCAGAATGGAGCGGTCGACGCGCATGACGGTGGGGGTGCCGGCGCGGTTGACGAACAGGTCGCCCTGCGGATTGAGGCCGAAGCGCAGCCCGATGCCCTGGTTTTCCGCGCCGAGGAACCGCAGCGTGAGGATCGGCCGGTCGAGTCCCCACGGGCTGAAATCGGTGGCGGCGTCGCTCTCGAAAGCGGTGGCGCGGTGGCCGGTGACGGCCTTGAGCAGCTCGAAGAGGTTGCGCTCGTTGGCCTCGCCGGTCTTGCCATCCATCACGGTCGTCCACGGGCCGGGCGGCTGGCGCTCGATGTGGATGGGCTCGCCGGTGGCGGGCAGGATTTCGATGCGGCGCAGCGAGGCGATGTTCAGGCGGGTGAGCACGGGGTCGCGCAGGTCGTTCATCGCGAGCGGCAGGTCGGCCAATGAAACCGCTCCGGCTTCAGGCTTGAGCGCCAGCTCGAACCAGCTGCCCGGGCGATCGCTGACCATGGCGCCGGTGACGCGCTCATCGGCATTTTCAGGCGGGAAAATTTCCAGAAGCGTTTCATCCCCGGAGCCGAACGACGAGATGGCAATCTGGGTGGTTTTGTTCGCGCCATCGGTGCCCGGCAGCGCGGCCGCCGCGCGGTCGGTCACCCGCGTGGCCCGCAGCTCGAACAGGCTCTCCAACAGTTTTTTCATCGCCACCGGGTCGGTGGAGAGCTCGAGCGGCTTGGAAATGCGCCACGGCGCGCCGTGGGCGGCGCGGGCCAGCGTGAGATCGCCCTGCTGCGAGCGGATGCGGATTTTTTCGAGATTCGCGGGATTGAAATAAAACGGCGCGTGATCGCGCAGCAGCTTGAGACCGTCCCGGAACAGCGGGGTGATGTCGCCGGTGGCAATGTAGGTGTGGCCGCCTCGTCCGCGGTCGCGCGGCTGCACGAACACGGTGGACACCGGCTCGTCGAAGCCCTCGATTTCCGCACGCCACGGGGTCACCCGGCCGAGGCGGAAATCGGCGAGGATTTCGCGTCCGCTGCCTTCAAGCCGGACGCCCACCGCGTTGTCGCCGAGGCCGGAATCCGAATCGTCCACCTCGTCCGCGTCGGCGGCGTCCTCGACACGCATGCCGAGCGCGAACTGGATGATGGCGACGGCCGCGCGCGGGTCCATGCGGTCCTGCCATGGGGCCGAGGCCATCCAGCCGTTTTCGCCCAGCGTGAACACGGCCGACACACTGCCCGAGCGGACGCGGATGTGTTTCACCTCCGCCGGGGCGAATGAATCATAGAGCCGCGAGCCGACCGGATGCGGCGGAGATCCCAACAGCGCCTCCAGCCCTCCCTGCCGCCACTGCCAGACGGCCAGCGTGAGCGCAACGGCCGCGCCAAACGCGAGAACGAGGGTGAAGCCGGTGGATCGCATGACAGGGCAAACGCGGCGCGACGACCACACAAAGCCGCCGATCAACAGGAAAAACGCGGGCAGGAAAAACAGGTTCATGCGATTGATGAAGGACACCTGCGCGTCCAGTAATGGCAGCTTGTAGGTGTGGAGCGAGCGCGGGCCAATGCCGGCGAGTTGCTCGCGGCCGACCAGCCAGTTCGCCGCGGAGGCGAGAAAATCGCGGTTTTCCGCACGTTGCTGCGCGGGATCGAGGAAATCGGTGCCGGATATCACGATCATCCGCGAGGAATCCGCCGCGAAGCGGTCGTCGCTTTCCGCACCCCGGATCACCGCCGCGGCGAGACAGATGGGCGGGCCGTGGTCCTCGATTTCATCGAATGTATCACCTCCGGAGCCGAAATCCGTCTCGCCCCAGAAACCGGCGGCGGCCTCGATCAGGCCGAAGGGGGAAATACGGCGGTTGAGCAGGTCCTCGGCGCCCTCGCGCACTTCGAGCGAGGAGATGGCGCCATGGAACTCGGTGGCGAGCCCGGCCATGCCGCTCGTGAATGGCACGCCCCGGGTGAAGGTGCCGCGGGCCTGGGTGACCAGCCTGCCATCGCCGCGCGCGATCACGCGGTCGCCGCGCGGGGTCACGCCCATACCGCGCAGGAAGGCGCGGAGCTTTGGCGGCGCCGGCCCATCGTCCAGCAACATGAGCATCGCCGCCTTCGGCCGGTTCCAGTAGCGCTCCAGCACGGCGAATTCCTGCTCGGTCAGGTCGTAGGCGGGGGCCAGCATGGCAATGCCATCCACCTCCGCGGGAATCTCCGCGATTTGCGAGAGGTTGAGATCCGCCAGCACCACGTTCTGATAGCGGAGGATTTCCTCCAGCTGCGCGCGCGGCGAAAACCCGGCGGCGTTTTCGTTGGAAGTGCTTTTGTCGGCCAGCAGGGCGATCACGCGGCTGCGGCCCTCGATGGCGGACACCAGCGATGCGGTGAGCAGGTCCTCGCCCTTGAATCCGGTGACGCGCCGCACGCCATCGGCAGTGGCATGGACCGCCATGTCGTCGGCGGGCACCAGCCGGACGTTCGGATGCAGCGTGCGGATGCGGTTTTCGTCCTCCTTCGTCGGCGGGCTGTCATCGGCGCGGGCGTCGATGATGATCAGGTCGCGGATCAGGGTGATGCCGTAGCTGGCCACGATTTCCGCCATGCGGTCCGGGCTGCGCAGCGGGTCCACCACTTCCAGCTCGATGCCGCCCATGGAACGGCGTTCGTATTCCTCGGCCAAGGCGCGCACACGCTCGTAGAAAGGCGCGCTGCGGCGGTAGGCCATGATCCATTTCACCGGTTTTCCACGGCCCTGCATCGCATTTCCCCCCAGATAGCTCCGGGTGGCGGGCGACAGTGAATAATCGGCCGCCCGGCTGAGGTCCGCGCTCCAGTGGTGGTTGAGCGAAAGGTAATTGACGGCGATCAGGGTCAACACCAGCAATGCCGTCTGGAGCATAGCCAGCACGCCGATCCCGATACGGTTCGGTCGGCTGGATTTCCGGGGTTCTTGCGCGGAAGACGTCATGGGCAACAGGCTGTCAGTTTCGCCAGCGGCGGAAATCGACCACCTGCCAGGTCATGAACAGCAGGAAGGCGGCGAGGCTCGGGAAATACACCGCGGCGCGCGTGTCGAGCAGCCCGCTGGCGTAGTAGTGCAGGTGGCGCTGCGATGAGATGTAATGGAAAAACCCCGCGCCGGCGAACGACTCGCCCCAGATCACGGTGACGAAGCCGAGGAAATACTGCAGCACCAGCAGGCCGATGGTCAGCAGCCCGGCGATGATCTGGCTGGAGGTGAGCGCGGAGGCCAGGCATCCGGCGGCGGTGAAGGCGGAGCCCATCAGCATCACGATGGCGAACGCGCCGATCATCGAACCCGGCGACCAGGCCGGCGGCAGGTCGGTGAACCAGACGAACATGCGGAACTGCACGAAGGCCGGCACCCACAGGATGGCGTAAAAAATCATCGCCGCGGCATACTTCGAGAGCACCACCTGCCAGGTGCGCACGGGTGCGGTCAGCAAGGTTTCCATGGTCCCGGAGCGCTCCTCCTCGGCGAACAAGCGCATCGTGATGAGCGGGAAGATGAACAGGAAATAGAACCAGAACACCGGCGTGTGGAAGGTGACGTAAACCAGACTGTCCTTCACTGGCGTGTCGCGGAAGCCCTTCATCGCGGTGGAGAGCGAGACGCCCTGCATCACCGCCACGAAGGCCAGCACCACCCAGCCGAAGGGGGTCAGGAAATAGCCCTTCAGTTCCTTGAGGGTCAGGATGCGGAACAATCTCATGGGATGGGCAATGGGATCACTCGGACACGATCATCCGGCGGATCGCTTCGGCAATGAAGGTTTTCGGTTCCTCGGGAAGGGTGCTGGCGCACTTGAGCGTCTTGCCGCCGCTGTCCACCTGTATGTGATATTGCACCTGGTTGTTCTTCTTCCAACTCGACTGGCGGATCGAGACGCGCGCGCCCTTGTCGCAGGCGATGCGTCGCTTCCAACTGAATGGCCCGAGTTCCATGGCCACTTCGAGCACGCCTTGGTTGAAGCTGAACCTCCAGCGGCCGAAGATCATGAAGGCGATCGAGGAAACCAGCACGAGGGTCCCGAGCAGGAACGGCAGGCCGAACAGGCTGCGTCCTGGATCGAATTGCCCCTCCGTGATCTGTTTGCCATAGATCCCCGCCATCGAAACGCCCGACCACACTGCGGTGAAGGGAATCAGGAAGAGCACCATTGGCGAGACCTTCTTGAAATAAACCGTCTTGCCGCGCAGCGTGCTTGGATCGAAGCGCACGCCTTTCGGCGGCTTGCTGAGATCCACGTTCTCCACGCCCGGAATGCCCGTGATCGAGGAGAACGGCATGGTTTTTCCGCAACCGCGGCAGAGCGCGATGTCGTTGGCGACGTTGACGTCGTCCAGCGTGATCGCCGCGCGGCAATGTGGGCATTGGAGTAGGGCACTCATAGGTATTTATCGGTCACTGCTCCCTCGGACGCGGTGGCCACGAGTTTGGCATATTTCGCCAGCACACCCTGCGTGTAGCGCGGCGCGGGTTGTTGCCATGCCGCGCGGCGGGCCTTGAGTTCCTCGTCGGGCAGGCGGACGTCGATGCGGTTGTTGACGGCGTCGATGATGATCGGGTCGCCGTCCTTGAGCAGGGCAATGGTGCCGCCGGTGAAGGCTTCCGGGGTGATGTGGCCGACCACGAAGCCGTGGCTGCCGCCGGAGAAGCGGCCGTCGGTGATGAGCGCGACGTCCTTGCCGAGGCCGAGGCCCATGATGGCGCTGGTGGGGCCGAGCATCTCGCGCATGCCGGGGCCGCCCTTCGGCCCTTCCATGCGGATGACGATCACGTCGCCCTTGTTGATTTCCTTGGCGAGGATGGCTTTCATGGCCGCATCCTCGGAATCGAAGCAGCGGGCGTTGCCGGAGAAGACCTCGCCTTCCTTGCCGGAGATTTTCGCGACCGCACCGCCCTCGGCGAGATTGCCGTAGAGGATGCGCAGGTGGCTGTCCTTTTTGACCGGATTGTCGAGCGGCCGGATGATCTCCTGGCCTTCCGGATAAGGCTTGGCGAGTTTTTCCAGATTCTCGCGCATCGTGCGGCCGGTCACCGTCATGCAGTCGCCGTGCAGAAGCCCTGCATCGAGCAGCATTTTCATCAACGGCACCGTGCCGCCGATCCGGACCAGGTCGGCCATGACGTATTTGCCCGAAGGTTTCAGATCGGCGAGCACCGGCACCTTTTTCCCGATGCGGGCGAAGTCCTCGAGGGTGATCTCGACACCCGCGGCGTGGGCGATGGCCGGGATGTGGAGCACCGCGTTGGTGGAGCCACCGAGCGCGATGAGCACGGTGATCGCGTTTTCAAACGCCTCCCTGGTCAGGATGTCGCGCGGCCGGATGCCCAGGTTGATCAAATTGACCACGGCGGCGCCGGCGTCGAAGCAATCGCGCATCTTGTCATCCGAAATGGCGGCTTGGGCGGAGCTGTTCGGCAGCGACATGCCCATCGCCTCGATCGCGCTGGCCATGGTGTTGGCGGTGTACATGCCGCCGCAGGAGCCGGGGCCGGGAATCGCGCAGGACTCGACGGTTTCCAGCTCCGCGTCGTCGTATTCGCCGTTGGCGTGTTTGCCCACGGCTTCGAAAACGGAAACGATGTCGAGGTCCTTCTGCTCGCCCTTGAGCGTGGCGCAGCCGGGCAGGATGGTGCCGCCATAGACGAAGACCGACGGGCGGTTCATGCGCGCCATCGCCATCAGGCAGCCGGGCATGTTCTTGTCGCAGCCGCCGATGGCCACGAAGCCGTCCATGCCCTCGCAACCGACCACCGTTTCGATGGAATCGGCGATCACCTCGCGCGAGACGAGCGAGTATTTCATGCCCTCGGTGCCCATCGAGATGCCGTCCGAGACGGTGATGGTGTTGAAGATGATGCCCTTGCCGCCCGCGGCGTCGGTGCCCTTGCGTGACTCCCGGGCGAGTTTGTCGATGTGAACGTTGCAGGGCGTGACCTCGCTCCACGTCGAGGCGATGCCGATCTGCGGCTTGGCGAAATCGTCTTTCTGGAATCCGACGGCGTAGAGCATCGCGCGGCTCGGCGCGCGGTCGGGGCCATCAAGCATCGGGCCGGAAAACGGGCGGGTGTTGGCGTTCATTGCGGGCGCAGCATCATGCAGGCGACGGAAGCCCGTCAAGGGCGGCGGATCGACGCCGCCGGATCCGCCAGCGGGCGGATGCGCGGCGATTCCCCGCCATATCGGTTTTTGTTGGTTTTTTCCGCCAATCTGCGGTTGGTTGCGCGCCTCTTCCGCCATGATCCCGCCCGCCATCCACACCCCCCCCACCAAACCGCCGAAACGCAAGGCCCCCAAGGCCTGGTCACCGGAAAAATCCCCGGAACTCTATGGCGTCGATTCGTGGGGCCACGGCTACTTCGGCGTGAACAAGAAGGGCCACGTCACCGTGCGGCTCGAGGACGACGAGGGCGGCAAGGAGGTTTCGCTCTTCGAGGTGATCGAGGGCCTGCGCGACCGCGGCACGCACCTGCCGGTGTTGTTGCGCTTCCGCGACCTGCTCCACCGCCGGATCGCGGAAATCAACGAATCGTTCCGCAAGGCGATCAAGGAACTCAACTACCGCGGCGAATACCGCGGCGTCTATCCGATCAAGGTGAACCAGCAGCGCCAGGTGATCGAGGAAATCGCCGAGTTCGGGAAAAAATTCCACTACGGCCTCGAAGCCGGCTCGAAACCCGAGCTGATCGCCGCGCTGGCCCACATGCACGACCCCCAAGCCTACATCATCTGCAACGGCTACAAGGACGAGGAGTTCATCGACCTCGCGCTGCACTCGCAGAAAATGGGCCTGCGCATCATGCTGGTGCTCGAAATGCCCAGCGAGCTCGACCTGATCCTCGAGCGTTCGCGCAAGATCGGAGTGCTGCCGAATCTCGGCGTCCGGGTCCGCCTCTCCACCCGCGGCTCCGGCCACTGGCAGGACAGCGCTGGCGACAAGTCGGTTTTCGGTCTCAACGCCGCGCAGGTCATCGGCGTGGTGGACCACCTCAAGGCGAGCGGCCATATCGGCTGCCTGAAAATGCTCCACTACCACCAAGGCTCGCAGATCCCGAACATCGCCGCCATCCGCGAGGGCGCCACCGAGGCGGTCAGGATGTATTGCGATCTCGTCAAGGAAGGCGCGCCCATGGGCGTGCTCGACATCGGCGGCGGCATGGCCGTGGACTACGACGGCTCCCACACCAATTTCCACTCTTCCTGCAACTACTCGGTGGCCGAATACTGCACCGACATCGTCGAGGTGGTCTCGCAAATCTGCGACAAGGCCGGCGTGGCACACCCCAACCTGATCTCGGAAAGCGGCCGCGCCGTCGTCGCCTACTACTCGGTGCTCGTCTTCAATATCCTCGACGTCACCCGCGCCCAGACCAGCGACTCCGAGCCCGATGTGCCGCAAAAAGCCCCGCAGAACCTGCTCAACCTGATCGATGTCAACAAGACGCTCTCGAAGAAGAACCTCCAGGAGAGCTTCAACGACGCCATCTATTACCGCGACCAGATCCGCGCGCAGTTCTTCTACGGCAGCGCCACCCTGCGCGAGCGCGGCCTCGCCGAGGCCTGGTTCTGGCACATCCTCACCCGCATCTCCAAGCTCATCGCCCAACTCGACGACATCCCCGAGGACCTCCGCGAACTGTCCTCCACACTCGTCGATTTCTACTACGGAAACTTCTCACTGTTCCAGTCGCTGCCGGACTCGTGGGCGATCGACCAGCTCTTCCCGGTGATGCCCATCCACCGGCTCGACGAAAAACCGCGCCAGCGCGCCGTGCTCGCCGACATCACCTGCGACTGCGACGGCAAGATCGACCGCTTCATCGACAAGGAGGACGTCGCCAAGATCCTGCCGCTGCATGATCTCGTCCCCGACGAGCCCTACTATGTCGCCGTCTTCCTCGTCGGCGCCTATCAGGAAACACTCGGCGATTTGCACAACTTGCTGGGCGACACCAACGTCGTCGGCGTGCACCTGGAAAAGGGCAAGCCGGTCTACACCCACGAAGTCGAGGGCGACACCGTGGCCGACGTGCTCACCTACGTCGAATACGACCCGAAGGAACTCGTCACCAAGTTCCGCAGCTTCGCCGAGAAGGCCGTCACCGACGGCCGCATCTCGCCCAGGGAACGCCGCGAGATCCTCGACCTCTACCGCGCCGGCCTCAACGGCTACACGTATTTCGAGTCGTAGGGAAACCCGATGGTTCATGGCCCCGGAGCCGGAGGCTCCGGTCACGTGGGGCGGGCCTCCGGCCTGGCTGCGGCCACTGAAAAGCCAATGGCAGGTCGTTCTTGTCACCAGTAGCCCCGCCACCTCATCCCACGCGATCTATCGCCCCGCACTGGCACCCAGAGAGGCCGTCATCGAGCAGGCCACCGATACATTTCACGCTGTTCTCGAGCCGGGATGCGGCGGCGAAGGAAGGCGGAGCCGGCGATCAGTCCAGCCAGGCCCAGCATGCCGGAGGGCTCGGGCACGGCGCTCACCGCGGAGCTGCCCTCCACCTGAAATTCACGAAATGCCGTCCCGTTGTTCTGATAGCCGCTGAACACGAACTGCAGCGGTAACTATTCAGGTGCGAAATTCAGCGGTTGGCCTGCGAATGCGGTGTTGATGG
>JBMTCD010000008.1:0-35409 GCA_049430545.1 Luteolibacter sp.
GATCCGCAAGAGGAGGTTCTGGGGCCGGTCGAGTGCGGGGCCTCGCCGCATCTGCTCAAGCACTGGCTCACTGCCCCCGAGGTGCCGGTGGCCTTTGTGGAACAGGTTTCCGCCCGCATCGGATCGATCGCTGGAAATCCCGTTCCGGCTCCGGTGGCCATTGAGACCGACCATCGCCCGGTGTGCGCCCCTGTGCCGCATTTCACGGTTTCGCGGCTGAATGCCACCCTGGCCGGCATGCCGCAGGATTTCATCGTCGGCCATTTGTCATTCCAATATGGCGACAGCCCGCTGCTGCCGCATGAGATGAACGATGCGGTTCATCCGGAACATGTCGAAATGCGGGATGGTGTCCGCACTGTCTGGCAAAGAAATCCGAAAATGGAGAAGGAGCTGGCAGGCAGGTTGCGGTCCGCCGGGTTGTGCCCGTTCAGTGATGTGATATCGGTCCACCTGCTTCATCATTCGCTCAGGACCACCTTCGTTCCCGAAGATCCGCAACCCGGCCCGGCGCTCGCCTGGCTGCGTTGCCTCGAAAGCGAGGGAATGGAAAAACTCCGCCGCGACGGCTGGATCATCACCGTGGACCCCAAGGCCGGGCTCACCGCCCATGAGGCCGGTGATTTTTTCCCGGCCATCGAGGCGGAAAGCGGTCACGGCATCGATTGGTTCCGGTTCGATGTTTCCTTCGAGGTGGATGGCGTGAAACGCTCGCTCATTCCACTGATCGCGCAGGCCATCGAAAAAGACTTCCCGCCCGCCACCAAGCCGGACCTGCCGGAATGGATCACAATTCCCTGCGAGAACCCCGCCGATGGCTTCATCCGCCTGCCCGCCCGGCGCTTTCTGGAAATCGTCGATCAAGTCCGCCACTTGTTCCACGGCCGCAAGGACGGTGACGGACCGCTAAAGCTCGACCGTCTGGCCGCCGCCGGGCTGGCCGATTCACTGGGCATGAAATCCAGCGCCACCATCCGCGCGCTGGCCGAGTTGGGCCGCTCGCTCAAGTACATCCGCGAGCTGCCGGAGGAGGACATTCCCAAATCGGTGAAGGCCAGCCTGCGCCCCTATCAGCACGAGGGTTTCCGCTGGCTGCGTTTTCTGGCAAAACATCATCTCAATGGCATCCTGGCCGATGACATGGGCCTCGGCAAAACCCTGCAAACGCTCGCCTACCTCGCCGCCGAGCACGCGGCGAAACCCGGCAAGCCGTCACTGGTCGTCGCCCCCACCTCCGTGGTTCCAAACTGGGAATCCGAAGCCGCCAGGTTCACCCCGCACCTCAAGGTGCTCGTGCATCACGGCAATGACCGCGCGGCGGCGATTGACGACATTTTCACCGCCGACCTGGTCATCACCTCCTATCCGCTGCTGCACCGCGATATCGGCGTGCTGGCGGAAACCGACTGGCACAGCGTCATCCTCGACGAGGCCCAGCACATCAAGAATCCGAAATCCATCACCGCCCGCTCGGCCTGCGTGTTGACCGCCAGCCACCGGTTGTGCCTCTCGGGCACGCCCATGGAAAACCACCTCGGCGAGCTGTGGAGCCTGTTGCATTTCCTGATGCCCGGGTTCCTGCCGGACGAGAAAACCTTCAATTCGGCCATCCGCAAGCCCATCGAGCGCGACCGCTCCGGCGATGCCCAGGCCACGCTCAACCGCCGGGTTTCCCCGCTCATCCTGCGCCGCACCAAGGACCAGGTGGCCGCCGACCTGCCGCCCAAGACCGAGTTGATCCATCACATCGACCTCACCCGCAGGCAGATCGATTTGTATGAATCCGTGCGCGCCACCATGGACGAGCGCGTGCGCGAGGCGATCGCCGCCAAGGGACTCGCCAAGTCGCACATCATCGTGCTCGACGCCCTGCTCAAGCTCCGCCAGATCTGCTGCCACCCGTCGCTGCTCAACTCGCCCGCCGCGGACAAGGTCACCGAATCCGCCAAGCTGTATTTTCTAACCGACGAGCTGCTGCCGCAGTTGCTGGAGGAGGGCCGCCGCATCCTGCTCTTCTCGCAGTTCACCAGCATGCTCGCGCTCATCGAGGCGCACTTGGAAACACATGGCATCCCGTTCCTAAAGCTCACCGGTCAGACCAAGAACCGCGCCGAACTCGTCAAAAAATTCCAGTCCGGCGAGATCCCCGTCTTCCTCATCTCGCTGAAGGCCGGCGGAACCGGGCTGAACCTGACCGCCGCCGACACCGTGATCCACTACGATCCCTGGTGGAACCCGGCCGCCGAAAACCAGGCCACCGACCGCGCCCACCGCATCGGCCAGACCAAGCCGGTCTTCGTTCACAAGCTCGTCTGCCGCGGCACCATCGAGGACCGCATCCTCGACCTCCAGAAACACAAGTCCGCGCTGGTCAAGGCACTGCTGTCCGAGGAAACCACCAGTCTGCGCATCGATCCCGGGACGCTCTCGCACCTGCTCTCGCCCATCGGCTGAGAGCCGGCCACGCGCGTCGCGCACCCGCGATGTTTCCCCATAGGATTGCGCGGGGGATCCCTGTGGAAATTCGCCGGTCGATGGGTTGATTCGCCGCCCATCCGGTCATAGTTTGCAAATGGTCAAGGAGGCATCTCATGCGTTCCATCGCCATGGAGCATCGGAATTCCGCGCTGCGCCTCGCCCCGCGGGACGCGCGGTCGATCGTCTCCGATCTGCTGTCGCAGGCGGACATCCGGATCGACGGCGCGCGGCCATGGGATGTCCGGGTGCGCCGCCCGGGTTTTTTCCAACGGGTGCTCGGCCAAGGCAGCCTCGGACTGGGTGAGAGTTACATGGACGGCGACTGGGACGTGGATCAGCTCGACGAATTCTTCCACCGGGTGTTGCGGACCCGGCT
Organism: Luteolibacter sp.; assembly: GCA_049430545.1. Classification (GTDB taxonomy): domain Bacteria; phylum Verrucomicrobiota; class Verrucomicrobiia; order Verrucomicrobiales; family Akkermansiaceae; genus Luteolibacter. Next base: position 2,855 of record JBMTCD010000008.1, read on the forward strand.
CGACCGCCATGTGAAATCGCCGCGGCTGCTGGTGCCGTGGCTGATGGCCCGCCTGTCGAACCGGCAGAGCCGGCGGCGCGCCCGGAGGGTGGGGGAGGTCCACTACGATCTGGGAAACGATTTCCACCGCATGTGGAGATATTATCTTCTGTCCTGCGCCGGTGCCTTCCGCGCGAGGGAGCTGCAGGTCTGGCAATGGACGCTCACCAAGCACCGCATGCCCGGCGGATGCGGCAGGGTCGCCTGAGCGGACCGTGGCCCGGCCAGCGCTCAACCGTGCATCAGCATCTCCCTGATCGGACCGGACTGGTCGTGCTTGAGGGACATGTCGAACGCGCCGTAGTGTTTGACCGGGTTGCCGTGGGCGTTGAGCAAAGTGGTGTAGAAATTGCCGAGGGTCTTGTGGTTCTCGGCGCCCCAATACGGCAGGCGGATGTATTGGCCCGCGATGTTGAGGCGGGAGTTGGCGCCGGAGAGCACGACGAAGGGGAACTCGGTGCCATGGGAATGGTGCGCTTCGCCACCGTCCGGGAAATAGAACAACATCGTGTTGTCGAACATCGTGCCGGTGCCTTCGGGAACGCTCTTCAGGCGCGTGACGATGCGATCGACCAGCGTCATGTGGTATTCGCCGCAGCGCTTGCGGATGTCGTCCGCGGCGACGCCGCCGTAGCTCTTGCCGTGGCCGACGTCGTGCATGTTCACCTTTTCTCCTTCGAGGCCGGTGATGCCGGTGTAATCATGGCCGAGCTCGTCGATGGTGAAGGCGACGATGTTGGTGAGTCCGGAGATGAGCGAGGAAAGCAGGACCTCGACGTGGCCGGCCTGGCGGTCGAAGGTGCTCATGTCGTCGGCGAGATGGCGGGCGTCGAGTTTCGGGGCATGTTGTTTCACGATGTCGGCCATTTCTTCCACCTTGCGGTTGCGCACGCGGATATCTTCGATCGATTGCGCGTAATTCCCGATCTTGCGGTGCTCGATGCCATCGAAACGGCGCGCTAGCTCGGAATGGTTGCCACCGACGAATTCGAGCAGCTTGCGTTCGAGTTGGTAGCGGACCTTGCCTTGGTTGTCGGACGAGACCGACTTGAAGATTTCATCGACGGCGATTTTGGGCGAACCGAAGGCGTAGTTCGGCTGTTGCGCGCCGCGCGCCGAGAAGCCCATGGCGATGGTGTCGAGTCCGCCGCGGGCGTTGCCGCCACCGGTCGGGAAGCAGGCGAGTTCGATATGTTCGAGCGGTGAGGGAAACAGTTTGGCGAGTTCGAAATCGACGGTCGCCCACTTGATCGAGCTGAGGCGTTCGTTGGCCTTGAAGACGCCGAGCGAGGAGCACCACGAGTGGTGGCCGACGGTGCACATTTTACCGGAGAGGCCCTGGAGCAGGGTGAGGTTGCCCTTGTGAGCTTCGAGCGGCCCCATCCAGTCCGGCAGGCTGTGTTTGTCCAGGTCCACGGCGAAGGCCTCCCGGCGCTTTTCCTTCTCCATGTCCTCCGGCGAGAGCGTGGGCGGCACCAGGAACGATGGATACAGGCCGTTGCCCTTGTGGATGAAGATGAAGCGCATCGGAGCGATGCCACCGGTGCGCGGCGCGAACTGGGAGGCTGACACTCGGGGCAATGCTCCGGGCAAGGACAAGCCTCCCAGGGCGAGGAAGGCGTTGCGGATGAAGTCGCGGCGGTCGGTCATGATTCGGTGGGTGTGGTTTTTCGGTAGAGGAAGGAATCGGAGGTCAGCAGCGAAACGATCACCGCCCGGAAGCTGCCGCCGCTTTGGACGTAGGCGCGGTCGGCATCGATCAACGTTTTCGAGTCGGACAATAGCTCGTTGCGGCCCATGTAGAAGCGGAAAGCGTGGCGGATGATCGATTGGCGGACGCGTTCGGATTTCGCGAGCCGCCCGATCATGTCGATGGCATCCTTCACATCGCCATCCAGACGCGGATCGCCGGTGCCTTCGAGTATTCCGGTGGTGACCACGGGCAGTGTGTTGTATTGCTTGAAGGTGGTTTTGCCGTTGCCGTTTGCGATCAGGTTCTCCGGGTTTTCGAGCAACTCCTCGATGCGGTAGCGGCCGAAATCGTCATACATTTCGAAGGACAGGCCGAGCGGGTTCATCGAGTAGTGGCATTTCCAGCAGGATTCGGGCCGGGTGACGGTATCGACGCGTTCGCGGAAGGTCTTGTGCGGGTCCTCGGGGACCTGGGCGTTCACGGTGATCGGGATGTCGGGCACGCGGCCGGCCAGCAGTTTCTCGCGCACCCAGCGGCCGCGGCGGATGGGATCGGCGTGGAAGTTGGTCGAATGCGCGATGAGCCACGCGGGGTGGGTGAGGATGCCCATCCGGTTGGGAATCGAGAAAGGCTGCTCGGCCGGGTAGTCCCACAACTCCATCGGTTCGGGTTGTTGTGCCTTGCTGGATCTCCAGTTGCCGTAGCGGTAGATTGCCGGCGTGGGCGGCAGGCCGTAGAATGTGGAGTGGTGGAAGGTGTAGCCGTGCGCCCAAGGCACCGTGGTGAAGGGTGTCCGGCCCTTGCCGAAATAATCCTCGAAGAACAACATGTAGGCCATCAGCAGGCCGGGGCGCTTTTCGTCGAGCTCGCGCAACGAGGGGCGCGCCTTGATGAACTCGATGTTCGCGGCGACGATGCCCGCCGGGTCGTTTTTCCAGTCGGTGTGCTTGAAATGCTCGTAGGCCTCGCGCCATTCCCGGATGATCTTCGCGCCCTCCTCGTTGCCGCGGTCGTGATAGACGAAGAACTTGTCGGAGGTGAGCAGGTTCACAAACACGTCGCGGTCCTTCTGCAGGTGCCAGTCCACGATGCGGTCCGCCTCGTCCACCAGGAATCCGGGCGTGCCGAGCGTGCCGCGGTCCGGATTCCGGTAATAGCCTTCGCTGCGCTCGCTGTCCTTGAAGATCTTGACGGCCATCGGATAGCCGAAGAAGTCACGGAAGAAACGGTTGATGCGCGGATGGGAGGTGATGTGCGACGTCACCTTGCTGGTGGTGAATGCCGGATCGACCGAGTCTTTGTAATACTCCTTGTCTGCCAGCAGGCGCGTGACCTCGCGATGATAGTCTTCACGGGTGGCGAGTTTCCCGGCGGCGGCGGCTTGCAGCAAGGCGGCATCCGGGCCGCGGTCACCGAGCGCATAGGAAATCGCATGGGCCCCCTCGCGGGGTGACAGCATTTTCCTGCCATTGCGGTCGGGATTTCCCGCGCCAAGCTCAATACGGTATAAAAACTCGGATTCCAGCAGCACCGCGACGAGCATCTGGCGGAGGCCCTCGGTATTGCCTCCCAGCTGGATCGCCTCGCGTGTGAGATCGAGGTATTTGCCGAGTTCCGCCTCGTCCGGTTCGCGCCTCAGCACCAGGCCAAACTGGGTGTGGATGGCGGCGGCGAGCTGCTCGTCGGCCGGCATGCCTTTTTGCAGAATCACCTCCTCGAATGCGGCGGGCGTGCTTCTGGGCGACCAGCGGTCGCGCGCATCAGTGAACTCGCCGGCGCGGATTTCACCATTCTTCACCCGCGCAGGGCGTATCTGCTTTTGTGAGATCCACTGGGCGTTGGTCATCATTTGCAACAGATGCCCGCCACTCAGGATGTCGTTGTCGTAATAGCGGACGCCGGATTTCTCCGGCAGGGTGAAGGGATTGGTGACGCCATGGAGTGTGATGTTGCGCTCCCTGCCCTCCAGGCCGAACACGTCCTTCACGCGTTGTTCGAAAATCTGCGGGCTCACCAGCCAGCGCCGGGCCGGGGTGGCGGCGGCGGCGTGGATTTTTCCGCTGAACAACAGTTCGTGATCCACGGCGTTGCCGTAGTCCGGGTAGCGCAGCTTGTCCTCCAGTCTGGATGCCTTGTGGCGGCCGAGTTCTTCGGCCAGCCACGCCAGCAGTGTCTCGCGCTCGTCCGCCGACGGCTGCCGTTTGTCCCGTGGCGGCATCTGCTCGAAATACACCTGCTCCTGCATTCGGTTGAGCGTGTCGAGCCGCGCTTCCAGCGGGAGCAGCTCCAGGTTGTCCAATCGCAGGTCGCCCTTTTCCGTGCCGTCCTCGTGGCACGACTGGCAGCGGGCTTCGAGGATGACGGCAATTCCATCCGTCAGTTGAAAATCGGCCTGTTTGGCATGCGCCGCCAGGGAAATCAGGGCTCCCGTGCCAAGAACGCGGGGCCAGTGGGCATGGAGGAAGGTGCAAGCCATGGAGTGTGCGCCAATCAGGGCACGAGCTTCCGATACTCCAAGTCCCCGGTGTTTGTTTCATCGCGTATCCCGCAGCTCGCGCCGCCTGGCGGCCGGGACGGGAAATCTCATTCGTCTTCCATGAACTCGTTGTGACCGTCCTTCTTGATCTGCTTGAGCGCGGCCAACAGCTCATCGAGCTTCGCCCGGTCTCCTTTGAGAAAGGCTTGTTCGACCTCGCAGAGGCGGACGTAGAGTCCTCCCAGCCGATGGCGATAAGAGGCCGAAGCCATGTCGCGCGCCGGCCCTTCGGGCATTTTTGAGACGACTTCGGGTGTTTCCGCCAGTGATTTGGCAACGGCCACCTGGGCCTCGCGGGCCAGAGCCGCGCCCTTGGCGTTGTCTTCGGTCCGGCTGAATGCCCTGTAGGCATCGTTGAGTTCCTCCATCAGGCCGGTGAGTTTCGAGCCCTCTGCGGCAAGGTGGGTGACGGCCAGAAACGGAGTGATAACGAGAAGAATGCAGGTTTTGCGGATCATGATGCGGGAATCGAGCACAGTCCCGCGTGGCTGGCCAACAGAAATGCGCCGGGCCGGCGGAAAATCCGCGCATCCTTCAAGACGGAATGCGGAGCGCGCCCCGCGCGTTGCGGACAGCTTCAGGCTGAAATTCCCAGTCCGCATGACCGCTTTGACCTCGATGTCCGTTTTCCATCAATGGCTACTGCTTGATCCCGAGAGCACCGCCTCCGCGCATGCCATCGTTCTGCACACCCCGGACACCGTGCCATGTGACAAGCTGATCCAGAAAATCAGCGAATACCTCAATGAATACGACGACGATGGCGACGGCCGCTGGCTGCCCGCCACCGACGAACTGGTCGAGAAAGTCACGCGCGACCCCAGCCACCGGCAACTCCTCGGCCTTCCCGAGATCGCTGCCTGCACCGCCAGTGATCGATCGCCCGATCTGACGAAAACGCTCGGCTCGCTCGGCCAGCGCGGCCACGTCGTGCTCCGCTCGCACGGCCTGGATGACGCCGCGCTCGGGCTGGGAAATGCCTTCCACGCCGGCGTCGGCATGCAGGGTGCCGCCGGTGCCAACTGCCATGTGATCCTCAATCCGGAACTCATGGGGCAAAAATGCATCGCCCACATCATCGGCGATATCTACCTGGAGTGGCTCCATTGCGAAACACAGCGCGGCGAATTCATCCAGGACATCCGCTGAAATTTGCCCGGTCTTTGAGACAATCCGCCAAGCCGCCGCCGCGAATGACTGATTTCCTCCGCACCCGCTTGTGACCGCCCTCGCCCTCACCATCCTGGTTTCGTCCTGCCTGGCCGGCATTTTCATCGCCTGCTTCGCGATGGAAGTCCGCCGCGGCAAACGCTCCAGCCCCGAGCGCGATTCATTGCTGCCTCTCGACCCCGACTCCTCATCCCACACCCAATCGCCCAGGAATCCATGACCTCCACCATCACCTACGACGACAAAACCGTCCGCCACTTCATGATCGCCTCCATCTTCTGGGGCATCGTGGGAATGCTCGTGGGCGTGATCATCGCCACCCAGCTCTCGTGGTGGCAGATGAACGGCAAGTTCCTCGAGTGGCTCACCTTCGGTGCCATCAAGGCGGAAGGCGTCTCGTTCCTCACCTTCGGCCGCCTGCGCCCGCTGCACACCAACGCGGTGATCTTCGCCTTCGTCGGCAACATGATGTTCGCCGGCATCTATTACTCCACCCAGCGCTTGTGCAAGGCGCGCACCGCCTCGGACCTGCTCTCGAAAATTCACTTCTGGGGCTGGCAGCTCATCATCGTGGCCGCCGCCATCACACTGCCCGCCGGCCTCACCCGCAGCAAGGAATACGGCGAGCTCATCTGGCCGATCAACATCGCCGTGGTCGTCATCTGGGTGGTCTTCGCGGTGAACTTCTTCTGGACGCTGGCGAAACGAAACGAGCCGAGCCTCTACGTGGCCCTTTGGTTCTACATCGCCACCATTGTCACCGTGGCGATGCTTTACATCGTCAACCACCTCTCGTTGCCCACCTCGCTCACCCACTCCTACCCGATCTTCGGCGGCCTGCAGGACGGCTTGGTGCAGTGGTGGTATGGCCACAATGCCGTCGCCTTCTTCCTGACCACGCCGATCCTCGGCATCATGTATTATTACCTGCCGAAGGCGGCGAACCGCCCGGTCTATTCCTACCGGTTGTCCATCATCCACTTCTGGTCGCTGGTCTTCATCTACATCTGGGCCGGCCCGCACCACCTGCTCAACACCGATCTGCCGCGCTGGCTGCAGATGCTCGGCATGCTGTTCTCGCTGATGCTGTGGGCTCCCTCGTGGGGCGGCATGCTCAACGGTCTGCTCACGCTGCGCGGCGCGTGGGACAAGCTGCGCACCGATCCCGTCATCAAGTTTTTCGCCGCCGGCGTCACCTTCTACGGCATGGCCACCTTCGAGGGTCCGCTGCTCTCGATCCGCGCCGTCAACGCGCTCTCGCACTACACCGACTGGACGATCGGCCACGTCCACTCCGGCGCGCTCGGCTGGAACGGTTTCATGGCCGCCGGCATGTTCTACTGGCTCGCCCCGCGCCTGTGGAAAACCAAACTCTGGTCCACCACTCTGGCCAACTTCCACTTCTGGATCGGCACGGTGGGCATCCTGCTCTACGTGGTGGCGATGTGGTGCGCGGGCATCATGCAGGGCCTCATGCTCGGCCAGATCGACGCGGGCGGCACCACCCTCAAATACGGGTTCATGGAAACCCTGGAAAGCATCCAGGTCTTCTACATCCTGCGCTCGATCGGCGGCACGCTCTACCTCGCCGGCTTCGTGCTCTGTGCCTGGAACATCTGGAAAACCGCGCGCTCGGGTGCCGCGCACGACGAGTCCGTGCAGGTCGCGCTGATCGAGCGCAAGCGCAAGGACGGCATGACCTGGGGCGAATCGATCTTCAACGACCCGCTCGCCCACATTTTCCTCGCGCTGGCCTTCGTCATCCTCTGGTTCTTCCTGCCGCCCCATGCCGACAAGGCCGCGCTCATCGTCGCCATCCTGTTGGGCTGGAAAGTCTGGACCGCCTTCAAGGCCAACAAGGACAGCTGGACCAACTGGCACGAGCGTCTCATCGAAAACTACCTGCCCTTCACCGTGCTCGTTTTCGTGGCCGTGGCCATCGGCGGCGCGGTCCAGATCATCCCCTCGCTCATCGTCAACCGCGAGAAGAACATCGAGGGACGCCTGCAGGAACTCTACACCCCGCTGGAACTCGCCGGACGCGACCTCTATGTCTCGGAAGGATGCTACAACTGCCACTCGCAGATGATCCGCACGCTGGTGCCGGAAGTGTTGCGCTACGGCCGCCCCGGCGTGGCCGATGATTATTCGCACCTCGGCGAGTCGCTCTTCGACCATCCCTACCAGTGGGGCTCCAAGCGCACCGGCCCGGACCTCGCGCGCGAGGGCGGCCCGATTGCCAGCGGCGCGGAATACATGCGCGTCGGCATCCGCGGCAACGACTGGCATTACAACCATTTCCTCAACCCGCGCGCCATCACGCCCAATTCGAACATGCCATCCTATCCATGGCTCTTCGAGAAGGACACCGACATCAAGTCGATCCACAAGCGCATCAAGGTCCAGCGCGCGCTCGGTGTCCCATGGCCCGCCATGACGCGCGACGAGGTCGAGGGCAAGGCGCTCGCCCAGGCCCGCGAAATCGCCGAGTCGCTCAAGAACGTCGTCACCCTGCCCGGAAAACCGGAACTGAAGGGCGACGCGCTCGTCATGGAGATGGAGAAAAAGCAGGTCATCGCCCTGATCGCCTATGTCCAGAAGCTCGGCGCATACCGCGAGGTGACCAAGGAGGAGCCGGGCCCCACGCCGTTGGACCCGGATTCCTACCGCCGCACCTCGACCGCCAGGCCCGCGCCGTCCACCGCCACCAACCCTTGATCCGCCACTGCCATGTTCAAGCGCATTCTAGTGGAAGGCTGGGCGCATTTCGTCCCCATCGTCTCATTCTGCATCTTTTTCACGGTGTTCGTCGTGATCACCATCCGTGCCTTGCGCCTGAAAAAATCCGAACGCGAGCGCCTCGCCGCGCTGCCCTTGGAATCCAACGATCCATCCAACGAATCCCAACACTGACACCTCCATGAGCCAGGAACCCAAACGCGGCCATTTCGCCAAGGAAAAAGGCGAGGTCATCCTCCGCGAGCACGAATACGACGGCATCCAGGAATACGACCAGAAACTGCCCAACTGGTGGCTCTTCACCTTCTACGGCGCGGTTGTCTGGTTCGTCGCCTACTGGGTGATCTACTACCACACCCACACGCTCAAGTCCGACCACGAGAAAGTCAGCGCAAGCATCGTCGCCATCCAACAGGCGAAAGCCGCCGAGCTCGAGAAAACGCTGGCCACGCTCGATGACTCGACGCTCGTCCACGAATGGGCCGCCAAGCCGGATGTGGTCGCCAATGGCGAGGCCACCTACCTCCAGATCTGCTCGGCCTGCCATGCGCCCGATCTCAGCGCCACCATGCTGGCCGGCACCACCGTGGTGCCGCTGCCCGGCCTGCCGCTCAACGATGGCCAATGGAAATTCGGCGGCCAGCCGCTGGATGTCTTCAAGATGATCCTCAATGGCTCGCCGCCCGAGAGCGACGGCCACAACGGCGCCAAGATGCAGCCCGGCGGCGGTGCCAGCCTCAGCCCGAAACAAGTCGCCGAAGTCACCGCATACCTGATTTCCAGGCTGCCCGACGAGTTCAAGGACATCCCGGCGAAGTGAGGGTTGGCGCGGATTTGCTCCCGCTGGGTGCAAATCTGACTTCACATGGCCCATTTGAAATCCGCGCATCCCATGGATTGCAATGAGCCATATCTGGCCGGATCATCATCGCGCGATCAACGCCCGGCCGCCGCTTCCCGCGCCAGTTCACCGCATCGTCTCCCAGTCGCGGATCGCTTCCAGGAAAGGGGCGGTGTAGCGTTGGGCCTTCGCTTCGCCGATGCCTGGGATGCGCATGGCGTCTTCCGGGGTGACCGGTTGGTAGCGGACGAGTGCTTCGAGGGTTTTGTTGGGAAACACGACGTATGGCGGCACGTCCTCGCGCTTGGCGATGTTGGCGCGCAGCGCGCGGAGCAGTGCGTAGAGGCGGCCATCGAAGCCCTGGTCCTTGAGCGGCACCTCGCGCTGGGGGCCGTTCGCATCGGGCCAGACGAGCTGATAGGATTCCTCGCCGCGCATCACGCGGTCACCCAGTGGCGTGAGCGTCACGAGCGGGTATTCGCCGGCGATGGTGTGGATGAGCCCGGCGTCGGTGAGCGAGCGCATCAGGCGGTTGAGGTATCCGGCACCCTTGTCGGCGAGGATGCCGTAGGTGCTGAGGCGGTCGAGGCCGGCGGCGAGGATTTCCTGCGACTTGCTGCCGGCGAGCATCTGGACGATGCGGCCGCGGCCGAAGCGCGGTTCCCATGTGCCGTCGCTGCCGCGGCGCGACATGCGGGCCACGCCGCTGAGCGCCTTTTTCACCACCAACGCTTCCTCCGCGCCGGGCGGGCGCGCCTCGCCGGCACCGTCGTCGCGGCAGACATCACAGGAGCCGCAGGCGGCGGCGCCCTCCTCGCCGAAGTAGCCGAGGATCCACTTCTGGCGGCAGGCACGGGCGTAGCACAGCTCGACCATGGCGCGGAGTTTCTCGCGGTCGCGGCGGTCTTTTTCCTCGATGGCGGCCTCGTCGAGCCCGAGCTGGGCGGCGGACACGTGCGGCTTGAGCAGGCGGGTGCCGCGCATGCGTTTGCCGGGAATGTCGAAGCGCTCGATCACCCCGGCGCGCGCGAGCGTGGTGAGCGCGCTGCCCACCGAAATGGAATTGCGCACATCCGCGCCCTCGGCGATCTGCTCCAAGGTCCGATGCACCTCGTAGTCGCGGTCGGCCTCGTCGAGCAGGTATCCGTAGATCGCGCGGATGGTGGCGGCGGAGGGGTTGGCACCCTCGATGAAGAATTCCTGGGTGCGGGTGTCGGCGTAGTTGAAGAGCAGCTCGCAGACGGCGGACTCGCCATCGCGCCCGGCGCGGCCGGCTTCCTGGTAGTAGGCCTCCACACTGCCGGGGATTTCGTAGTGGACGACGAAGCGGACGTCGGGGCGGTCGATGCCCATGCCGAAGGCGTTGGTGGCCACGGCGACGTCGGCCTGGCGGCGGATGAAGATTTCCTGGGCCTTGTCGCGTTCGTCATCGGACATGCCGCCGTGGTAGGCCACGCACTTGACGCCCCAACTGGCGAGCGTTTCGGAAACGGCCTCGACCTTCTTGCGGGTGGCGCAATAGACGATGCCGGTCCTGTGGGCGGCGATCACGGCGCGCATGCGCTCGTCCTTGTGCTGCGCACCATCCACGGCGGTGATGGCGAGCGAGAGGTTCGGGCGGGCGAAGCCGCTGACGCGCTCGAATGGCTGGCGCAGGGCGAGCACGTGGATGATGTCCTCGCGGACGACGGGCGTGGCGGTGGCGGTGAGCGCCACGCATTGCGGGCGGCCGATTTTTTCCAGCGCGCGGCCCAGCCGCAGGTAGTCCGGGCGGAAATCGTGGCCCCACTGGCTGAGGCAGTGGGCCTCGTCCACGGCGAAGAGCGAGATTTCCACGCCCTCGAGCGCGCGCAGGAAGCTCTCCGCGCGGAACCGCTCGGGCGCGACATAGACGAGCTTGTATCTGCCCTGGCGCATGCCATCGAGCCGTTCCTTTTGCTCCGCCCAGGTGAGTGTGGAATTGATCATGGTGGCCTCGATGCCGCGTGCGGCCAGCGCGTCCACCTGGTCCTTCATTAGCGCGATGAGTGGGGAAACCACCAGCGTGACCCCGCCGAAACAGAGTGCGGGAATCTGGAAGCAGAGCGATTTTCCACCGCCGGTGGGCATGACCACCAAGCCGTCGCGGCCGGTGACGATCGAGCCGATCACCTCTTCCTGGCCGTCGAGGAATCCGGCGAAGCCGAAGTAGTGCCCGAGCGCCGCCTGCGGCGTCATGACGAGGGGCTTGGCAGTCGATTCGGGCGGCGTCACGCGCGCAAACGAACGAACTTCGCGCCAGCGAGTCAACCCGGCGATCAGGAGTTCATGTTCTGGCCGTCCTGCGGAAACAGCACGTCGAACTTCATGCCGGCGAGGTTCGAGGCCATCTGCGGCGGGAAATCATCCAGTTTGAGCAACAGGCGGATGAGTTTCCTGCCTGGCGAGGATGGATGTTCGCCGCCCTTGCCGCAAGCCCGGTCCCGTGGTATTCCCGCGCGGATGGGATTGGCGGATCGCGATTATCACCGGAGCGGCGGCAGCGGCGGGAGCATGACGGGCAGCCTAACGCCGGTGGTGAAGTGGCTGCTGATCGTCAACATCGCGGTGTATTTCATCGATCTCTTAAACGGCCACCGGACGCGGGCGTTAGGGTCCTATGCGATCGAGTCCGCGCTGATGGAATTTCGGTTGTGGGAGTTTCTCACTTTCCAATTCCTGCATGGCAGCGTCGGGCACCTGCTGTTCAACATGGTGGCGCTGTTTTTCTTCGGCCCCTATATGGAGCGCTGGTGGGGCTCGCGGAAATTCCTGTGGTTTTACCTGCTGAGCGGCTGCGCGGGCGCGGTGTTTTTCACGCTGCTGACTTTGGCCCACATCCTGCCATCGGGTTTCGAATCCGTGCTGATCGGTGCTTCGGCAGGCATTTACGGCATCCTGATCGGCGTGGGCGTGATCGCGCCGGCGCTGAGGGTGGCCTTGTTGTTTCCGCCCATCGAACTGAGCATGCGGCAACTGGCGATCGCGCTGATGGTGATTTCCACTGTCGTGATCCTGTTGGGCATCGGCGGCAACGAGGGCGGCGAGGCCGGCCACCTTGGCGGGGCGATCCTCGGGTATTTCCTGGTGCGCCGGCCGGGTTGGTTGGGTGCCGGCGGACCGGCCGCGCCACCGCGGCACCGGCGACCGCAGCCGCCGAAGCTGCGCCCGCGGAGCACCGCGTTCCGCGATGCGGACGACGAGGTGGACCGGATTTTGGAAAAAATTTCGAGCGAGGGTTTCCAGAGCCTCAGCCAGGAAGAGCGCGATATTTTGAAAAAAGCCTCCGAACGCCAGGACCCGCCATGACCGATGCCGAAATGATCGATTGCCCGGACGACGCGCGCCAGATTGACCGCCTGCGGGCCATCATGCACCGCCTGCGCGCGCCCGGCGGCTGCCCGTGGGACGCCGAGCAGACGCACGCCTCGCTGGTGCCGAACCTGATCGAGGAAACCCACGAGACGGTGGACACGATCCGCCGCGGCGACATGGAGCACCTGCGCGAGGAACTCGGCGACCTGCTGCTGCAGGTGATTTTCCACAGCGAGCTGGCCGGGGAGGCCGGGCGCTTCAACCTCGACGACGTCGCCCGCGGCATTTCCGACAAGCTGGTGCGCCGCCATCCGCATGTTTTCGCATCGTCAGGCGCGGACACATCCGAGGCGGTGCTCAAGCAATGGGACGAGATCAAGCGCGCGGAAAAAGGCCACCAGCGGGAACCCTACCTGCACGGCGTGGGCAAGGGGCTGCCGGCCCTGCTGCGCGCCGCCAAGCTGCAAAAGAAAGCCGCCAAGACCGGCTTCGACTGGCCGGACGAAGCCGGCGTGCTGGCCAAGATCCGCGAGGAACTGGACGAACTCGCCGAGGCCATGCATGGCGGAACCCCCGCAGAGGTGGACGAGGAGCTGGCCGACCTGATGTTCTCGGTGGTCAACCTCGCGCGTTTCCGCGGCACCGACCCCGAGCTGCTGATGGAAGCGGCCAACCGGAAATTCGAGCAACGTTTCGCCGCGATGGAACAACGCCTCGCCGATCAAGGCATCGACCTCGCCACCGCCGGCCTCGAGGAAATGGAAGGGGCATGGCAGGCAAGTAAGGGAACGTAGGCTCGCTCGTGAGAGCGAGGGGCAAGATCGCGGTCTCACGGCCGCGCCTGCGCCCTGCGCCGCTCGCGCCTGACGGCATCCGCGGCGTAGATGCCGATGGCGGCCCAGATCATGGCAAACGACAGCAGGCGGGTGGCGGACATCGGTTCGCCGTAGAGTTTCCAGCCGATGAAGAACTGGATGGTGGGGCCGATGAATTGCAGGATGCCGAGCGTGGTGAGTGAAATATTGCGCGCCGCGTGGCCGAAACACACCAGCGGCAGCATGGTGGCCAGGCCGGTGGCGGCGAGCAGCAGCGCGCGCGGCCAGGTGCCGCCGAGGGCGTCGCCGATGCCGGATGAATGGAGCCACAGCCAGCCGGTGGCCAGCGGCGCGAGCAGCAGGGTTTCCACCGTGAGCCCTTGGACGGAAGGCAGCGGCGAGCGCTTTTTCACCACCGCGTAGAGCGCGAAGGTCACGGCCAGCACCACCGCCACCCATGGGAAACCCTTCACCGCCGGGACCTGAAGCGCCACCCCGCAGAGTGCCAGCACGATGGCGGCGAGCTGGGCGCGGTTGTGCCTTTCGCCGAACCACAGCACGCCGAAGAGCATGTTGAAAAACGGATTGAGGTAATAGCCGAGCGCGCCTTCGAGGATGCGGTCGTTGAGCGTGGCCCAGACGTAGAGCAGCCAGTTCGAGGCGAGCAGCGCGCCGGACATCAGGTGCCAGCCGCAGGCGCGCGGCGTGCGCAGGCCCAACAGCACCGCGCGGGTCTCGCGGCGCAGCCACAGGATGCCTGTTAGAATCAACAGCGACCACAGCGTGCGGTGCGCGATGATCGATGGCGGCGGCAGGAAAGCGAGCTGCTTCCAGAACACCGGCAGCACACCCCACAGGAAAAACGCCGCGATGGCGCAGAGGGTGCCGGAGCGATGCGGGTCCACGCCGCGAGGTGTAGCCGCCGGATGGCTCCAAGGAAGCGCAATCCTTTTTTCACCCGAACAACTCGCGGCACAACAGGCAGGATTTCCCATCGCAGCCGCGCGCGGTGCAGTGTTCGCGGCCGTAGAAGATGATCTGCAGGTGCAGTTTGTTCCACGACTCGCGCGGGAAGAGTTTTTTCAGATCCCGCTCGACCTGTTCGACATTCTTGCCGGGGCTGAGTTTCCAGCGTTTGGCGAGGCGGTGGATGTGGGTGTCCACCGGAAAGGCGGGCACGCCGAAGGCCTGGGCCATCACCACCGAGGCGGTCTTGTGGCCGACGCCGGGCAGCGCTTCGAGCGCGGCGAAATCCGCCGGCACCTCGCCGCCGTGTTGCTCGACGAGGATTTTTGAAAGTTGGGAAATAGCCGCCGACTTGCGCGGCGAGAGTCCGCACGGGCGGATGACATCGCGAATCGCCTCCACCGGGACGCGCATCATGTCGCGCGGGTGGTCGGCCAGGGCGAAAAGCGCGGGCGTCACCTGGTTCACGCGCAAGTCGGTGCATTGCGCCGAGAGCAGCACGGCGACGAGCAGCGTGTAGGCATCCTTGTGGTCGAGCGGGATCGGGATTTCCGGATACATTTCCTCGAGGCGGCGGTGGAGGTGCCGGGCGCGTTCCTGCTTGAGCATGCGCGGAATCTTCGCTGCGCGGCAGCCGCTGAAAAGCCCGAAGCGCGCGATGCGGCTTGCGCCATGCCGTTTCTGTGGAATGGCTGTGGCCGCACTTTCATGTTTCTCCAATCCATCGCCAGCGCGGTCCCGCCGAATGCGTTCACACAACATGCCTGTTGGGAGGCCATGGGCGGCGATGGCTTGCTCGATTCGCTGCGGCCCCGCTCGGCGGACCTGTTGCGGAAGATCCTGACCAATCCGGACTCGGGCATCGCCCGCCGTCATCTCGCGCTCGACCGCATCGAGCGGGTCTTCGGCCACGACGCGCAATCGCTCAATGAAACCTTCGAGCGCGAGGCTCCGGTGCTGGCCTGCGAGGCGCTCGCAAGCGCCCTGCGACGGGCCGGCATCGCGGCTGCAGAGCTGGACGCCTTGTTCGTCTGCACCTGCACCGGATACCTGTGTCCCGGGGTGACCAGCCACCTCGCGGAGCAGGCCGGCATGCGGCCGGACGCCTATCTTGCGGACCTCGTCGGTCTCGGTTGCGGCGCGGCGATTCCGATGCTGCGCGCGGCCCACGGATACCTCGCGGCGCACCCTGATGCGAAGATCGCCACCGTGGCGGTGGAAGTCTGCTCGGCGGCATTCTTCGCCGACGACGACCCGGGCGTGCTCATCAGCCTGTGCCTGTTCGGCGACGGCGCGGCGGCGGCGGTGTGGACGGGCAAGGGCGCGGACGGCCAATGGCGCGCCGGTCATTTCACCACCGTCCACCGGCCGGAAAACCGCGCAAAAATCCGCTTCGTGAACTCCGGTGGAAAACTGAAAAACCAACTCCACCGCGCCGTCCCCGAACTGGCGGCGGAGGCCGTGGCCGGGTTGTACGAAAAACGCACCCGCGATCCCGACCAGGTGCTCGCCCACAGCGGCGGACGGGATGTGATCGAGGCGATCGAGCGCCGGCTGCCGTTTCATCTGACGGAAACCCGCGCGGTGTTGCGGGACCACGGCAACATGAGCAGCCCGTCGGTCATGTTCGCGCTGGAACGGCGGCTGAACGGCTCACCCGACGACCGCCACCTGTGGCTCACGGCCTTCGGCGCGGGCTTCGCGGCACATGCCTGCGAACTGTGGCGCTGAGCCAAGCGGATGCGCCGGATGGCGAATCCTCATCGGTGCCGGCCGGTATGCTCGGCCGCTCGGCCGACCCATCTCATTTTGCCGTCAAAAACGACTTGCGGCAAAGCTCGGCGTATTTCCCGTCACCAGCGAGCAGCTCGTGGTGGGTGCCCTGCTCAATCACCTTGCCCGCTTCCAGCACGTAGATGCGGTCGGCGTTCTGGATGGTGGACAGCCGGTGGGCGATGACGAAGGCGGTGCGGTTTTCCATCAGGCGGTCGAGTGCGTCCTGAATCTGGCGCTCGGTTTCGGAATCCACCGATGCGGTGGCCTCGTCGAGCAGCAGGATCGGCGCGTTCTTGAGCAGCGCGCGGGCGATCGAGAGGCGTTGTTTCTCGCCGCCGGAGAGCTTCACGCCGCGCTCGCCGACGTTGGTGTCGAGCCCCCCGGGCAGCTCGCGCACGAATTTTTCCGCATGGGCGGCCGCCAGCGCATTCCACAACTCGGCATCGGTGGCGTCGCGTCTGGCCAGCAGCAGGTTTTCCCGCACCGTGCCATTGAAGAGGAACGGCTCCTGCGTCACGTAGGACAGCCGGTCGCGCAGCGAGGACTTGGCCAGCCCATCGATCGGGATGCCGTCGATGGTGATGCGCCCGGAGGTGGTTTCGTAAAACCGTGCCAGCAGCGAGAGCACGGTGGTCTTGCCCGCGCCGGTGGAGCCGACCAGTGCGATGGTCCGCCCGGCCGGGGCATCGAGGTTCACACCGCGCAGCGTCGGCTGGTCCTGATAGGCGAAAGTGACGTTCTCGAAGCGCACGTGGCCGCGGATTTTTTCCGGCAGGGCATCCCCCTCGCTGGCGTTGGCCTCCTCGGTGGAATCGAGGATGTCGAACACGCGGTCCGCCGCCGCCCGGCCGGAAAGCAGCATCTGGTTGAGCGAGTTGAGACGGTCGATCGGCTCGTAAAACAGGCTCAGGAACAACAAAAACTTGGTGAATTCCCCCAGCGTCAGGTCGCCCTGCATCACCGCTGCCCCGCCGAAGGCCAGCACCAGCACGTAGCCGGTCATCCGCAGGAACGACATGCCCGGCGCGTAAACCGCCCACCAGCGCATCATCCGCAGCGTCGTTTGCCGCAGGCGGTCGGAAAAATGGTTGAAGCGCCCGTGCTCCTCGGTTTCCGCCGCGTAGGCTTTGATCTGGCGCATGCCCGCGATGTTGTCGTGCAGCAACGCGTTGAGGTCCGAGGCCGCGTCGCGCTGGTTCTTGTAGCGGTCCCGCCCCTTGGTGGAGTAAATCCACGCGCCCAGCGCCAGGAACGGCACCGGCAAGGTCGCCCACGCCGCCACCGTCGGATTCAGGAAAAACAGGAAGATCCCGATCCCCACCACCTGCAGCGCCGCGATCAATCCCTGCTCGACACCATCGATCAACACCCGCTCCATGTTCGTCACATCCTCGACCACCCGCGTCATGATGTCCCCCGTCCGGCGGGTGTCGAACCACCGCAGCGGCAGCCGCTGGATCTTCGAGTAAAGATCCGAGCGGATGTCGAAAATCACCTTCTGTTCGAAGCTGTTGTTGATGAAGATCCGCAGGGAGTTCAGCCCGTCCTTGATCAGGAAGCCCGCCAGCGCGATGCCGATCCACAGCGGAAACTCGCCGCGCCGCGCCGGATCCGGAATGATGTGGTCGATCACATGCCCTGTCGCATTCGGAAACACGAACACCGCCAGCGTCATCCCCACCGCACAGAGCAACTGCGCCAGCGCCATCGCGGGGTAGTGGCGCAGATAGGAAAAAACTCGGAGAATCGATTTCATGGGTGGTCTGGTTTCGTGCGGCCGCACCGCGTCCGGCGGTTCGCGCAAGACGGGCACCGAAAGTCCCTTAAATTTGGGGTTGCGGTGCGGCGGGCGGACTACCTAGTCTCCGCGCACACGTTGATCAACGTTCACTTTTCCCAAAAAAAACCATGTCCAACACGCTCGGAATCCTCACCGCCATCGTTCTCGCGTTGTCCGCCTTCTTCGCTTGGAAAAACAAGACGGCCTACGAAAACCGCATCGCCGAAACCCAAGACGAAAAACGCAAACTCGAGCGCAGCACCGATCGCTACAACAAGGCGGTGGATGACGTGAACGTCACCACCAAGGAAATCGAGGAAACCCTTGCTGAGACCACCCGCCTCAACCAAGAGACCGACACCCGCAAGAACACCAACCAGGACCTCACCCTACAGGTGGAGACCAAAACGGGCGAGGTGAACCGCAACAAGGAAAGGCTCGGTGAGATCCGCGACATGGCTTCCAGGATCCCGGACCAGAAGGAACTCGCCAACCAGCTCCGTCAATACCGCACCGAATTCGAGGAACTCGGCCAATCCATCACCGCTGCCGAAGGCCGCCTCGCCAACCTGACGGCCTCCAACAACCAGGCGCAGGAACAGTCCGACACCATCCGCACCCGGCTCGACACCTTCACCGCGGGACGCTCGCTGCCTACCCTCGACACCCGCATCCGCTCGATCTACCCCACCTGGGGCTTTGTCACGCTGGCCGCCGGCAACAACAGCGGCGTGGTCGCCAATTCCACCCTCAACGTCATGCGCGGCGGCGATGTCATCGGCAAACTGCTCGTCACTGCAGTGGAAAGCAGCACCGCTTCCGCCAGTATCGTGCCCGACTCGCTCCCGGAAGACACCGTCCTGATGGTGGGCGACCGGGTGGTTCCCGCCGCTGCCGAAGAATAAGCCACTGAGCCGCCAAAACCGGTCACCACCGAATCCAATTCTCCGCATAAATCCCATGAAAGCCATCATTTACGCCGTCGCGCTCGTCTTCTTCGGAGCCGCCATCTACTTCACCCTCGAGCACAACCGGAAATTCACCGAGCTTGAGCAGGTGCGCCTCAAAACCAAATCGGACAACCGCCAGGTCACCGCCAATGCGGAGGCCAAGGAAGCCGAGTTCCGCAAGCTTCAGGAGGACCTCGCCGACGCCAAACAAAAGCGCGAGGTCGCCAGCACCGCCCTCGAACTGGCCACCAACGAGGGTTCGAAGCTCGAAGGCCAGGTCTCCACCCTCAATGACACCATCCGCGCCCAGACTGCCGAACTCGAGCAAATCAACACCGAACTGGCCGGCATGACCAAGATCCTCCAGGAACTCGGCGAGGGCATCACGTTCGAAAACCTCCCGGCAAAGGTCCAGCAAATCCAGGACGAGCGCACCGCCCGCGAAGAGCGCCTCGAAGAACTCAACACCCTCGTCGATGGCGCGGAAAAATCGCTCGCCAACAAACGCGACGAGATCGATCGCCTGACCCGCCGCGAAACCCAGCGCACCGCCCGTATCAGCCGCAACTCGATGGAAGCAGTCGTCACTGCCGTCAATCAGGACTGGGGATTCCTGGTCATCGGTGCCGGCTCGAACTCCGGCTTCACTCCGCAGTCCCGCATGCTGATCATGCGTGACGGCCGCCTGATCGGCCGGGTCAGTCCTGCATCGATCGAGCCCACCCAGACAATCGCTGAGATCGATTTCGATAGCCTGCCCGTGGGCGCCCGGATCCAGCCCGGCGACCGGGTGATGCTCGCCAAGCCGACCGCCAACTGAGTGTTTCTCATGACTCGATTGCACGCCTGCTTGCTGGCCGCGGCATTTGCGCCCGCCGTTTTTCTCACTTCCTGCGCCACCGAGGCGGAGAAAAAGCCCGTCGGGCCCAGCACCGGCACCAGCCGCATTCCATGGAACCAGCCTGTGCCAGGCCAAGGGCAAGGCCAGTTCGGCATGCTGCCACAGAATCAATACCGTCGCTGAGCACCATCGCAGCGGAGGGCTGGCACCACCGGCAGAGCCGGTCTCAATGCCCGCCGATTCACCGGCAGTTGGCCGGTTTTACCGGCGGTGAAATCCAACTTTGGGCATTCGCGCGGTTTTCCGCTCCCACAGGCGATCATTCCGAGCGCTCCAGCAGGATGGTGTCGCCCAGCACCACGAGATCGACGCGGCCTTGCAATGTGCGGTCGAGGAAAGGAGTGTTCTGTGACCTGGACTTCATGAAGTCCTTGGTGAAGGTGGTTTCCTTTTCCGGATCGAACAGAATCAGGTCGGCGGGCAGGCCGTCCTCGATGGCGGCGGCGGGGAGCCCCATGAAGCGGCGGGGTTCGGCGCTGTAGCGCTTGATGACCAGATCCCAGCCGAATTTCCCGCTGGCGACGAAGTGGTGGTGGAGGGAAACGAGTGTGGTTTCCAGGCCGGTGATGCCGTTGGGCGCGCTGACGAAGTCCTGGGATTTCTCGAACGGCGTGTGCGGCGCGTGGTCGGTGGCGATGAGGTCGAAGGTGCCGTCGAGCAGTCCTTCCAAGAGGCCTTCGTTGTCCGCTTTGGTGCGCAGCGGCGGGTTCATTTTGTAGTGGGTGTCGAAGTCGCCGATGTCCTCGTCGCTGAAAAGCAGGTGGTGCGGCGCGACCTCGGCGGTGACTTTCACGTCGCCGCGCTGTTTCCACCAGCGGATGGTTTCCATGCCGAGCTTGGTCGAAACGTGCTGGATGTGGATGTGCGCGCCGGCGGCATGGGCGAGGCGGATGTCGCGGTCGATGATGATTTCCTCGGCGCAGGCGGGCGAGCCCTTGATGCCGAGGCGGTAGCTCATCGCGCCGCAGTTGAGGGCGCGCGGGCCGGCGAGTTCGGGCACCTCGCAATGGCTGGCGAAGAACATGCCGAACTCGGTGGCGTATTGCATCGCGCGCAACAGGACGGCCGGATCGGAGGTGGTGTCGCCATCGTCGGTGAGCATTTTCACGCCCGCGGCGCGCAGGCCGTCGATGCCGGCGAGTTCCTTGCCATGGCGGCCCTTGGTGACGCAGCCGGAGGTGAGCACCGGGATGCGGGCGTCGCGCGCGGCGATCTCAAGCACCTGCCTGGCCACGGTGCCGGAATCGATGGCGGGGCTGGTATTGGGCATCATGACCACGCCGGTGACGCCGCCGTTGATGGCCGCCTCGGAGCCGCTGGCGATGGTTTCCTTGTTCTCGAATCCGGGTTCGCGGAAGTGCACGTGCGCGTCGAACATGCCGGGCAGGGCGATCCGGCCTGCGGCGTCGATGACCCGCATGCCCTCGGGGGCGGCGAGGTTTTCGGCCACTTGGCGGATGGTGCCTTTCTCGATGAGGATGTCCGCGGGGGCCAGGTCGGGCGAGTGTTCGGTGGCGATGCGCGCGTTTCGGATGAGGAGCATGGCGTGTGTTGCGGGCGATACTGGCGGCATGCCGGGAAAACACAAGTGCGCGGGAAAAACGGGCCAGCTTGGGAGTTGCGTTCCGGGCGGCAGAGGCTATGAAGCGGCGCGATGAAACTTTTCTCACTGCTGCTGGTGTCGGTTTCCCTGCTGGGCGTTTCCTGCGAGCGCCATGCGTTCGAGGGGCCGGACGGCACCAAGCAACTGCACGAGCATCACGGCCACGATCACGGCCACGATCACGACCATCACGGCAAGGACGCCGGAGGTCACTGATCCATCACATCGCGCCGAGCCGGGGCTCGGCGTTCCCGGCGGCGGTAGCTGAGGAAGCACTCGCCGGATCCCGGCTGCGGATCGAAGTCCGTCATTTCGAACTCCACCGAACATGGCGGGAAATCGCCGGGCAGGCCGGTGGCCGTGGGCGCGCAGTGGCCGCCGAACAGGGTATGGCCGGCCAGCGTGAGGTGGAATTCATCGATGCCATCCAGCTCCGCCAATGCGCGGATGAGTCCGCCGCCGCCCTCGCAGTGGAGCCGCTGCACGCCGTGCTTTTCCGCCAGCTTGGCGAGGGATTCCGCCAATGTCCCGTGGTGCAGCGTGCCGCATGGTGGATCACAGTCCGGATTTTCCGTGACCAGCAGGTGGATTTCCCCGCCCGGCGAGTGGAACAGCGGATGCGCGGCATCGAACACACCCCGCCGCGAAACCACACAGCGCAGCGGCTGCCATTTTTGGTCCGGCACTTTCATCGTCATGCGGTCGGCCTCCAGCGTGCCGCGTCCCACCATCAAGGCATCCGCCCCGCGCCGCAATTCCAGCAGCCTTGCATGATCCCCGCGCGAGGTCCATCCGGACGGCTGGCGCGCGACCGAGCTGATTTTTCCGTCGATCGAAACGGCCAGGTTGGTGGAAATCCACGGTCGGATCACGCCCGATGCTGGGGCGGGCGCTGAGGAGCTGCAAGCCCCCATGCGGCAGCCCGGTCTTGCCAATCGGCCCCCGGCGGTGCATGGGAGACGCCTCGCCGCTGGCGGGGACACGTCATGATTCCGGACATCCAGATCATCCTGACCCTGCTGGTCATCGGCCTGACGCTCGTCGCCTTCGTGCGCGAGTGGGCGGCGCCGGACGTGCTGGCGCTCTCGATCCTTTGCCTGGTGGTGGGACTCGGGTTGGTGCCGGCGGACAAAATGACGGCGGTCTTCCAAAACGAGGCTCCGCTCACCATCGCGGCGCTGTTTGTCATCGGCGGGGCGCTCGAACGCTCCGGCGCGGTGGACCAGATCGGGCGCCTGTTGCGCGAGCGCCTCTCGGGCAACACCCGCTGGGCGATCCTCGCCTTCTCGCTGGTCTCGGCGTTTTTCAGCGCGTGGATGAACAACACCGCCATCGTGGCCATCCTGCTGCCGGTGGTGCTCGGCTTCGCCCGCAACAAGAACATCCCGGCCTCGCGGCTGCTGATGCCGCTGTCCTACTGCTCGATCCTCGGCGGCTGCTGCACGCTCATCGGCACCTCCACCAACCTACTCGTCAGCGGCGCGCTGCGGGATCTCGATGTCCCGGCGCTCACGATGTTCGAGCTGGCACCCGTCGGCCTGCCGATGGCCGTGGCGGGCATCGCCTATCTGGTGATTTTCGGCCCGAAACTCATTCCCGCCCGCTCGTCGATCACCGGCAGCCTGGAAATCGACTACCGCACCACGCCGCTGCATCACATCCTGATTTCCGCGCAATCCCCGATCATCGGCAAGCCGATCACCGAAACCCCGCTCGGCAACCGCGACGCCGGCATCCATATCATGGAAGTGCGCCGCCAAGGCACCCGCGTGATGAAGCCGTTGCCGGAAATCGTGGTTGAAAAGAACGACCGCTTCCTTGTCGCGCTGCACCGCCGCCGCGGCGGCAGCACCAAGGCGGAGGAGCTGCTCGCCAGCATCGGTGCCGAAGAACTTTCCACCATCGAGGGCATCGTTTCCGAACTCGTCATCCGCGACGAATCGTCGCTCATCGGCCAGACGCTGGCCAAGGCGGACTTCCGCCAGCGCTACAACTGCGTGGTCCTCGCCGTGCATCGCAACGGCGTGAACATCACCGCCAGCATCGCCGGCCTGCCGCTCGAAATCGGCGATACCCTGCTCGTCATCACCGCCCGCAACAACCTGGACGCGCTCGGAGCCACCCGCGACTTCGTGATGACCGACACGGCCGACGAGCCGACGCCCGAGGTCGCGCGCCACCATCGCCCACTTCACGTCACCTTGTCCTGGACGGCCTTGGTCTGCGTGGTGCTCACCGCCACGCTCACCGATTTCCTCAATCGCATGAATCCGGCCTTTCCCAAGGTCCCGATCCATTACGCCGCGATGGTCGGCGCGCTGGCGCTGTTGTGGCTGCGGGTGATGACGCCGCGCGAGGCTTACGCCAGCATCGATTGGCAGGTGCTGCTCATGCTTTACGGACTGCTCGGCCTCGGCATGGCTATGCAGAACACCGGCACGGCCGTGTGGCTGGCGCAGGGGCTGGTGGGCATCACGGAAAATTTCATCCCGCGCGAGCATTTGCCGATCGTGATGCTGTGGTTGATTTTCCTGCTCACGCTCGGCCTCACCGAAATCCTCTCCAACAACGCCACCGCCGTGATGATGGTGCCCATCGGCGTGACACTCGCATTGGAACTCGGCGTCAACCCCCGGCCCTACATCATCGGCATCACGATCGCCGCCTCCTGCGCCTTCGCCATGCCCATGGGTTACCAGACGCACCTGATGATCTACGGCCCCGGCGGCTACAAGTTCACCGACTTCCAACGCGTCGGCATCCCGCTCAACCTGATTTGCTGGATCACCGCCTGCACGCTGATCCCGTTGATCTGGCCGCTCTAACGGACGATGTCCACGGTGAGGTCTCCGCCGAGCGATTCGATGGCCGTGGCGATTTCACCCGGTTCTGAATTTTCCGGGATGGAAACCACGCCGCGGGCGCGGAACATCGCGTGACCGCTCATCGGCGCGCTTTCGAGGCCGGTGGTGAGTTCCTCGAAGTTGCCGCCCGCGCCGGCGATGGCCGTGCTCAACTCGCGCACGATTCCCGGCCGGTCGTGGCCCAGGATTTCGACGGCCAGTGTCTTGCGCGGTGGCGCATCCACCGCCTCCTCGCGCACCGCCTGCACGGTGAGCCCGGGAATGCCGGGTTCATGAAGTTCGTGCAGCAAGGCGTCCACGGCGGTCGCCGGACATTCGATGCGCACGATCCCGGCGAACTGCCCGGCGAGCCGCGCCATGCGGCTTTCGAGCCAGTTGCCGCCGTGCAAGGCCACGGTGTCGGCCAGAGAACGCACCAGGCCCGGGCGGTCCGCGCCGAGCACCGTCATGATCAGATAGGTTTGCATGGCACAAACAAAGCAGAGCCCGCCATGACTGCCAAAACGAAACTTCGGAAACGGGAATGGCTAACAAGCGCCATTGCGAAGCGCCTCGAGTTCCTCCCAGCGGTCGTAGAGCCGTGCGACCTCGTTTTTCGCCGCGTTGAGCTTCTCCATCAGCACAGGTATCTCGGCATAGTTCGCCGCCTGGTATTCCGGATCGTTGAGCCGCAGTTCCAGCATTTCCACTTCCTGCTCGGCGGCGAGGATGGTGCTTTCGATGTTCTCGAGCTCATTGCGCTCCTTGAGTGTGAGCTTGCGCGGCTTGGCGGGCGCGGACGCCTTGCGGCGGCTTTCCGCCTCACGCGCCGCGGCGGTGGCCCGCGCGCGTTCCACCGCCTCGCGGGCGTGGCGCTTTTCCAGATAATACGAATAGTTTCCCGGCTGAACCACCACGCCGTCGTCCTCGAAGGCGATGATCTGATCGCAGATGCGGTCGAGGAAATAGCGGTCGTGGGAGACGCAGATCACCGAGCCGTCGAAATCCGCCAGCGCTTCCTCCAGCATGCGCAGCGATGGCAGGTCGAGGTCATTGGTCGGTTCGTCCAAAACGATCAGGTTGCCGCCGTTCTTCAACACCTTGGCGAGCATCAGCCGTGCCCGCTCGCCGCCTGACAGGAGATCGACGCGCTCGTTGATGCGCTGGTCGTTGAAAAGGAAGCGCCGCAGGTAGGCGCGGGCACCGAGCGGCTGGTCGCCGAACATCAGCTTCTCGTTGCCGTCGGAAACCTCGTCGAGCAACGAGCCGCCGCCGTCGAGCTGCATGCGCGTCTGGTCGATGTAGTTCACCTTCACGCGCTTGCCGATCACCGCGCCGCCCTCGGACGGCGGGATTTGTCCGAGGCACAACTTCAGCAAGGTCGTCTTGCCGACGCCATTCCGGCCGACGATGCCGGTGCATTGTCCGGGTTCGAGTTTGAGGTCCAGGTGACGGAACAACCAGCGCGGATGCGCGGCGGTGCCGACGTTCACGCCGGCGCTCTCCAACTCGACGACGATGTCACCGAGCTGCGGCGGTGGTGGGATGAGCAAATCCATTTCCCGTTCCTCGGGCGGGGCTTCCATGCCTTCGATTTCGTAGAACTTCTCAAGCCGATGCCGCGATTTCGTGCCGCGCGCCTTCACGCCGGAACGCACCCATTCCAGTTCCTCGCGCAGGAACCGCTGGCGGCGGCGCTCGGTTTGTTCCGCAATTTGCTTTCTAACAGCCTTCGCCTCCAGAAACGCGGTGTAGTTTCCCGGATGGGAAAACGCGCGGCCTTCGTCGATCTCGATGATGCGCGTGGCGATGACATCGAGGAAATAGCGATCGTGCGTGACGAAGATCACCGCGCCGGGAAAGCCGCGCAGGTAATCCTCCAGCCACGAGATCGACTCGGCGTCGAGGTGGTTGGTCGGTTCATCCAACAGCAGCAGATCCGGTTGGCAGGCGAGCGCGCGGCAGAGGGCGACGCGGCGTTTTTCCCCGCCGGAAAGCGGGGCGACGGGTGCATCGAGCGGCGGTGCGCCCAAGGCCGTGGCGGTGGCCTTGATGCGGGATTCAAGATTCCAGCCATCGGCATGGTCGATCAGATGCAACAACTCGTTGAGTTCCGCCTCGCTGCCATCGCCGTTTTCATATCGCCGCACCGCTTCAACCAGATCGGCAGCTGCGGCGGCGATGTTCTCCCCCACGCGGAGTCCGGGATCGCGTTCGAATTCCTGTGGCAGATAACCGCCCCGCAGCCCGCGCCGCAGCGCGATTTCGCCGGAATCCGCCGCGCTCTGGCCGCCGAGGATTTTCAGCAGCGAGGTTTTGCCGCAGCCATTGCGGCCGACCATGCCGACCTTTTCGCCGGCAGCGATGGCCAGCGTCACGCCATCCAGCAGCGTCTGATAGCCATAGGTCAGACGGATTTCGGTGGCGGAGAGCAAGGCGGACATGATCGGCTCAATCCACCATTTCGCCGTAGAGCGTGAAGCCGGTGGACTCGTGGATTTGAATGTCCAGCAACCTGCCGGTGAGGCGCGCGGGATCGCCGCTGAAAATGACGATCTTGTTGTGCGGCGTGCGGCCGGAGAGGCGTTCGGCGTTGGTCTTGGAGGGCCCTTCGCACAGAACTTGCTGGCGGGTGCCGACCAGCGCGGCGTTTTTAGCGATGGCGATGCGGTTCACCACCTCGAGCAAACGCTGGTTGCGGCTTTCCTTTTCGGACTCGGGCAGCTGGCCGTCCATTTCCGCGGCGGGCGTGTTGCGGCGCTTCGAGTTGCGGAAGACGAAGGCGTTGTCGAATTGCAGCCGCTCGACGGTGTCGATGGTCGCCAGAAAATCCTCCTCGGTCTCGCCGGGGAAACCGACGATGATGTCGGTGGTGATCGCGAGCCCCTGCCGGGCGGCTTTCATCTTCTCACAGATCTCGACGAATTTTTCGTTCTTATACGGCCGGCGCATCGCCCGCAGGATGCGGTCCGAGCCGCTCTGCATCGGGAAATGGATGTGCGGGCAGAGTTTCGGCAGGTAGGTGAACGCCTCGATCAGATCGTCGCGGTAGCCGATCGGATGCGGCGAGGTGAAACGGATGCGCTCGATGCCATCGACTTCATGCACCGCCTCCAACAACTGCACGAAAGGCGACTTGTTTTCCACCCGCGGAAACTCGGTGCGGCCATACAGGTTCACGATCTGCCCCAACAGCGTGATTTCCTTCACCCCGTTTGCCGCGAGATGCCGCACCTCCGCGACGATGTCATCGATCGGCCGGCCGCGTTCCTTGCCGCGCGTGTCCGGCACGATGCAGAACGAGCAGCGCATGTTGCAGCCCTGCATGATCGAAACGAAGGCGCTGGCGCGGTATTCCTTGTGGGTGTGGTCGCGGATGGTGTTCTGCGAACCCTCCTCCTCGGCCACGTCGCAGACCGTGCCGCCATTAAGCGAAAACGACGGATCGTCCATCCGCGCTTCCATGCGCCGTTTCAGGATGCCGTCCACATATTCGAACACCTTGTGGTATTTCTGCGTGCCCACCACCACGTCGAGACCGGGCACGGTCTTGAACAACTCGTCGCCGCGCGACTGCGCCATGCAGCCCATGAAACCATAGACCACATGCCTGCGCTCGCGGCCGGCGTGGATCATCGAACCCATTTTCCCCAGCGCCTTCTGCTCGGCCTGGTCGCGCACCGAGCAGGTGTTGATCAGCACCGCATCCGCCTCGCTCTCGCGAGGCGTGACCGTGTAGCCGCCCTCGCTGAACATGCGGGCGACCTGCTCCGAGTCGCGCTCGTTCATCTGGCAGCCGTAGGTGCGGATGTAAACTTTGGGCATGGTTTTCTGTGGCGGGCGCGCAGGCTACGAAGGATTTTCAGCGGGTTCAAGACCTGAGCGGAGATGGGAAGCCGCCGCCGGACACCGGATTTCACTGAAAATCCTTTCTGCTTTTGCGGTCCCATGCATCCACGGCTTGGGGCTAACCGTTTCCGAGTCGCTGGACAAATTCGTCGAGGAGCGACCTCAGGCGCTGTTCGGCGGCGATTGCGGCGGGTTGGTCGAAGCCGATCCAGATGGCGGTGGAGCCGGTGGCGCCGAGGCGCAAGGTCCAGGCGTCGCGCTCGGAGCCGGTGGCACCGGTGAAGCAACGAGTGCCGTGGGCGCGCCTCAGCACGCCGGTGGCTTCCTTGGCGGCTTGCGGGTCAAGCGCCTGGCTGAGATTGGAATCGGTGCGGTGGAGCAGCTTGCCATTCGAGTCGCGGACCTCGCGGATGAAGAACGGCCGCGGGCGCTTGCCGTCGTTGCCCAGCGTGGCGAGGCCGACGGACATTTCCATCGGCGTGGCCGCCACCGCGCCGCGGAACAGGTCCTCGGTCTGGAGAAAGGGGCCTGCGATGCCGCAGCGGCGGGCGAGCCGCTCGACTTCCGCCGGCCCGATCTGGCGGCCGGTCTGGACCGGCTTGCCGGGCAGGACGAGCTTGCCGCGCTCGGCGGCGGCGGCGGCGACAAACGGCTCAAAGGCCGAGCCGAGGTCGCGCTTCGAGCGGGTGCGGTCGTAGCGCGAGTGGCTGAAATCGCGTCCGCCAATCAGGGCGAGCACCGCGCCGGTGCGAGTCTCGGTGGTGACGGCGGCGAACTGGACATAGGCGGGCTCCCCGCCGGGCTGATGCTTCGCGTGCACCGGGTGCGGCCACGATTTTTCCGCCTCGAGCGTGCGCACCGCGTGGTTGAGTTCGTTTTCCAGTCGCTGCTGCCACGCGGCATCGAGCGTGGTGTGGACTTGCAGGCCGCTTTGCTGGATGTCGAGGTTTTCGAGAATGAGATCCAGCTCGCGCTCGATGGCCTTGAGCGCGTAGGATGTCTGGTTCGGGCGGTTTTCCTCGCTGGCGAGCTTGAGCGGCCGGGCGGCGATGGCCGCGCGTTGTTCGGCGGTGATGAAGCCCATGGCGGCCATGCGGTCGAGCGTCTGGCCACGTTGTTGGAGCGCGGCCTCCGGACGGCGCAGCGGCGAGAAGATGTGCGGACCGCGGATGATGCCGGCGATCAGCGCGCACTCGTCGTCGGCGAGTGCGCGTGTGGGTTTGCCGAAGTAGGTGCGCGCCGCCTGCTCGATGCCATAGGCTCCGGAACCGAAGTAGATGCGGTTGAGATAGTGGGTGAGGATCTCGTCCTTGGTGTAATGTGTTTCCAGCCGCAGCGTGATGGCGATTTCGAGAAACTTGCGGTGCAGCGACTTCTCGCGGATCTCATAGGCGTTGCGGGCAAGCTGCATGCTCAGGGTGGACGCGCCCTGCGTGAAATCGCGGTCCTTGATGTTGCGGATGGTGGCCCGCACGAGGCCGCGGAAATCCACGCCGTGGTGATCGAAAAACCTCGCGTCCTCGCGCGAGAGCAGCGCCTTGACCAGGAAATCCGGAATGTCCCCGCGCTTGACCAGCCGCCGCCCGTTCAGGCCGGGCACGTTGAGTTCAACGCCCTTGCGGTCGAAAAAAACCGTTCGTCCCGGCAGCTCGGCGACCTCGTCGAGATCGTAGCGCGCCGCCAGGACGAGATAGTAGAACGCAAAGCCTCCCAGCAGCACCAGACCGCCGATACCCGCGCCGAATGCCAGCTTCACCGGTCCGTGCAACCAATCCGGAAGCCAACGCTTCCAGAATGGCAGTGGACGGATGGGACGCCAGGTGGACATCTCGGACAGCGGCAGGGTGGCACGCGGGTGAAATCCCGTGCGCGCAGCCTAGACCAGCCTGCCGGCCCTATCCATTCCCAATTGCCGGCAGCGCCCTCAACGAATGGGACAAGATTGTCGCGGCAGCGTAAATTTTGCTTGGCGTTCTAAGAAAAACGTTTAATCATGAAGCCACAAGCTCGCCGCCGGCAGCTCTGGAAAGCTGGCTCAATCGCCTTGCCAGCGGTTTTTCTCTACTAAATCAACACATGAAAATCGGAACGAATGGTGTGGAATACCGCCTCCGGCCAAGCTTGGCGCGATTGAGGAAAGGGTGGACTTTGGTCGAGGTCCTGGTGGTCGTGGTGATCATCGTGATTCTCGCCGTTTTGTCGTTGAGTTTGTTCAACCGGGCCCGGACCGCCGCACGGTCGGCGACCTGTGTGACGAACGTGAAGCAGGTGGGCATGGCGCTGCTTGAGCATGCGGGCGACAACAACAACAAATTCATCAATTTGCAGCCGGCCATCAACCCGGACACAGGCAAGCGTCCGCCGATCTGGACCGTTCAGCTGGCGCGTCTGGGCTATCTTTCCCAATGGGACGGCAAGGGTGAGGCACCGTGCGGAACCGGCGTCTGGACCTGCCCGGAATGCGATTTCATGAGCGTTGCCTATGGCGGCTACGGGGTTGTTGAGGATGCGATTTTCGTTTACGAGGAGAACAAGCCCACCAGGGTGAACGAGCAAGGCTCGCTGCGGCTGAGCCGCATCGCCGATCCAGCGAACACCTGGCTCGTGGGCGATGCCACGGCGAATGCCAGCAACCCGAAGAAGGGCTGGTATGCGATCTGGTCGAACCCCGCGAGGTGGTCGGACCACGGGCCCGCGGTGCGCCACGGCGGCCGGCTCAACGTCTGCATGGTGGACGGCCACGTGGAAAGCCTCACTGTCGCGGAAATCAGGAACAGGAAATTGACCGAAGACGTGCTGGAGGGCCGCTGAGACAAGACGATGTATGATCCGGAATCGGGGAGCAGGATGCAACCGCGGAACCATCCCTCAGCCAATATCCAACCCGAGAACAGACCGACTGCGCGAAAATTGCGATTTTTTTGAAAATTTCGGTTTGACGAACCCCTGCGTCAGTGGAAAATCGTTTCATCACTTCGGTGAATTGTATGCTTCGAATGCGCCAAATTCGTCACAAACCCATTCAAAACGAGCCAAAATCCAACCGATGAAAAAGCAACTGACTACAGCCACCTTGCTCCTAGCCGCTGCTGCCGCAGCACAGGGGGCTTACGTGATCGAGCAGCTGAACACCAATGCTACTTTTGGTAATGCAGCTACGGGCCAGTCCTTCAAGCCGAGTGTCGGCATGGTGGATGACCCCGGTGAGTCCACCACCACCATTGATCTGACGAGCTTCTCGCTCTGGGCCAACGGTGGCACAGCCGCTGGCACACCATTGTCGCGAACCGTGGATACGACCTATCTCCTGATTTATGATGCCAACCCTTCGGGAGCGGCGAATTTGGTGGGCAGTTCCACGAATTTCCTCGATTTGAACCCATTTCCCGGAACGGGATTCCAGATGACTTGGACATTCAACAATCTGACATTGGATTACGATACCACCTACTTTGCTGTGTTTTCCTCCAGCAACACGGGCACGGATGCGAATGACATCGGTGTGGGATTGCAGGTTGATAACACGAATCCATACAGCGGTGGCACGGGGTTGACCAACAATTTCACTGTAGCAACCACGCAAGACGCCAAGTTCAGCGCCACCTTCGCCAACCCCATCCCCGAGCCCTCCGCAACCCTGCTCGGTGGTTTGGGCATGCTTGCCCTTCTGCGCCGTCGCCGTGCCTGATCGGGTGCAGGATGGCTGTGTGTCTCGCCGCAGCTATCTCCTGCCCTGTTCAAGCGCGTGATGTGTATTTATAGCCTGTCAATCCTGATGGCTCTGATTGGCAGGCTGTTTTTTGTCAATTTTCGATGACTCTGTTCAGTCGGAAATCTGCGGGGCGCATCGTTTCAATTTCCATTTATTTCACGGTGCTCACTTTGAATTCCTGTTCCATACTACAGAAATATTTTCCATAACCCATGATCCGGCTTCTTCTCAGCGCGTGCACTTTCGGGTGGCTTTTGGTTTCCGCGGCGCAGGCAGCGGTCAATCTGGATTTCAGCCATTCCTACACCGAAGCGCAGAGCCCGATCCAGAACACCGGCAACATCACGCTGGCGTTCACGGTGGACGGTTCGGGCAACGTGACGCTCGATGCGTCCTGCGCGGATCCGGACCCAGCCGCATACATCGATGAGTTCGACGGTCCGGTCGGCACCGTGACCGACCCGTCGGTTTGGGGGCAGGGATTCACCATCGTATTGTCGAACTCGGGTGGCGGTGGCGGCAGCATGCGCCTGAGCAACACCGGCAGCGGGCTCTCGGTCCAGGGCGGCAATGCGGAACTCCTGGACTATGCCAACGAACAGATCACTGCCAGCGTCACGACTGCCGGGTCGAATTTCAAACTGCTGGGCATCGGCCACGCCAACGCGACGACCACGGTGGGCACGCAAATGAATGTTTCCGGCACCGCATACACCCTGAGCGGTGCGGCCGGTGTTACAGACGTTTCCGCGCAGGGGATTGCCGGGACGTTCACGATCGATTCCGCGGCGGATGCGCAGGATCAGGGATTTGTGCTGGCCAGTTTGTCCTTCGATATCGTTGCGCCGCTGGTCGCCACGGATGCGGTGGTGAGTTTTGCCAACAGCGGCACCGATTTCGGCCCGTCACCGCCATTCGTGCTGTCCGGCAACAACTCGGCGACCATCACGCTGGCTTTTGCCATCGACAACGCGGGTATCATTTCCCTCAACGCCTCCACCACCAGCAC
>JBMTCD010000009.1:0-35280 GCA_049430545.1 Luteolibacter sp.
CCGCGCCCTACGACTGCCCGAAGAGCGCGGCGATTCTGAAGCGGGCAAGGATCGGCAAGGGTGGCAGCGTCGCGCTCTGTACCTTGGCGTCTTTGGCCAGCCAGGATGCGTCGCCGGCGGCGGCCAAGCCGTTCTCGCCCCCCAAACCGGACAAGCTGGTGAAGTCTGTGTCCGAATGGAAACTGTCCAACCCCATGTTTTGCACCTGGAGGGACGGCTACACCCTGATCGCCGACTGCGAGCAATACCACCGCGCGCCCAGCGACGGCCTCTTCAATGGGATCCGGTCAAAGGCCCTCAACCTGGCCGCGGGACAGGACGCCGGCGGCCTTTGGGGGCACCAACTGGCGACACCGGAGCGCAATGGCCGGCTTCCCGGCTACGCCCAGATGAACCAGCCGAGCCTGACGATCCTGATCGGCCTGCTGCTGGCGCAGAAGTGTGGCGTCGAGGATCCGCTGTTGACCGAGGCGATCGAACGCACCAGCACCTACTACGAGAGCTACATCGGGCGTGGATCGATGAACTACGGGGTCCACGGTCCGAACGAATGGAACTTCAACAACAACGGCATGAGCGCGACGGCGGCCATCGCGATGGCCCTGCGCGGCAACAAGGAAGGTGCCCGGTTCTTCTCCAAGCTCTCTGCGGCCACCGTCAATCTCGAACAGGGACATGCCGCGAACATCTTCAACCCGTTCTGGACTCCGCTCGGGGCCGCGGTCGCCGGCCCGGAGGTGATGAGCGGGTTCTTCAAGGAGTCACGCTGGTTGTACACGATGTATCGGCGTTGGGATGGGACATTCTGGTTCCCCGACAAGCGGTTTGACGGCAGCGCGCTGGTGATCCCGTACACGCTCGCCAAGCGCAGCCTGCTGATCACCGGCAGGGATGCGGACGAGTCCCTCTGGCTCAAGGGGCAGGCCGCGCGCGAGGCCGTGGCGGCGGAGCGCACCGACTACGCCGCCAAGGGCACGGCCGAGCTGCTCAAGTTGACAAGGCATGAACTGCCCCAGGTCAGAATACGCGCCATCGCGGCCCTGAACAAGCGGGACGACTACAAACCCGACATCGGGCAGTGGCTGACGAAGGGGACGAAGCACGAGAAGATGCTGGCGATGGCCTGTCTCGGGCGTGCGGCCGAGGCCGGGGTGCCCCACATCGACCAGCTCGCCGCCTTGCTGCGGGACAGCGGCGAGGACGTGTGGGTGCGCGTGCGGGCCGCACAGGCCCTGGCGACAATCGGCGAGCCGGCCCGGCCGCACTACATGGACCTGGTCCGGTTTGCCTTGGAGGAGCGCGGGTGGGACCGCTTCGGCGACGTGGATTGTGACCTGGGACCCGCGATCAACAAGCTGTGCCCGATACCCTTTTCATCGAACCTGGTGACGGACAAGGAGGTCTTCTACGCGGCCGCACTGAAGCTGATCCGCAACAAGCGGTTCCAGGTGAGGTCCCACGGATTGAGCATGCTGCGCGAGATGCCGCGCGCCGACTTTCCGGTCGTCGCGGACGCCGTGATGCACGAGGCCCGGGACGAGGATCCTTCCTACCACAGCTATCATAACAAGATGTATGTGCGCGACGCGATCTGCGTGCTCGCGAGGGGACGCGTGAAGGAAGGGCTGCAGATGGCGCAGGATATCGGGAAGATGCCGGACGGCAAGCAAAGCTTCAAGATGCAGGCGATGTATGCGGCCCTGGCATCGTATGGCGCCGCCGGCAGGCCGGTCGTGGAGTCGATCCGGGCGCAGAAGGGCTTCGATGAGGCCGGGATGAGCCGGAAGTGGAAGTGGGCGTGGGATGCCATGCTCAAGCAGATCGAGGCGGACACGAGCGGTGACGTCGGGCTGATCCCCTTCGAACAGGCCAGGCGGCCGAAGCCATGAGCATGGCCCGCGAACTGGAACGTCTCGTTCAAGCTGCACGCGCCGCGGCAGACGACAGTCGAGGGCGAATACCGCGACGGCAAGCTGGTGAGGCTGGACGTGACGCCCGTGGCCCGGCGCAAGGATGTGGTGAACATGATGGAACGGAGCAAACCTTGAATGACCATGGACAGCCGCATGGGGCATAAGCTGCGCAGGCGCACGATCATCCGGACAGCAATGGCGGGGATGGCGGCCACGGCGCTGTCGCCGGCTGCGGAGACGGCACCCCGGCAACCGATGGCACTTCCCGACAAGCCGAATGTCCTGCTCGTGATGGCCGACGACCAGGGCTACGGCGATCTCGGTTGCCATGGCAACAAGGTCATCAGGACGCCCGCGCTGGATGCCCTGCATGCCGGCAGCGTTCGGTTTGCCGACTTCCATGTTGCTCCCTATTGCTCCCCCACACGCGCGTCGTTGATGACCGGGCGGATGCCGACGCGCACCGGTGTCACGCGCACCTATTCCCAGCGCAACAACCTGGATTCCGGCGAAGTGCTCATGCCCGAGTTCTTCCGGGCGTCCGGCTATGCCACCGCACTTCTTGGCAAATGGCATTTGGGGGCGAATTCTCCGTTCCGTCCGACAGACCGTGGCTTTGATTTCTGGTTCGGGCTTGGCAATGCCGGGCAGGGAGCCACCAGCGATTACTGGGGAAACGACCGGGTCAATGATCATTTCCTCCACAATGGAAGATGGGAACAGCGCAACGGGTATTGCACGGACATCTACTTTGAAGAGGCAACGAAGTTCATGGGGCGGGCGCAGGGAGAGGGCAGGCCGTTCTTTGTCTACCTCGCCACAAGCGTGCCGCATTTCGACTGGAACGTCCCGGAGGAATGGCTGAAGGAATACGCGGGAATGAGCCGGGACCAGGCGGCTTTCTACGCCGGCATATCCCGCATCGACAAGAACATGGGCGGGATGATCCGTTTTCTGAAGGCCAGCGGACTCCATGACAACACCCTCATTCTCTTCCTCACGGACAATGGCTCCGACTGCCCGGACGGAGGGTATTCGGCCGGGATGCGGGGCAAGAAGGGATCCATGTATGATGGCGGGCACCGCGTGCCCCTTTTCATCTCCGGTCCCGAGAGACTCATCGGCAAGCCTCGCGACATAGACCAGTTAGCAGCCGGGTTCGACCTCCTGCCCACTTTGGTGGACCTGTGCCGACTCGAGCAACCGGACCGCGCACACAAGGCGTGGGACGGCATCAGCATGACGCCATTGTTGAAAGGGCTTCCCTCCAAGGCACATGACGAGCGGACCTTCTTTCTCTCACAACAAAACGGGCTGTTGCACCCTTCAAAAGATTCACCGTCGGTCGTCCTCACTCCAGAGTGGCGCCTGATCAATGACAGGGAATTGTACGCGATAAAAAACGATCCCGGGCAGCAGCAGGACGTAAGCGCACAAAACCCGGAGGTGCTTGCCCGCCTCAGGAAGGCCCGCGGGCAGTTCTGGCGGGAAATCGATGCGGCTGAACCAAGGAAACTCCCCGCCCCTGTATTGGGCAGGGATGGTTTATGGCTCACCCTCGACGAATCGGCAGGGGAGTCGACGTGGTCGCAATCCGCCGTGGCAGGTGGCAGGAAGTTCCGGACCGAATGGAATTTCATCACGACGAAAAAGACCAGCGTGCTGTTGCAGGTGCGTCGGTGGCCCCTGGAGTTTGACGTCCCCATGGACGGGCACTTGCCGGAACCGCAAAACGATCCCGGTGTCTACTACTCCCATCGGAACCGCACGGCCGCGGGGATGGGCAGAGGCAAGGCGCTGCCGGTCGCCCATGTCCGACTCACCATTGGTGAAGGTCAGGCAATGGTGACGCCCTACAGGAAGGGTGACAGCTCTGTCGATTTTGCAGTCGACCTTCCCGTGGGACAGCACAACGTCCGTGCCGAGTATCTGGATGCGCGAAAGCAGGTGATTACCGGTGCGTATTACATGAGGGTGACGGCTGGCGCGGCTGCGGTCGGCAATCAAAACACTTCCCTTCCGAAATGAGTGGCGCGGTCAGGGATTGAACCACTGGTGATCGAATGAAGACATACCCCGAGAGAAAAGCGTTTCCGGCCCTTGCCCGTGCCACCGTTGCGGCGTGCGGGCTGGCTGTCCTCAACACCGTGTGCGCGGCCGGGCCAACCGCCGGCCGGGAGCCGCCGAACATGGTCTATATCATGGCGGATGACCACGCATGCAATGCCATCAGCGCATACGGGAGCCCGCTGATCCGGACCCCGAACATCGACCGCATCGCCGCTCAGGGCGCGATGTTCACCCAGGCGATGGTCGCCAATTCCATCTGTTCACCGTCGCGGGCAACCCTGCTGACCGGAAAATACAGCCATAAGAACGGCGTCCGCAAATTGAACGAAACCTTCGACGGCTCCCAGCAGACGTTTCCCAAGCTGCTGCAGAAGGCCGGCTACCAGACCGCGATCATCGGGAAATGGCATCTCGTGAGCGTGCCGACGGGCTTTGATCACTTCAGCGTCATGGAAGGCCAGGGTCGCTATGATGATTGTCCATTCAAACAGAATGGGGCCGATGGCCGGGTCCGCCGCGTTCCCACAAAAGGGTATGTGACGGACGTTATCACCGATCAAGCACTGGGTTGGCTCAAGCAGCGGGACCACGACAGGCCGTTTTGCCTGATGATCCATCACAAGGCCCCACACGGGCCGCACCATCCGGCCCCGAGGCACAAGAACCTGTTTCAAGCCGACACCCTTCCCGAGCCACCGACACTGCTGGATGACTACGTGGGAAGAGCGCCCGCTGCCATGGCCGACAGGCTGGATTGGTCCCGGTTGCTGCTGTGTGACCGGCCTTATGTCCAATACAGGGCAACCGGCAGGCAGCGCACCGGGGACCGGGCGGACGATACCCGGATGATGTATCAGGCCTTTATGAAGGGATACCTGAGGCTGGTTGCCGCCCTGGACGAGAACGTGGGCCGTGTCCTCGACTACCTGGAGGAATCAGGCCTGTCCGGGAACACCCTCGTCATCTACGCGTCGGACAACGGGTTTTTCAATGGCGAACACGGCTTCTACAACAAAATGTGGATGTACGAACCCTCTCTCAAAATCCCCTTGATCATCAAAGGCCCCGGCGTCAAGGCCGGTTCAAAACCGGATGAATTCGCCGCCATGATGGACGTGGCGCCCACGCTGCTCGACTTCGCGGGATGCGGGATCCCGGAAGATGTCCAGGGGCGGACACTGAGACCCCTTCTGGAAGGCAAAGGCGGGTCGTTGCGTGATGCATTCTATTATCACCACTACGGTTCCGCCGACGTCGCGCCTCCCGAGATCGTCGGCGTCCGCACCAGGACCCACAAGCTCGTCTGCTATCCCTCGCTGGAAGAGAAGTATCGGTGGGAGCTCTTCGACCTCAAGGAGGATCCCAAGGAAATGCACAACCTGTATGGCCTGGACGAGCATCGTCGGATCGTGACGGAACTGAAGGCCCGCCTTCAATCCCTGATCCGCCAATACGAGGACACGGTGAGCCTGGAACCGTCCGCGGAGCGACAATGACCGGATGAAGGACAACCAAGCGGAGGAAGGGATATCCCTTCAAGGCAGGCATTGAAGCCTCAACAGATGCAGCCACAGACCATGAGACAACGGCATGCCGAAACGAGTCTAGCATGATGTTCTTCACGACAAACGATGAAAAGGAGCAAATGAGGATATACCATGAAAAGAAGACAGTT
The DNA here is from genome assembly GCA_049430545.1 of Luteolibacter sp. Taxonomy (GTDB): domain Bacteria; phylum Verrucomicrobiota; class Verrucomicrobiia; order Verrucomicrobiales; family Akkermansiaceae; genus Luteolibacter. The sequence goes on from JBMTCD010000009.1 coordinate 5,659, forward strand.
CATCAAGCACAGCGTGGCCGCAGGGGCGCTTGCCGGGTTCCCAACGATCATTCCAGCCGCCGTGCTGGGCAAGAACGGGCAAGTTCCGCCCAGCGAGCGGATCAACATCGGCATGATCGGCTGCGGCGGGATCACACACACCGCGGAGGGTCGGTACATGGCGCATCCGCAAGCGCACATGCTGGCGGTCTGCGATCCCTATCAGGACAGGCGATTGGCGAAAAAGAAGATCATCGACGCGCACTACGCAAAGGCACAAAACAAGCCGGACTACAACGGGTGCCTCGAATACCGAGACTTCCGGGATCTGCTGGCGAACAAGGATATCGACGGCGTCTACATCGCCACCGGCGATTACTGGCATGTACCGATATCCATCATGGCGGCCAGGGCCGGCAAAGACCTGCATACCGAGAAACCGCTGGGCCTGTGCATCCATGAATGCCTGCAGATGGAGAAGGCCGCCAGGAAATTCAACACGGTTTTTCAATATGGAACGGAGGGCCGCTCCATGATCGGGACCCGGTTGGGTGTCGAGTTGGTTCTTAACGGACACATCGGCAAGGTCCGTAAGGTGGTTATCTGGGCCCCGGCGGGGCAGTCGGGAGGAAACTTCACGCCGGCGCCGATTCCCGATGGATTCGACTATGACCTGTGGCTTGGGCCCGCGCCGGAAGCGGAATACAGCCCCGGACGCTGCGCGAATACCGGCATCTATCACTACTACGATTATGCCATAGGTTTCATCGCCGGCTGGGGTGCCCATCCCATGGATATCTTCCAATGGTGGGCCGATCACTCCGGGTTGGACATGCCCGGGAAAGCGTCAGGAACCGGCACCATCCCGACCGAGGGGGCTTTCAACACGATCACCCATTGGGATGTCTCCTACGAGTACGGAAGCGGCCTGGATGTTCGCTTCATGGATGATGCGACGGCTGGAAAGACGATCCCGGGGATCGATGAGATCAAGATCGACGTTTCGAGGAAGGATCACGGAGTTGTCTTCATCGGCGAGAAAGGTCAGGTTTTCGTCCAGAGGGGGCTGTTTATGTCGGATCCCCTTGAGATCAGGGAGAAACACGGGAGGAACCCGGGGCCGGTCACGCTGCACGCAAGCAGATGCCATGAACATGACTGGGTCGACAGCATGATCAGCCGCAAACTACCTGTCAGCGATCTTGCTTCCGCCGTCCGCTCGGACATCCTCTGTCATCTGGGCGATATTTCAATACGAACGGGCCGCAAGATCAAATGGGACCTGGATCAGCGGACCATTGTGGACGACGAGGCCGCACGGGCCATGATGTACCGAACCTACCGCAAGCCGTGGTCGGTTGAGGTGTAGCATGCAGCACGAGAGGAGGTTCTGCAATGAGGTTCCTAGCGATCGTCCCTAATCCCCACGGCATTGAGAACTGCAGCATTGTTCCCAACACCATCAACATGATGCTCTGCATGGGACACCAGGGCGTCCTGTGCGTATTCCCCGTGTGGCCGAAGGACCGGGACGCGCGCTTTGCCGACCTGCGTGTGTGGGGAGCGTTTCTCGTGACCAGCGAACGGAAGGACGGGAGGATTCCGTATGTGCAGATCAGGAGTTAGCGGGGCAGACCGTGCACCGTTCAGAATCCGTGGCCTGGCGTCAAGGTCTTGGTGTCCCGTGACGGTGCCAAGTCGGAGACAGTCTCCGGCGACCGCTTCACCTTGCAGACAAAGGCAGCGGAAACGATCAAGCTGCTCCCGGTTCAGAAGCCATGAAACCTTCGGAACTCCCGGGTGGAGCCATGGGACTTGGAGACAAGGGGTGGAAGAATGATGGTGAGCGCCTTCGTATCACTGATCAGTCTGAACTCTGAAACCTGAACACCGACACCTGAATCCAGCATCGAGCAACCAAAGCCTGCACCGTGAACAGAACCTCCCTCTTCGTCCTGGTCGCCCTTGTTGCGCTGCCTTTCCAGCACGCGCGGGGCGAGGAACACCCCCGCTACTCGTCCGGGCTCACCATGCTGAAGTCGGGCGAGGTGAAACCGCGCGGCTGGATGCTCGAACAGATGCGCGGCGACCTGCATGCCGGCTTCGTGGGCCGCTTCGACCGGATCACGCCGACGGCATCGGCAGGACTGTTCGGCGGGAAGAAGGCGGACTACCAGGGTCCGCTTCCGCCCGGAGCGCGCGTGACGTGGTGGTCGGGCGAAGTAGAGGCCCATTGGATGGATGCGTTGATCCGCATGGCATTTCTTGCCGGCGACGCCGAATACCAGGATGTCGCCAAACGGTGGGTCCGGGACATCATCCGCAACCTCGGCGAGGACGGCTACATCGGCATCTACAAGCCGGAAATCCGGCTCAACCACGACCGGGAGAACGGCGAATTGTGGACGATGTCGCGCGCCATGCTGGCGATGCTGGCCTATGCCGACTTCACCGGTGACGCGGAATGCCTGGCGGCCGTCAGGAAGGGCGTGGACCTCGTCATGTCGAGGTATGACGAGGATCATTCGTATTTCAAGCCGGGACGGATCGGCGGCCTGACCCACGGCCTGACGTTTGTCGATGTGCTGGAGGCGCTATACCGGCTATCCGGCGACAAACGCTATGTTCGCTTCGCGGGATTCCTGTACGACGATTACAACCGGCATGCCAGGTTGAACAGGGACATCGCATTGGACAGCCTGTTGGATCCCAACGGCATGTTTCTCGGGCACGGCGCGCACATCGCCGAGCAGTTCATGATCCCGTTCTTCCTGGCCGACACCACCGGCCGGGACGATTACCGGACGGCCGCCGCGAATGCGCTGGCCAAGTTCCGGTTTCACCACGCCCCGGGAGGCAGCATCAACAGCGTGGAAGCTGTCCGCGGCAAGGAAGGTTCGGCCGATTGCCTGCGCGAATACTGCACCTTCAAGAGCTTCACGCTCTCGCTCACGCGTGCCGCGATGATCACAGGCCGCGGTGAACCTCTCGACTGGGTCGAGCGGATCGTGTACAACGCCGCGCAAGGCGCGCGGTTCCATCCGGCGTTGGAGGCGGTCGAGTATTGCTCTTCCGACAACCGCGTCTCGATCGATCCAGACAGTCACGGCGGCAGGCTGATGTACAGCGCCTGTCACGGGGCGGCCCCCTGTTGCGCCGTGAGCGCCGCCCAGCTCCTGCCCAACTTCGTGGAAAGCCTATGGATGCGCCGCGGCAAGGATGAACTGGTGGCCATGCAATACGGGCCGTGCGTCGTGAATGCCGCGATGAACGGGACCCCCGTGCAGGTCACCGCAACGACGGATTACCCGTTCTCGGACGACTTGCTGCTCGAGGTCGCACCGCAGGCGGAGGCCGAGTTTACGCTGGCGCTCCGCCGGCCGGGGCACGTGGAGGAGGTGGAAATCGTCGGGAATGCGGGTGCGGTCGTTTCGCGCGACGGCGATTTCGTGAAGCTGCGGAAGAAGTGGAACCGGGGAGATGCCGTGCGCGTGCGTTTCGCATGCAGGGTTCAGAATGTCGCTCAACCGCCGTCCGAAACGGTCCAGGGCAAGGCCGGCGGGATCTATCTGCAGCGCGGACCGCTGGTCTACGCGCTGCCGTTTCCCCATGAATTCCGGGTTCTGCAGGAACTGGGTGACTCAGGGTTCAAGAACTACGCTGTCCATACGGTCGACAACACGGGTTGGGACGATTTGATCGACCCGGAAATCCCGTTCGAGATCGAACGAGTCCCCGGCGGCGATGCGGGCCATCCCTGGCAGAATCCGCCGTTGCGGCTCAAGGGCAGGCTGGTCGACTCCCGCGGCCGGCAGGTTCCGGTGTTGCTGGTTCCCCTGGGTAGCACGGTGCTGCGCCGGGTCACCTTTCCGGTCGCTGCCGATCATTCCCGAAGCCCCGATGGCGCGAGTCCCCGTCAAGACGGGGAGCGCAGGCGCGCGAGCGACTCGACATCCACGGGATCTGCCGGCAGAGGGTGATCAACAGCCATGAAATGGGCCGACGAAACGGCGACGAGAAGGGTATACGATCGAGATGCCGCCCACCCGTCATCCCTTCCCGTCGCCGCTCCCGTCGACCGGGGGGCAACCGAAGCTCCTCGAGTCGGACTGAACCACGAAGCGATCCAGACGATGAGGGGAAACCATTCCAGAACCCCGGCCACTCGGCCGGCGAATCCAATTGTCATGTCCATGCCGCCCAAACTTCCCGTCCGCACGGTGCTTGCCGTGCTCCTGCTCATGCAAGCCGTGGATCCATGCCATGCAGCCGATGCCCCGGACCTCCCGGCCGCACCCAACATCGTCCTCATCCTCGCCGACGACTTCGGCGTTGGCGACATCCGGGCGCATTACCCGGACAACAAGATCGCCACACCGCACCTCGACCGGCTTGCGGCCGGGGGCATGAGCTTCACCGACGCCCACAGCGCCTCGGCGGTGTGCACGCCCACTCGCTACGGGCTGATGACCGGCCGCTACTGCTGGCGGACGCGCCTGCAGGAATGGGTGCTCGCCGCCTACGAGCCGCCATTGATCAGCAGTGCCCGGCCCACCCTGCCCGGCTATCTCCGGCAACATGGCTACCGAACCGCCTGCATCGGCAAGTGGCACCTCGGCTGGAACTGGCCCGGCCCGCAGCCCGGCCGCATGGACGAGCGCCCCAATATCCTCGCCACGAGCCGGTGGGACTTCACCAAGCCGATCGAGGACGGGCCGACGACGCGCGGCTTTGATCATTACTTCGGCACCGACGTGCCCAACTTCCCGCCGTTCACCTTCATCGAAAACGACCGTGTCGTCGAGCATCCGACAGCCGCATACATGCCCCACCCCGAGGATGGCGTGGCCCTGCCGGCCAAGTTCAACGGCTGCCCGATGGCCCCGGGCTGGAGGATGACGGAGATCCTGCCCACCCTGACCGGGCGCGCCGTCAAGTATGTGCACGAGCAGGCGAAGACCAAGAGGCCGTTCTTCCTCTTCTTTTCCATGACCTCGCCGCATGATCCGGTTTCGCCATCGGAACGCTTCCGGGGAAGGAGCGGCATCGCCCCCATCGCCGACTTCGTGATGGAGACGGACTGGTCGGTCGGCCAGGTGATCCGGGCAGTGGATGACGCGGGCATCGCCGACAACACCCTGATCCTCTTCACCGCCGACAACGGCCACTCGGCCAGATCGGGCTGGAATGAGCTGATCAAGGCCGGGCACCGGCCCAGCGGCGAGTTCCGCGGCCGCAAGGCCGACATCTGGGAAGGTGGTCACCGGGTCCCGTTAATCGTGCGCTGGCCCGGGCGCGTGCCGCCGGGCAGCCGCAGCGGGCAGTTGCTCTGCCTCAACGACGTCATGGCCACCTGCGCCGAAGTCCTCGGCGACGAATTGCCGCCGGACGCCGCCCCGGACAGCTTCAGCATCCTGAAGACGATGCTCGGCAAAACCGACAAGCCATTCCGGCCGAATCTCGTCAGCCACTCGGTTCACGGCGAGTTTGCCTTCCGCGAGGGACCGTGGAAGCTCGTCTTCAGGTTGCCAGGCGCAAAGGACAAGTCGCGCGGCAAGAGGACGGTCGCCGAGCTGTACGACCTGGAAGAGGATGTCGCGGAAACCAGGGACCTCGCCGCCGCCGAGCCGCAGGTCGTCAAGCACCTGACCGAAGGCTTGCGGGAAGTGGTGGATCGCGGCCGTAGCCGGCCCGGCCCCGGACAACCCAACGACACCCGCGTGCGTTTCGACATCGTGCAGACCGAACGCTGGGCACCGCCATTGCCGCAGCAGTGAGGGAGCCGCCCCCGGCAACCCTCCCCGCAAACGGTCCCGGGAGGAGCTTCCACTTTTCCAAGGGCCCACGCAGTGGGGACAGACCGGCCGAAAACCATCTGGTTCGATCCCCCACCATGGGATCAATTTGGAGTTGCAGCACTGTGGGAAATCCCAACAAACCCCGTGGGCACGAAGACGGCGATGGTACCGGACAACTGATGATCGAATGAAAACATACTCCGGGAGACAAACGTTTCCTGCGCTTGCCAATGCCGCCGTTGCGGCCTGTGGATTGGCAGCCTTTGGCACCGTGTGCGCGGCCGGAGCCCCCGCAGACCGGAAACCGCCGAACATCCTGCTTGCCATCTCCGACGACCAGTCGTGGCCGCACGCCGGTGCGTATGGCTGCGGGTTCGTCAACACCCCGGCGTTTGACCGGGTCGCCAGGCAAGGCATCCTCTTCCACAATGCGTTCGCGCCCGCGCCGCAGTGCAGCCCGTGCCGTGCCTCCATGCTCAGCGGTCGCAACCCGTGGCAGAATGGCGATGCCGCCGTGCATGGAACGCCGCTGGCGCCGGAAATTCCGGTCTACACGGCGCTGCTTGGGCAGGCGGGCTATCACGTGGGGTTCACGGGCAAAGGGTGGGCGCCGGGTCCCGGCGAGAAGGACCACAACCCGGCGGGCAAACGTTACCAAGGCCAGGACTATGCCGGGGCGTTCCAGTCGTTTCTCGCCGCCCGCAAGCCGGGACAGCCGTTTTGTTTCTGGTACGGCGCGCATGAACCGCATCGCGGCTACACCGCCGGTTCGGGCCTGAAGGCGGGCAAGACGCTCGCGTCCGTCGACCTGCCACGGTATCTTCCCGACCGGGAGTCGGTTCGAAGCGATTTCTTGGACTATGCTGTCAAGATCGAGCGGTTCGACCGGCAACTCGGTGAGATGCTCGACCTCCTGGCAGGCAGCGGCGAGCTGGACAACACCATCGTGGTGGTCACCTCCGACAACGGGATGCCCTGGCCCCGGGCCAAGGCCAACCTCTACGAGCATGGCGTGCACATGCCGCTGGCAGTCTGTTGGACTCGGCAGGTGCCCGCCGGACGCGAGGTGACCGATCCGGTCAGCTTGGTCGACCTGGCGCCGACCTTTCTCGAGGCCGCGGGCGTGGACATCCCGGCGGGCATGTCCGGGAAAAGTCTGTTGGACATGTGGAAGTCGACAAAGTCCGGACGGGTCGATCCCTCGCGCACCCATGTGGTGTTTGGCATGGAACGGCACACGCCGTACATCCGCGCGAATGACGTCGGGTATCCCGCCCGGGGGATTCGCTCGGACAGCTTTCTCTACATCCGCAATTTCAAGCCGGACCGCTGGCCGGCCGGGGACACGTTCTACGACGGCATGGGACACTCACCGATACGGGATTTGCTGCTCGCCCAGAGTGACGACCCGCGGATCCAACCCTTCGTCCGCCTTGCCTTCGCGAAACGGCCCGCCGAGGAGCTGTATGACATCCGTTCCGATCCGGATTGCGTCCGGAACCTGATCGACGACCCCGATCATGCCGACACGGCCGGGACGCTGCGGGCGCGATTGACCGCGATTCTGCGGGAACAGAACGACCCGCGGATCAAGGGCGACGACCGGTACGACACGGTCGAGTATTTCAACACGACATGGAAACAGCGGCGGCCGAGTTATTTGGAGGCAGTGCAGCCCGTCCACAAGAACATGGAGGCCGCCGGCTGGCATCATGGCGAGGTTATCCCGCCCCCGGCAGCGAACCCTGACCATTCGCGAGGCGCGGCGAGGAAATGAAGATGAACCAGCGTATCACGGCTTTCTGCCTGGCTCTCGCCTTTACTCCGGCGGGAGCCGACACGCTGGAGGAGGTCTTTCAGCACCCGCCCGAGAGCGCCCGGCCTTGGGTGTATTGGTATTGGATGCAGGCCAACGCCACAGCGGAGGGTATCACCAGGGACCTCGAGGCCATGGCGGAAGTGGGGATCGGCGGGGCCTACCTGATGCCCGTCGGGGACGCCGGGGAAAAGACTCTGGCCAATCCGCCTGCCAATCCGCTCTCGGAGCATTGGTGGTCGCTGGTGGTGCACTCCGCCCGGGAAGCCGACCGGCTCGGCCTGCGCCTGGCGATGAACGCCTGTGACGGGTGGGCGCTGGCCGGCGGGCCGTGGATCACGCCGGAGTTGTCGATGCAGGAGTTGGTCTCGACCACGCGGTTTCTCGACGGTGGCAAACCGTTCGCCGGGAAGCTTGAGCAGCCGACGACCAGGGAGGGATATTATCGCGGCCTCGCCGTCCTGGCCTGGCCATCGCCGGAGGGCGCGGGCCTGACGTCCGCCCGGCTCGAGCCCGAAGTCACCACCAACATCCCCGGTCTTGACCCGCAAGCCTTGGTCGAGGGGGCTACGGAGACGATCAACCTGCGCGGGGAAGGCTGGATTCAGTTCGCGTTCGATGCCCCTTTCACCTGCCGCTCGATCCGCCTGTCGCCCGACCAGGGCCTGGCCTATCAGCTCCATCGGGCGGAGGTGCAAGTCAGTGATGACGGCAGCACCTTCCGATCACTTGGCCGGCTGCAGCCCGGCGAGTTCCACGGATGGCAGGACAGGGGGATGGATTGCACGCATGCGATCCCGGAAACCACCGGGCGCCTCTTCCGGTTGGTCCTCGACCGATCCGGCACCCCTCCCCCGTCGGAGAACCGCGAGGGAACCAAGGGCCGCAACCGGAACCGTCTGGCGGTCCGGCAGATCGAACTTTCCTCCGAGTTCCGGGTCCACCAATGGGAGGGCAAGGCGGGCTACCGGTGGCGACGCGCCGACTGGACCACCGATGCCGAGTGTCCGTCCGCTGGCTGTATCCCTGTCGACCGGATCCTGAACCTGTCGGATCGCATGGACGCCGACGGCGTGCTGCGTTGGTCGCCGCCGCCCGGGCGATGGACGGTCCAGCGCATCGGTTACACAACCACCGGGGAAACGAACAACCCGGCCGGCGCCGGCCGCGGACTGGAGTGCGACAAGTTCAATTCCGAGGCCGCGCGCGTGCAGTTCGAGGGATGGTTCGGCGAGACGCTCAAACGGGTCGGTCCCGCGCTGGCGGGCAGGGTCCTGCGGCGCAACCACACCGACAGCTGGGAGGCCCGCAGCCAGAACTGGTCGCCCGGATTCCGGGACGAGTTCATCCGGCGGCGGGGTAACGATCCGGTGCCGTGGCTGCCGGCCATGAGCGGAGTGCCGGTCGGATCGGCGGAGCTTTCGGAACGCTTTCTTTACGATATCCGTCGTACCATTGCCGACCTGGTCTGCGACCACTTCTATGGTCCGCTGACACGCCTGGGGCGCGAGCGGGGGGCGGCCTTCAGCGCCGAGTGCATCGCGCCGACCATGATGGCCGACGGGCTCCAGCACTTCCGCTACGCCGACCTGCCGATGGGCGAGTTCTGGCTGAACAGTGTCAACCAGGACAAGCCCAACGACATCATGGATGCCGTCTGCGGCGGGCACATCTATGGCAAGCGCATCATCGGCGCCGAGGCCTTCACCCAGAACCCGCTTCTCTGGAACACGGATCCATACCACCTCAAACCGATGGGGGATTACAATCTGGCGCAAGGCATCAACCAGTTCTTCCTGCACGTCTGGGCCCACCAGGCCTTCGACAAGCGGCCCGGGATGACCTTGAACGCCGTCGGCACCTTCTTCGGCAGGACCCAGACCTGGCACCAGCCGGGCAAGGCGTGGCTGGACTATCTCCGGCGGTCTTCGGCCCTGCTGCAACAAGGACTGCCCGTGGCGGACGTCTGCTTCTTCATCGGCGAGGAGCAGCCGGCCCGGTCGTATCTGCGCCACGAGTTGCCCGTCCCGCTGTCCCGCGGCTACGCCTACGACTGCCTCAACCGGGATGCGCTCCTGACCCGTGCGAGGGCCCGGAACGGACGGCTCGTCTTGCCCGACGGGATGTCCTACCGGCTGTTAGTGCTGCCCCCGGGCGATCGCATGACCCCGGAAACGGCGAGCAAGATCGGCGCGCTGGCCGAGGCGGGCGTTCCAGTGATCGGACCGCGCCCGTCACGCTCCATCAGCCTGTCCGGATACCCGGATTGCGACGCCGAGGTCCGCGGGATCGTCGAGACATCATGGGCGTCCGTGCGGTCCGGGGCCACGGTGGACGCCGTCCTGGAGGAACTCGGCTTGCCCCCGGACGTCGAGTTCCCCGGCGTGGACCTGACGCCCGTGTTCCGGGAAACGGAGGAATACTTCTCGCCGCCCCTGGTCTGGAACCATCGACGGGCAGGCGATGCCGACATCTACTTCCTCTCCAACCAGGAACGCCGGACGCGCACCGTGGACGTCGCGTTCCGCGTGGCCGGCCGGGTGCCGGAGTTGTGGGATGCGGTGACCGGCAAGGCCCGCGATGCGGACACCTGGCGTGTCGAGGAGCAGCGCACCGTTGTCCCGATGCGCTTCGATCCGGCCGGCTCGATGTTCGTCGTGTTCCGTCGCCCCGGGGCTCCACCAGACCACCACCGGCCAACGGTTCCGCCCGAAGAAATGCCGGCCCTCAAGACCATCGAGGGCCCTTGGTCGGTGACCTTTCCTCCCAGGCGCGGCGCGCCGGAGCGCGTCGAATTGCCCGAACTGAAGTCGCTGAGCCTGCACCCGGACGCGGGTGTCCGGCACTTCTCGGGAACCGCCACCTACGCCTGCGAATTCCCGCTCCAGGAAAGCGTGCCGGGAGACCGCCTGTTCCTCGATCTCGGCGGAGTGGCCAACCTGGCCGGGATCACCCTGAACGGAAGCGACCTGGGCGTCCTCTGGATGCCGCCGTTCATCGTCGAGGTGTCCGGGGCCGTTCGCGCGGGCAAGAACACATTGAAGATCGAGGTGACCAACACCTGGCGCAACCGCCTGATCGGCGATGCGGGACTGCCCCGGAAAAGCGCGTGGGCTGGACTTGGCACCAGGATCGCTGGTTCAACCCGCAGGATGCCCTCGACCCCGCGGGCCTCCTGGGACCCGTGATCCTGCGGGTGGGTGAAGGTGCAATTCACCCGGCCCCTGACCGGACCAGGTGAAGCGGCTCAGGTCGTTGTCAAGGAGACATGAGACAGGGGTCAAGGTATTCGCTCTTCCGTCACCCTTTCGGCTGACGGCCGCGTGCGATGAGAGCGGCGGGCGATTGGAATTCGCGTTCTCGTCGGCCGTTCTCTTCAATCGAATCTTCTTTTCCTGTGATGTCCACGCCCTTTGGCTGTTAGTCCTCACTCCTGCCAATCTCTTCTGTGCCCTTCGCCGGTCGGTTTGTGTTAGTCACCTTAAAGGAAAGCGCTTTCTCTCGGATTTTGCGCGGCTTGCCTGCCGCTCCTCATTCATGCCCTCGCCGCAACGGGCACCGGTTTGAGACGGGGCCATCATCCACCGAATCATTGCATGTCCGGACTTTGGCGCGATATCGACAACCCGGACCGCACCAGCCGCGGCGTGTCAAAGCCCTTCGCCCTTCAGATCTTCAGACGTTTGACTTTCAGACACGAAATCCCCCAGCTCCGTGCCATCCCTGACTGGCACGAATTCCCGCGGAACCTCGCGCGCCGGCTCAGTTCATCGGTCGTGGCTGGTTGAAATCGACGCTCAAGGTGAGCTGTCCGAATGGGGGCATGGTGACCGCGCCAGCCACCGATTCGCAACCTGTCGCCTTGGAAGTGACCCCCAGGTGTTGATTCTCGAGGGTGGGGTGGAGTAGGAACCTCCATCACGCCAAGATGCTCTTGATCGGTTTCCCCGGTTCGACCCCAGTGGGTTTCAGGTCCACGCCGAGGACGCGTTTGGAAAGGCGGTCCGACTCGATACCCAAGGTGTGGCATGCGGTGGCAATGAGGTCGCGCGGATGCACCTTGTCCCCGGCATCCAGCAGATTGAAGGCGAAGTCGTCGGTCTGGCCGTGCGAAGCTCCGCCCTTGATGCCACCGCCGGCCATCCAGTTGGTAAAGCACTTGGCGTGGTGGTCGCGCCCGTCGCCACCCTGCGAGTATGTAGTGCGGCCGAACTCGCCACCCCAGATGACCAGCGTGTCGTCCAACAGTCCCCGGCGCTTCAAATCGGTGATCAGGGCGTAACAGGCGCGGTCGGTGGCGCCGCACAGTGCTTTCATGCCGCCGCTCAGGCCGCCGTGGAAGTCCCAGCCGCGTTGGTAGATCTGGGTGAAGCGCACGCCGCGTTCGGCCATGCGGCGGGCCATCAGGCAGTTGTAGGTGAAGCTGCCTGGTGTCTTGGCGTCCGGGCCATAGAGCTCCCAAGTATTTTCGGGTTCGTCGGAGAAATCCGCGAGTTCCGGCACGCTCATCTGCATGTTGAAGGCCATCTCATACTGGGTGATGCGCGCATGGGTCTCGGCATCGCCGAGAGCTTGGAACGTGCGCTCGTTGTGCTCCGCCACGCCGTCGAGCAGGTTGCGCCGCAATGCGCGGTCCATGCCTTCGGGGTCGCGCAGGTAGAGCACGGGGTCAGCCCCGGCGCGCAGCGCGACGCCCGCGTGTTCGGTGGGTAAAAACGAACTCGCCCAAAGGCGCGGCGTCACCGGTTGGCCGGAAAGGCCGGGCAGTTGAGTGGAGTTGAGCACGACGAAGGAGGGCAGGTTCGAGTTCATGCTGCCCAAGCCGTATGAAATCCATGCGCCAAGCGCCGGGCGGCCGGGAAACATGGCCGCAGTGTTCATGAGCATGATGGCTGGTTCGTGGTTGATCGCGTCCGAATACATCGAATGGATCGTGGCGATGTCGTCCACGCACTTGGCGGTCCACGGCAAGGCGTCGCTGACGAATCGGCCGCTTTGGCCATACTGCTTGAACCCGAACGGGCTTGCCTTGACCGTGAAACGCGAACTGCCGGCGGTCATGCCGCTGGGCTTGAAGTCGGCCCCCAGGATTTCCTTGGGGATGTCCTGGCCATTGAATTCCTCCAAGCGCGGCTTGTAATCCCACATGTCCTGGTGCGGCGGACCGCCGGCCATGAACAGCCAGATGACGCGCTTGGCCTTGCCCGCATGGTGAGGGGCACCGAGCGAACCTTGACCTGCGGCCATGGCGCTGTCGCTGCCGAGCAAGTGTGCCAGGCCCAAACCACCCAAGGTCAAGCCGGTTCGCTGGAGGAAGTGGCGGCGGGTCACGCCGGTCTTCCACTCTTCCTTGAGGGCGCGCGGGATCGGCAGGTTCCAAACGGTCGGACCTTCGCCGTGGTGGTCGGAGCAGGGGTGCGTATGGGACATGAGATTACTTGTTCACGAATTCGTCGGTGTTGAGCAGGATGCTCGCGATACCCATCCACGAAGCCGATTCGATGGGCGGAAATTCCGCCGGCGTCGGAGTGTCGCCTTGGGCCAATAGTTTCTTCGCGTTTTCTTCGCTCAGTTGTGCTTTGACCTTGTCGAGACGGGAAAGGTAGGAGGCGACTTCATCCGCCAGGAGCGGCCGTGACAGGACGCGCCGGGCCATGAAGTCGAGACGGGTCTCCGGATCGGGCGATGCCTGCATGGCGTGGATTCCCAGCACGCGCGCCGCTTCGAGGAAGGTGACATCGTTCATCAGGGCCAGGGCACCCATGGGCGTGTTGGTGCGGTTGCGACGCGCGCACGATGTCAAGCGGTCGGTGGCGTCGAAGATGTCGAGTTCCGGGTGGAGCGCGGTGCGCTTGACGAACTGGTACATGCTGCGGCGATAGAGCATCGGACCCGTGTGGCGGTAGTAGATGTGTGTATCCGACGGGTAGGAGTTGGTCCAAACGCCGTCGGGTTGGTAGCCTAAAAACGATGGGCCGCCCCGCTTCCCGGTGTTGAGCAGGCCCGCCGATTGCAAGGCGATGTCGCGCAGCACTTCGGCGTCCACGCGGTGGCGCGGACCACGTGCCCACAGCCGGTTGCGCGGGTCCTTTTCGGTGGCCAACGGTGTGACCACGGCGGATTGGCGGTAGGCCATCGACATCACCAACAGGCGATAAAGCCGCTTGAATTTCCACGCCGAATCCTTCCCTTCACCATGCTGGAAATCCACGGCCAGCCAGTCGAGCAATTCGGGGTGGCTCGGGCGCTCGCCCACAATGCCGAAGTCTTCGGCCGACTCAACCAGCGGCATGCCGAAAATCTCGTTCCAGGCACGATTGACCGTTACCCGGGCGGTGAGCGGGTTTCCCTCCATCGTCACCCACTGTGCCAGTCCCAGACGGTTTGCCTGGGTGCCCGGCGGCGGATCGGGGAGGAACGAAGGGGTTTTCGCATAGACGCGCTCGAGGCGCGAACCGTAGTCGCCCCGTGCGAGGACGTGGGCAAAGGCGGGTGTAGGTTTCTCGCGGCAGATCAGGGTGCCGGAGCCGAGCGTGCCCTCATACATCCGGGTCAGTGACTCGCTGACCTTCTTGCTTTCCTCTGGCTTGTTAGCTCCCTGATAGTGGACCACCTTGGTCTTGGCCGAGAGCGCGTCCATTTCAGCCTGTGCCTTGGCCATCTGTTCCTGCAATGTCTTGACTTTGGCGCCGGCAGTGCTGTCCCAAGTAAAATAGGCGACGCGGGCGGCGTCTTTTTCAAAAGGCGTCCAGCTCTTGTAATCCGGCTTGGTCGAGAGGACTTCGGCCAAGGGGGCAAGCCATGGCAGGCGGACGATCTCGATATCAGCCAGGGCACGGTGATAGAGGCGCACATCCAGCAACCCGACCCCGCGGAGGGGATTGGCTGTGGCATCGGCACCGCCGCGACGGCCCAGGTTGAACGGGGTTTCGGTTTTAAGCGAACCGACCAGGCTGTCCTTGCTGACCTCCATTTCCACCGGTTTGCCATCGAGGTATATTTTCACGCCACCCGCCTTGCCTGAGCCATCGTAAGTGGCCGAGACATGAGCCCACTCGGTGCGGGGAATGGCGGGCTTGGACATGACCGCTATGGCGTCGTTACTTTTCCAATCGCCAAACAAGTAAAAGTGGATCCGCCCCTTGGTCAGTCCAAGTTCCCAGCCGCCTTTGAGCGTGGCGCCATCGACGCGCGAGACGATGCCGCCTTCCGAGGAACCCTGGCCGAGGGGTTCCTCGTTCCAACGCACCCAGGTCGAGATCGTGAAGGGCTGGTCCTTCTCAAAGTTGCCAACTTCCGGCGCTTGGAAACGGGTGTTATTGTCGAGGCGGAAGGAGCCGGTGAGAAGCGGATACTCATCCCACAAGGGAGGCGATCCCTCGAAAGTGTATTCCTTGCCGGAGATTTGATCGCGGATGCGCTTGTCCTTGCCATCGCCACTGCAGTCCTCGCGGTTCAGGCGGAAGCGTGCGGAGAGATCTTTCGGGTCGATGTCCTTGGGACCGTTCTGGCCGGCCAGCCAAGCACTCACTCCGGCATCGGAGCTTGCGTGGAGCGCATCCAGTTCTCCCTGCGCCGTGGATTTCCGCAGCTGTGCCGCGTCGAAGGCAGCGCGGTCGGCCTCCGGCGGCAGCACAAGGAAAGGCGGCCAGTTGTCGTTGTCGTTGTGGTACGGTTTCTCAGCCAGGTTGCCGAAGTATGCCGACAATGAATAAAAATCGTGCTGCGTCATCGGGTCATACTTGTGGTCATGGCACACGGCGCAGCCACCGGTCATGCCCATGAACACAGTCGTGAAAGCCTCGGTGCGCTCGCGTTTGACGTTGACCCACAGTTCCTGCGGGATCGTGCCGCCTTCGCCCGAAGCCAGTCCTGCGCGGACGAAGCCGGTGGCGACCAAAGCGTCGAGCCCACCGCCGGGCATCAGGTCGCCAGCGAGCTGCTCGGTGGCGAAGCGATCGAATGGCTTGTCGTCATTGAAACTCTTGATGACGTAATCGCGGTAGGGCCAGATGGCACGGTAAGGGTCCACGTGGATACCGTGGGTGTCTCCATAGCGGGCGTAATCGAGCCAATAGCGGGCGCGGTGCTCGCCGTATGCCGGCGAGGCCAGCAGGCGATCCACCACCCTGGAGTAGGCTGTGTCGGCATCTGCCGGATCGGCGGTGAAGGCGGCGACTTCCTCGGGTGTGGGCAGCAGGCCAGTCAGGTCGAGTGTCACGCGGCGAATCAAGGCACTGCGGTCGGCTTCGGGATTGGGATGGAGTCCGGCCTCGTCGAGTTTGGCCAGGATGAAGCGGTCCACCGGGGTTTTGCCCCATGCCTCGTTGGAGACTTTGGGCGGCGCAGCCTTGACCGGTTTTTCGAAAGCCCAGTGGTCTCGGAATTCGGCACCTTGGGCGATCCAGTCGCGAAGCAGTTTGATTTGAGCCGGGCTCAGGAGTTTCTCCTTATCCTGCGGCATCCTCAGATCGGGGTCGTGTGATTCCACTCGGCGGACCAGTTCGCTTTCGTCCGGCTTGCCGGCGACGATGGTGCGCTCGCCATTGTCGCCCACATACGCCAGCGCTTGATCACGCATGTCCAGGCGCAGCGGCTTGGCCTTGGGTTTGCGAGTGGCGGTGTCCGGCCCGTGGCAGTGGTAGCAGTAGTTGGAGAGGATCGGCTGGATGTCACGGTTGTAGTCCAACCTGGCCCCGGCCAGATCGGCCGTAGCCGCTGCGGGCGAAGTCGCCGACGGCTTGTCGCATCCGGAAAAAACGGCACTGGCCGCAATGACGGTCAGTATAAAGACGGATTCGCGGATCGGATGGAACATGAGATGGATGAAGGAAAAAGGGACGGCCAGATGACACCAGAAGTGTATTTAAACGGCAAGGAGCCAATCGGACTTTCATCAAAGCTTGTCCGAGCGGCAGTAATGCCAAATCGACCGCCTGGAATGGCGAATTCGAGCAGGCGCGGGGAACAACCTGAAGGTCGTGGACATGGACATCTG
This sequence comes from Luteolibacter sp., assembly GCA_049430545.1. GTDB lineage: Bacteria > Verrucomicrobiota > Verrucomicrobiia > Verrucomicrobiales > Akkermansiaceae > Luteolibacter. Next base: position 22,250 of record JBMTCD010000009.1, read on the forward strand.
CTGTTGTGGTCACTGTGTCGGCAGATCCGCGAACAATCAAACGGATGTTCGAACATTGCGCTAACAGAACTATCGGATTTCAAAAGTCCCCCCCTACGCGCGCGAGAGAAGGGGTTGTTAGTGATCACTTGCGCGTGTATGGGCCACTTTTTTGCGGATTATAATTTTATGCAGATGAGGAGAAAAGGCACCGGCACTTATGAGATTGCTTACATGGATAGAAGTTATACTATTTTCTTTCCATATTGCCGGCATGGCATCTTCAGGCAACGGCAATGTCTGCGCTCTCACATCAGAATTGATCGATTCCAATCGGGTTCCCCGGGAATGGGTGAGATTCCATCTTCCACGCAGGTTGGCGGAAGTCTGTCTCTTCATTTGCAAGGAAGTAAGGGACTGATGCGGCTTCCCACGCTTCCTCGGGGCTTGAATGAACGTCTGATTCTCAGGAAACCCGCGAATCGGATCTTGGATGCGTTTGTCGCTTCCTCCCGCCCCCGACCCGCCGCTCATGATCGGTCTGGCGGCAGCCCACCCCATTTAATAGGATCTTGCCACCATGGCCGCCCAATTCCCATCCACATCGCCCAATCTCCTGAGCAAGCTGCGGGAAGCCGGGCAGGACGCGAGCTGGCAGGTATCCTGGAAGCGCTTCCTTGAGCTTTACCACGAACCATCGAAGTGATCGCCAGGGCCTGCTACCGCCACCACACCGGCGGACATGAACCGAGCCGTGGATTCATCGAGGACGCGGTGGCCAACACCGTCACCGATTTCTTCGCCCGCGGGCAACACCGTTACGACAAAAGCAAGGGCCGCCTGCGCTCCTACCTCCGCATGCTTACCAACGCCCGGGTGGTCGACCTGCTGCGCAAGGAACGTCCCATCGACCACAAACCACTCCCCGAATCCGAAGACCAGCCGATACCCGTTCTCCCTGCGGAAGCGCCCTCGGAAGCCGATGCCTTTCAGCGCTCGCTGTTGGCCACTCTGGTCGAGGATCTCCGCAACCGCATCCCGCTGCGCCAGTTCGAGATTGGGAGCGGGTGAAGCTCAAGCACCAGACCCCGCAGTTCGTCGCCGAAGACCTCGGCATGACTCGGGCGATGGTGGACCGCAACATCTACAAGGCGATGACCGCCTTGCGGGAACTCGCCACCCAGCCCGAATACCAAGAGGAGTTTTACCAGTGAGCCTTCATCCCACCGAAATCCAACCCATCCAGTCTCCGCATCCCATGAACCCCGCCACCTTGCTCCAGAAATTCGGCATCTCCGACCTCACTCCCGAGGAAGAGGCCGAACTCACCCGGGAACTTTCCGAGGCCTACCACGCCGATGAAGCCGCTGCTACCAGCCGCGATGTCCAGCGCATCACCGAGAAAGTCCGGGCGCGGTTGCAGCAGGTGGACTCGGATGCGTCGCCTGGTGGCGAATGACCGCTGGAACGCATCACCATGATCCCGCTTTACCGCCAAAGCCCCAACGAAGAAATGGAGCAAGGCGTGCGCCCGCGCTGTGACGTGCCCATGTCGATCCCATGCGTCAGCGTCGTCGACACCCTGCAGAAGTTGCGCTCGCTGTTGGACGGCAGCCTGAACACCTCGACATGCGATGGATGCGGTGAACGTGTCACCGCTCAGGAACCGGTGCTCGTGAATCTGGAAGCCCAAGGGGTCAAGCACATGATCTTCATACCCCTTTCTTATCTCGAAGAAGGAATCTTCCCGGCGGAGGAACTCGCTAACCCGGAAGAAATCGGTCGGACATTCTTCTCGCTGGACGAACTCGCCCGCCAGGTCCGGGCCAGGATCATCGTTCACAAGCTGCGGTTGGGTGTGTGAGTTTGGTGTCTTGGCGCGATTGACAGCCAGTTCCTGCGGAGCGCCCTTGTTGCCATTTGTCAACTGGCCGCCGCATGACAAAATGCTCCTGAATCCACCAAATCTCCGGCTCCTCATGCAGATTGGAGCCCGATTACATCGGCTGGTCACTGACAGTGGACACATCAAAAACGGCTGTGGCCCTTGATTCTACGATGTCAGTACTGTCAGTGCTTGTTTGGGGTCGATTGCCATTCAACCGCCCACAGGCACATGACAATTCACACCGAGCGCTGACTCCCACCCGCTTCTTCGCCCATTTTCAGCTGGCGGCTGCCGCGTGTTGCCTGCAAGGCGCACCTTGCCACAGCGGCTCCGGCAGCCCGTTGAAAGCCCGCCGGAGAATGTGCCGCCAGTAGTCGGCAAATGGCCTCACCGTGATTTCGTTTCCAGCGATCATGATGAGTCCTTCCCGGGTCAAGGCTCCGAGGATTTCGTCACGGGTTGCGGCCGTCAGCCACTGCTGGTGGCGCTGGAGGTCGCGCCTGCTCAGGGAGCCGTGCTCACGGATGGCGCGCAGCACCCGCCGCATCCCGTCGGTCTCACCCCGGCTCTCGAATCCGTAGCCGTGCCAGCCGAGCGCCTCTACGCCCAGACACACGCCCTGCAGGACGTAGGAGAACAGGTCGAATGTCAGGTTGAGCTGCTCCTCCTCCGGGGACCCTGCCGGTGCCGTAATGCCGACCAGACGCCGGCAGCAGGGCAGCAACTCGCGCACGCTCCGCATGACGAAGAACTCATAGTCGGCCGGGAAGTGATGCAGGCGCTCCCGGAGCCGGTTGATCCGCTCCTTCACCCAGGACGGCTTGATCAGGTCGAGACGTTCGTAGGCTTCGACTGGCGTGGCGGTGGATTCGACCGCTTCTCCCGCCAAGGCAATCCCGATCCACTCCATGGCCAGCTCCCCGGGCGTGACCAACGGCTCACAGGCGGCGTGAGGCAGGAATAACACGGGGAGGGCGTTGCAGACGATGCCGTTGGCGAGATGGTCGTCCCAATCGGCCACGGACACCGATCCTGCGATGCTCAATCGCTTCGTCTCCTGCCTCATGTCAGCGCCGTATCCGGTCGGGTGGATGAGCTGTGCCGGGTTCATCCGCAGATCCTCCCGGAAGCGCTGGAGATCCTCCTCCCGGTCCAACCGCATTATGCTGTGGCCAGTGGCGTCCGTCACCCAGCCGAACTCCTCGTCGCAGCGGTCGGCATACCAGCCCGCACGCCCCTGGCCATGATTCTCGGTCATTGCGTTTTGAAAGGCTTCCACCAACGGACACCTCTCACGTTCCTGCAGCCCGAAGAAATCCATCATGGTTCGCGCCTGCTCAGCACTGAGGAGCTTCTGGAGCAAGGCAGACTTCATCACCCGGCGGTTGCGTTCGAAGGTTTCGGATTCCGGCCGGGGAGTGGGCGGGATCATGCCGACCAAGGTTTTCATGACAGCATCAATCGGATCAACCGGCTCATCCCCGGCATGGAGGAGCAGAAATCCCGGCGGCTGGGAAACCATCGTGGGGCCGGCCGTCTGGCAGAGAGCCAGCACAACCGCGGTGGTGGCCATCACCCGGGTCACCGGATCCTCCGAGCACCCATGCATGAAGATCCCGAGATCCTGCATCGGGTTGCGCATGCGGCGGTGCATGTCCCAGCCGGGGTTGTCGACCCTATACATCGATGGTGGTGAGGGTTTTCAGGCCGCCTCGCTCGGTGAGTTGCCAGCGGTTGCCTCGCAGCACCGCCTGCCCGCTGTCCGCCATCATAACCAGCGCCTCGACGCAGATGGCCGCATCGAGCTTGTCGAACCTGCGAACGAGGTCCCGCACCGTCTGCGGTCCATCCGCCAGCTTGAGCCGCAGTTTGGCGATTATGGATTCAATCATTCTCCGGCGCGCCTCTGAGAGCAGCCTCTCGCGGTGCTCCACCATCCGTAGCGCCAGCAGGCGAGAGAGGGCCGCGACCTGCTTCATCGAGAAGCTGACCTGATTCTCTACCGGCACGGCGGATGTGATGCGGAGCAGTCCGAAGGTCAGGCTTGCCAACAGGGGACGCAGCGTGCCTGCAATGCCCGGAAACCGGGGTTCGAGTCCCTGTAGGAAATGAACCCATTCGGCCTGCATCGCCGCAATGGGCAACTTGTGCATGATCGGCCCGGGCTTGTGGATGTTTAACCGCGTCGCCGCAACCTCTTCGGCTGCCAACCGGAACCAGCCACCGATCCGTTGCATGCGCGGAGCCTTTGCATCCGTCTCGTTGCGTTCAAAGACTGGGCCGTCGCCATGATCGCTCAGCCAAAGCATGCGCTCCAGCCAGCCTTGCTGAGCATCATTGACCAGCAGGTTGCCGAGGATCCCGCGAGGATCGGTGGCCACCACCTCGCCCCGAATGCTGGCCGCCAGGAGCTTGCGCCTGGGGCAACCGCTCACCAGCTCACCACACACCCGGGCGAGCAGCGGGGTGTCCTGATCCGCACTCAGACTCGCGTGCGCCAACAGTCGCCCGCGGTTCGCAAACTTGACCGCTGCATAGAGCGATTCCACCGAACCAATCCCGGCGAAGAACACCGGGGCTTCGGTGAGTTCGGAGATCTCGGGGTCCAAAGGCGGTCGCAGCAGGCTCCGCCACTCCGCCTCAAACATGGCATTGGTCATGAACTCGTTCTTCTCCAGGCGGTCCATGACAATCCGGGATTGAACCTTTTCCTCCTTTTGACGCGTTACGGATGCCCTGGTGATTTCGGTGACCAATTCTTCGCGCTGCCTTTTTCGCTCCAGCCGCTGACGGATGTGGGCAAAGACGTTGTTCTGCAAATCCTGCAAAATCTCCATGACCCGGTCGTCGATAATGCCGCAGGACAAGGATCCGCTGACCAGCAGGTTCATGCCGACGACAATTCGCGTGCCCTCCTTATCGGTGATGCAGGTTCCGGGAGGCGCGATGTTGGCAAGCGCCAGCGCCATCGCAGTGAGCGTGTTGGCGCCGGCATTCAGGCTGCCTTCACCGAGGGCGAGGGCATCGAACTGGTGGAGAAGTGTGTGGGCATCACGCAGGTCGGCGGTTTCCAGCAACGATGTCCGCGTGAGTTCGGAGGAGGAATCGGGTGAGGGTGAAACCATGGGATGTGGAATTGGTGAGTGATTTTGTCTGATCAGTGATGCCGGAGAATTTGGACCAGATCCTCCACGGCCGTATTCCTGATACCTACACGGTCCAAGCTGCGGGCGTTGGAGATGAGCACCAGCGTGCGGGGCTTGAGGGCGGCGATCCGCTCGTGCCTGAACTTCTTCGGATCGAAATCCACCGCGGCCATCTCGGGCAGCACAGCGGCGGCATGGCCGTTTCGGACGACGCGAGCCAGGTCGGTGAATGACGACACGCGCGCCGCGATCTGCGGGCGTAGTTTCGCCTCGCCTAACCACTGCTGCCAGCGCTGCGAAAATTGTCCGCCCGGGAGCAGTTCCGCCACGGGGGCTTTGGCCAGAAGCTCCGTGGCTGAGCCACATCCTTTCCATAACGCATTCGATGCGAACACAGCGTAGCCGACAGCACCGATTCGTTCGCGCTTGGTTTCCGGCGGCAGCGCGTCCTCGCGGACAATTCCAAAATCAAGCCGACCATCAGCCACAGCGCGAACGACATCCATCGACCGCATCTGCTCCGCCTCGATGGCCACGTAGCCCATCACCCGGCTCATTTCCGCAAACCGGGGGATGAGCAGCCATTCGATCACACTGCCCTGTGAACCGAAGCTCACCCGGACACAACGACCCGCCATGGCTTCCCTGAAGGTGTCCAGCTCGCTGAACTGGCGGCGAATGACCAGAGCGAGTTTGTGGCCCTCCTCGGTGATCTTAATCCGCCGACCGACCCGGCGGGTGAGCGCCACGCCGAAGAAGCCCTCCAGCTCCTTGATCTGCCGGGAATACTGCGACTGCCTGGTTTGATCCCCCTGAGCCGCCTGGGTCAGGTTGCCCGCTTCCGCTACTTTCAGGAACGAGCGCAGGCGGTCCAGCGATAGGCCCGTAACGTCGAAAAGCTGGTCGAATTAATTCATGACTGCGAAGTCAGTTTATCTGCTAAATACATGATTACAAGATTCATCTTTTTCCGTCATGCTCCGCACGTATGAAGAACGGAATGCACTACGACATCATCGGCGACGTTCACGGTCGCTTCGACAAGCTCGCCAATCTCATGAACCGCCTCGGTTACCGCAAGGACGGTGACGGGTTCGTCCCACCCGCCGGTCACCGCGCGCTGTTCCTCGGTGACCTGATCGATCCCAAACCGGGCCATTCCCATCCCGGCGGCGTGCGCGCCACGCTGTGTGCGGTGAAAGCCATGTGCGACCGCGGCGACGCCCTCTGCCTGATGGGCAACCATGAGTTGAACGCCCTCTACTTCCACAGCAAGGGGCCGGACGGGAAGTGGTTGCGGATCCGTGGCAGCAAGAACATCGCCATGCACCAAGGCACACTCGATGATTCCCCGGATCACGATGATCCCGCAGGCGAATGGCATCAGGTCTGGATGCCGTGGATGAAGCGCCTGCCCTTCCACTTCGATTTCGGCGGCTTCCGCGCCGTGCATGCGACATGGCATGAGGGCATGCTCGAACGCCTCGCCGGCCGGTGCTTGGAGTGCCAGGAGTTTTTCCTCGCCGCTTCCAACAAGCACACACCGGAGGGCGAGGCCCTCGAAACGCTGCTCAAGGGGGTCGAGGTGGAGCTGCCAGACGGTGTCCGGTTCACGGACCATACGGGAGCGTCACGCCGCAACATCCGCGCCCGCTGGTGGGAGCTGCCGGACGCGGACATCGGCTATGACGGACTGGTTTTCCCACACAACCCGGCCATTCCGGCCTCACCCGTGAAGGCCGAGTCCTTCGCCCAGATCCCGGGCTACCCGGTCGATGCGCCGCCCGTCTTCTTCGGCCACTACCTCAAGCCGGGAGCGTCTCCGTTGCAGCCCGAGCGTCACAACGTCGCCTGCCTCGACCACGCCGCCGCCAAGGAAGGCCCGCTCGTCGCCTACCGCTGGAAGGGCGAGGCCGAAATCAAACCCCAACACTACGTTGCGTCCCATGAAAACTGACCAATTTGCCATTCAACGTTTCCTCGGCGAGACCCACCAATGTGCCATGCAGATGGTAGAGAACGGCTTCCAGTCGGAAATCGTGGCCAGAAAATGGCCAGATGAAGGGTTCTCAAACAAAAAATCCCGAGGCTTTTAAGCCCCGGGACTTGTTGTAAATCAAAGTGGTGCGCGCGAAAGGACTCGAACCTTCACATCATTGCTGACACTAGAACCTGAATCTAGCGCGTCTACCAATTCCGCCACGCGCGCGAGTGCCTTGCGGCGGGCAGAGAACAGCATGGGCGCGCGGCTTTTGCAACCTTGATTTTCGCGCCGGCGCGCGGCCGTCGCCGGGCTGGACAAGCCCGCGCATGGAACTCAATATGCCCTGCGGCACGGCATCTGCATCGCGGAGGCGTAAATCATCCCGAACCGTCCGCGTTGCAGGGCGCGCAATCGATCCCACATCCGCATTCCCATGGCTGATTCATTCCTACCCAAACCCTTCTCCCACCACTACGCAATCAATCCGGAGTATTCCAAAAGCGTGGCCTACATTTCCTGTGAGTTTGCCATCGACCAGAGCTTCAAGATCTATTCCGGCGGCCTCGGGTTTCTGGCCGGCTCGCACATGCGCTCCGCAGCTGACCTCAGGCAGAACCTGTGTGGCATCGGCATCCTTTGGACCTTCGGCTACTACACCCAGGGCCGCGGCGAGGACCGCGAGCTGGCGATCCAGTTCCGGAAAAAGGAATACGCCTTCCTGCAGGACACCGGCATCCGGTTCACCGTCCAGGTGCACGGTCACCCGGTGTGGGTGAAGGCGGTGTTCCTGCCCGGCGACATCTTCGGCACGGTGCCGATGTTTTTCCTGACCACGGACATCGAGGAAAACGACCCGCTCTCCCGCGCGATCACTCACCGGCTTTACGACAACGACCACCTGCGCCGCATCGCGCAATACATCATCCTCGGTGCCGGGGCCGCGAAGCTGCTCGGGGAACTCGGCGTCGACCCCGAGGTCTGGCACCTCAACGAGGCCCACGGCCTTGCCGCCGCGTTCCAGATTTACGAGAAGCACCGCAGCCTCGACGAGGTGAGAAAACGCCTCGTCTTCACCACCCACACGCCCGAGGACGCCGGCAACGAGCGCCACGATTTCAACCTGTTGCGCGATTTCACCTTTTTCGGCGACGTGCCCGAGGAGGAAGTGCGCCGCATCACCGGCATCGAGGGCCATGAATTCAACCACTCGCTGGCGGCCCTTCGCCTCGCCCGCATCGCCAACGGCGTTTCCAAGCTCCACGGCCAGGTGGCCCGTGACATGTGGGCGCATTACCCCCGGATCTGCGAAATCACCCACGTCACCAACGCGCAAAACAAGAAATACTGGACCGACCATGGCCTTGAGCACGCGCGCCGGCAAGCGAGCGCCGAAGAACTGCGGCACCGGAAGCGCGAACTCAAGGAGCGCCTCTTCCGTGTGGTGGCGGACCAGACCGGCAAGTTGTTCGACCCCAAGGTGCTCACCATTGTCTGGGCGCGCCGTTTCGCCGGCTACAAGCGCCCCGACCTGATCACGCGCGACATCAAGGCCTTCCGCGCGATGCTCAACAACCATACCCATCCGGTGCAGCTCATCTGGGCGGGCAAGCCCTATCCGTTCGACTACAACGCGATCGAACTCTTCAACCACCTCATCCACATCACCCGCGATTACCCCAACGCCACGGTGCTCGTGGGATACGAGCTGGAACTTTCGCGCCAGCTCAAGAACGGCGCCGACGTCTGGCTCAACAACCCGGTTGTCACCCGCGAGGCCTCCGGCACCTCGGGCATGACCGCCGCCATGAACGCCGCGGTCAACCTCTCCACCTTCGACGGCTGGGTCTGCGAGTTCGCCAAGGACGGCGAAAATTCATTCATTATCCCGCCCGCCGCGCCGGGACTCAGCCCCGAGGACCGCGACCGCCACGACATCCTCGGCTTCTATCAGATCCTCAACGAGAGGATCCTGCCCGCTTATTACGAGCGCCCGGACGACTGGAGCCGCATCGTGCTCAACTCGATGAACGAAGTGGCGACCGAATTCGACTCCGACCGCATGGCCGACGAATACTACAGGAAAATCTACGCCTGAGGCGTGGGCGGCAGCGACCCGCCCCGCAGTCCCACGTGCTGATGGCGTGTGGAATGGCTGGTCCGGACCGCTGCGGCTGCCAGATCGTGCGCCCGTCCACCGGTCCCGGCATGGCCTTTCGTCAAATCTCAAATTGCCCAACGAGACTCAGGCCATGAGCGCGTGGACCACCTTGGCGTGCTCAACGCCGGTGAGCTTCGCATCGAGCCCCTGATGTTTGAAGGTGAGGCGTTCGTGGTTGATGCCGAGCTGGTGGAGCATGGTGGCGTGCAGGTCACGCACGTGGACCGGGTTTTCGACGGCATTGTAGCCGAATTCATCGGTGGCACCGTGCACCAGACCGCTGCGGATGCCGCCGCCGCAGAGGAACATCGAGTAGCCCTTGATGTGATGGTCGCGGCCAGTGCCCTGGGCCATCGGCGTGCGGCCGAATTCGCCGCCCCAGATGATCAGGGTGTCTTCCAGCAGACCGCGGCGTTTGAGGTCGCGAATCAGCGCGGCGGTGGCCTGATCGACCAACCGCGAGGCCGCTGGCATTGCCTTTTTCAAGTTGCCATGATGGTCCCAGCCGCGGTGGTAGAGCTGGATGAAGCGCACGCCGCGCTCGGCCAGGCGGCGGGCCATCAGGCAGTTGCTGGCAAAGGAACCATCGCCGGGCGTGCAGCCGTATTCGGCGACGATCTTCGGGTCTTCGTTGGAAAAATCGGTGAGTTCAGGCGTGGTCATCTGCATGCGGAAGGCAAGCTCGAATTGCGCGATGCGGTCGGCGATGCCGGGGTCGTCCACCACCTTGGCATGATCCTGGTTGAGCTGGTTGATCGCCTCGACGAGTTCGCTCTGGCAGGGAGTGGAGACGCCGTCGGGCGAGCCGACATAATAGACCGGATCACCGATGCTGTTGAGTTTGACGCCCTGGTATTTGCCGGCGAGGAAGCCGCTGGACCACTGGCGCGCGGAGATCGGCTGGGCCTGGCCGCCGCCTTCGCTGGTGAGGACGATGAAGCCTGGCAGGTTTTCGTTCATCGAACCCAGGCCATACAGCAGCCAGGAGCCGATGCTCGGGTAGTTCGGGCGGATGGTGCCGGTATTGAAATACGTGTGCGCCGGGTCGTGGTTGATCTGCTCGGTGACCATCGAGCGGATCACGCAGATCTCATCGGCGATGCCCTGGATGTGCGGAAAGAAATCGCTGATCTCGATGCCGCTTTCGCCACATTTTTTGAACGTCGCTTGGGGACCGAACGCGGTAAGCGCCTTGCCTTGGAGCTGGGCGACCGGCTGGCCGGCGGTGAGCGATTCGGGCATGGGCTTGCCGTGTTGTTGTTCGAGCACCGGCTTGGGATCGAACGACTCGAGGTGGCTGGGTCCGCCGGCCATGCACAAGTGGATGACACGTTTCGCGCGGGCGGCATGAGTCATGAAATGCGGTGGCAGGCCACCGGTCGGACCCGCATTGGCAGCGAGCAGACGGGAACCCGCCATGCTGCCAAGCGCCAGCGAGCCGAGCGAACCGAAGGCGCTGGTGAGGAACTTGCGGCGTGTCTGGCTCAGCAGGCAACGCTCGGCCACGGCGCGGTCGAGCAGGACTTTTTCCAAACGAAATGGCGGATTCATGTCGGGAATTTGAAGATAGGAAATGGATCAATTGCGGGTCAGCGTTTCGTGCAGGTTGAGGACGGCACGGCAGACGGCGGTCCAAGCGGCCAGCTCGGCGGGATCGAGCCCGGTGGCGACCGGGCTTTCACCGGCGGCGATTAGTTTCTGAGCTTCGGCGGGCACTTGTTTGAAGCGCCCGCGCTGATTTTCCAACAGCCCTTGAAGCGTCGAGCGTTCGCTCTCGCGCGGCGCACGGGCAAGCACCAGCGAGAACAGCTGGCCGAGCCGCGCTTCATCCTCCTCCGATTCGCGCAACAGGCGGGCAGCGAGCACACGGGCCGACTCGACGAACTCCGGCGCGTTGAGCGTGACCAAGGCCTGCAGGGGCGTCACCGAGATCATCCGCTGGCCGGTGCAGCTCTCACGCGACGTGGCGTCGAAGGTGACCATCATCGGATGCGGGAAGGTGCGTTGCACCCAGGTGTAAAGCCCGCGGCGGTAGAGGTCCGCGCCCTTGCTGGTCGGGTAGCTGCGCTTCGGGAAATTGAGTGGTTCCCAATGTCCTTCGGGCTGGTAGGGGAAAACGCTGGGCCCGCCGATCCGTGGCTCGAGCAGACCGGAAACCGCCAGCGCCTGATCGCGCACCGCCTCGGCCGGCAGCCGCAAGGCGGACTGCCGGGCAAACAGCTTCTCGTTCGCCGGATCGATGACGGCAAGATCTTCACGGGTGTTCGCGGACTGGCGATAGGTCTCGCTGGTGACGATCAGGCGGATGAGGTGCCTGAGATCCCAGCCGCTTTCGCGGAACTCGATGGCGAGCCAGTCGAGCAATTCCGGCTGGCTCGGCGGCACGCCCTGGCTGCCGAGCTCGATGGCATTGGCGGAGATCGGCGTGCCGAGGTAGCGGCCCCACAGGCGGTTGACGACGGCCCGGGCGGTGAGCGGGTTGTCCTCCGACATCGTCCACTTGGCAAGATCGAGCCGGGTGAGCCGCTTGCCTTCCGTGGAAGCCGGGCCTTTCAGGAATTCCGGCACCGCAGGCGCCACCGCCTCGCCGGATTCATCCTGCCAATTGCCGCGGGCAAGCACCCGGACGGTGCGGGGCGCCTCACGCGGGCGGGTGATGACGACGTAAGGCACGGATTTTGCGAGTTCAGCGCGCTGATTGATGATTTTTTTGAACTCCTCGCCGTATTCCGGCATTTTCCCGCCGGGCAATGGCGGGCGCGGATCGCGGCTGGCCAGGTGTTCCTCGACTTGAGCGGCCTCCGGGTGGGCGCGGAGGATCGCCTGATAGGCGTCCTCGACCGGAGCGACTTTGGCGGCTTGCTCGTCGTTTTCCGGCAGGAAGAGGATCGGATGCTTCAAGCCGGCGTAGCCATGCTCCACGCCGATGATGACCTGGTCGATGTCGGCGAAAAAAGCGGCCATGGTATAGAAATCGCGCGCGGTGATCGGGTCGAACTTGTGGTCGTGGCACTGGGCGCACGCGACCGATGATGACAACCAGACCTCGCTGTAATTGGAGACACGGTCGACATTGTAGATCGTTTCGTATTCCTTCGGTTGCGCACCACCTTCCTCGGTATGCAGGCCGAGTCGGTTGTAGGCGCTGGCCACCAGCATGTCGCGCGTCGGCTCGGGCTGCATCAGGTCACCGGCAAGCTGCATGGTCGTGAAGCGATCGAAGGGCATGTTTTCATTGAGCGAACGAATCACCCAATCGCGGTATGGCCAGACGGATCGCGGGTTGTCGCTGTGGATGCCGATCGTGTCGGCGAAGCGCACCAGATCGAGCCACCAGACCGCGAGATGCTCGCCGTAGGCGGGAGCGGCCAGGAGCGAATCCACATAACGTGCGTAAGCCTCGGGCGAGTCTTCGGCGAGAAAGGCGGCGCTTTGTTCCGGCGTGGGCGGCAGCCCGGTGAGATCGAAGGTCACGCGGCGCATCAGCGTGCGGGCGTCGGCACGCGGCGAGGGCTTGATGCCGTGGTCGTCGAGCCGGGCGAGGATGAAGCGGTCGATCGGATTGGCGGCCCATTCCGGATCGGAGACTTCCGGCAGCGGCGGGCGCTTGGGTTTCACGTAGGCCCAGTGTTCCTCATAGACCGCGCCCTCGTCGATCCAGCGGCCGATCAGCTCGATCTGCTCGGCGGTGAGGAATTTGTGGCTTTTGACCGGCGGCATCGGGTCGTCGGAATCGACGATGCGTTTCCAAACCTCGCTATTTCCGCGATCGCCAGGAACGATGGCGGGGAAGCCATCGCGGTCCTCGACGGCCGCCGCGCGCACATCGAGCCGCAAACCTTCCTCGCGTGTCTTGGGATCGGGGCCATGGCAATG
>JBMTCD010000010.1:0-35061 GCA_049430545.1 Luteolibacter sp.
ACGCTCGGCCCGCGCGGCCACATCGTGGTGGATGCGTGGCAGCGCACCTCGGATCGCGACATCTACGCCGTGGGCGACGTCTGCGAGACCGAGGATGCGCTGTTCGGTAAACGCGCCGCCATTCCGCTCGGTGGGCCGGCCAATCGTCAAGGCCGCACGGCGGCGGACCACATCTTCCGCGGCGACCGGGCCTTGCCGTATCCCGGCGGCATTGGCACCGCGATCGTGCGGGTTTTCGAGCTGGCGGCCGGCATCACCGGTTGGTCGGAACGCCGGTTGAAGGCGGAAGGCGTTCCTTTCCAGACAGTCACCGTGAACGGCGGCTCGCATGCCGGCTATTTTCCCGGATCGGAAACCATCACGCTCAAGCTGATCTGGTCGCCGGAGGATGGCCGCGTGCTCGGCGCGGAGGCCTGCGGCAAGGACGGGGTGGACAAGCGCTTGGACATCGTCGCCACCGCCATCACGGGTCGCTTGACGATCGACGATCTGTGTCACCTGGAACTTTCCTATGCCCCTCCTTTCGGCAGCGCCAAGGACGTGGTGAACGTGGCCGGTTTCGCAGCGTGCAATATCCGCGATGGCTTCCTGGTCCCGGTGCCGGACTTGGCGAGCGCCGGCGCGCAGGTGATCGATGTGCGTCCTGCCTCCACCGCCGCGAAGCAACCGGTGCCGGGGGCGAAAAACATCCCGCTCGGCGAGCTGCGCGGCAGGCTCGGTGAAATCGACCGCTCGCAACCGGTTTTCACCATCTGTCAGATGGGCAAGACGAGCTACTTCGCGGCGCGCATCCTCGCCAATCATGGCTACGATGCCCGCAGTATCCTGGGCGGCGCGCATCACCAGCTTTGATTCCGCATGGAGCCGCGGACAGGGTATTTTCCGCAAGCCCGCAGAGCACCACACTCATTTCCACCGCCTTGAATCTCTCAACCCATGCATCCTCTCCGTCCGCCACGGAACTCGGCGCATTGATCCGCTTGCTGGACGATGAAACGCCGGAAGTCCGCCAACACGTGGCGGAACGCATCGCGCTCTGCGGCGGGGACCTGAGCGAGTGGCTGGCCGCATCGTCGATCCCGCTGGGCGATGCCGAGCGCGAGACCCTGGCGGAATTGCTGCGTCCGGCACGCCGCCGGGCATTGCGGCGCGATTGGCTCGCTCCCGGCGGCGGCGCGGACGCGATGCGCGACGATTGGGACCAGCTTGAGGCCATGTTGCGGGTGATTTCGGATTTCCTGCACGACGGCGTCACGATCCGCCAGCCATTATCCGATGCGATCGACCTGCTTGCCGAGGAAGCTGAAGCGGAGGGGTTGTCCAGCGCCCTGGAGCTGAGTCAATTTCTCTTCGCCGACGGCCGCTTGAAGGGCAACGCGGACGAATACGACAGCCCGGACAATTCGGATCTCGCGTGGTGCATCCAGCATGGACGCTCGAACCCGCTCGGCCTCGCGGTGATTTTCATCCTCGTGGCAAGGCGCCTCGACTTCGTGGTGGAGGGGGTGAATTTTCCCGGTCATTTCCTCACGCGCATTCATGAGAATGGTTATCCGATCGTGGTCGATTGCTTCGATGGCGGCCGGTTGCACCTCCAATCCACATTGCTGGAAAGCCCGGAGCTCAGCCGCGGTGAGCGCGATCAACTGCGCCGCGCCGCAAGCACGGGAACGATCCTGCTGCGGCTGCTCAACAACCTGGTGGGGGCGCTCGATGCGGCCAAGCGCCCGGACGACGCGAGCTTGGTGCGCGAGTTGCGCGGGTTGCTGAATTGATTATTCCGGCCAGCTCTCGGGCGCGCCGCCGCCGGGCCAGATTTTTTCGAAGCCGTTGCGCGGGTGTTCCGCCTGGCGGATCAGGCCGTTGGCGGTGATGGCGAACCACGGCCGGTATTCGCCGCCGACTGTTTCGAGTGCCTGCACCGTCCACACGTTGCAGACACGCGGGATGAAATAACTGTGGCGGGACTCGATCTGCACGCCATGCCCCCAGCTCGACTCGCGGACCACGACCGGGCGGCCGTTTCCATCTGTGGCCGCGCAGGCGTTGAGGAATGCCGCCAGTGACGGGCCGCGGTCGCGCGGGACCCGCGCCTGCCAGATGCGGTGGCCCGGCAAAACCTCCGGCACATTCCAATTCACCGGGATGAGTTCCATCACCGAGCGCGTGGGCGTGAAAAGCACCCGGATCACCTTCCATGGATGATCAAAGCCCTCTGCGGAATAGGCGTCGTTGTTGCCCCAGCTCATCACGACGCAGCGTGGAGCGCCGAAGTTTTCCGGGGGCACATAGCCGGATTCCAGCAGCCAGCCGAAGGGAACGGCGATGCAGGTGTGGTAGCGGTCGGCGGTGAGCCAGAGGTGGACATCCGGTTCGCGCGGCGGGGCGTCCGCCGGCGCTTGCGCGCGCAGGCTTACCGGGGAGGAGGTGGCCGGCGTGGTATGGACCGGCAGGCGAAGGCCGCAAGAAACGCAGGCGCACGCCAGCGCGGCCGCGCAGCAGATTCGCGGGAGTGAGGGCCAGCGAGTCGTCATTCGGCCAGAAACGAGCAGACATACTCGCAGATGCCCTCGTCCACCACGATCGTGAAGCCGCTGTTGCCGGGGACATCGAACGCCCCGCCGGCGGTGAACGCTCGCTCCTCGCCGGAGCCATTGAGCGTGACCCGGCAATCGCCGGCGATGATCTCCATTCGTTCCGGCGCGGCGGTGCCGAAATGATAACTTCCCGGATGGATCAGGCCGAGCGTCTTGCGCGAACCATCGGGGAAATGGACGGTATGCGACATCACGCGGCCGTCGAAATAAACGTTGGCCTTGGTATCGACAGTGACGTTGGAAAACGAGGTCATGGTATGGAATGTATGGATGGAATCGGGAAAATCATTCGGCGGGCAGGCCGGCGTCGAGCCATGCCTTCCAGCCGCTGGAGAAAATAAGGGTGTCATGACCCCGCCGCGCGATCCGCAGGGCCACGGTTCGGGCATCCGCGCACAGGATGCCTGAACAATAGACGACGATGGCCCGGTTTTCCGCCTGCGCCTGCTTGAAGTGGTCTTGCAGCGACTCGAGCGCGGGTTCGCCGGCCTCCTTGGGCAGGTTGAGCGCGCCGGGGATGTGCCCGAGTTGATAGTGGAATGCGGGCCGTGCATCGAGGACGAGCGCCTTGCCTTGTTGGTGGAGCGCGAAAAATTCGTCGAAGCCGATGGATGATACATCACCGCGCCGGAGCGCGGGCGGCTTTTGTGCGGTGGGTTTTTCCGGCACCGCGGAAGCAGGCGCGCCGGACGGGGCTTGATCGCGCGGCGAAGGCGCGCATGCGGCCGCAAGCAGCCACATCGCGCAAGCCAATCCGAAACGGCGGGGCGCTTTCATTCACTTCACGATCTCGAGCAGCTCGACGTCGAAGACCAGCAGGCCGCCGGGACGTCCGCCGCCGGGGTTTTCGCCGTAGGCGAGATCCGCGGGGATCCAGAAGCGGCGCTTCTCGCCCACCACCATGAGTTGCAGTCCTTCGGTCCAGCCCTTGATCACACCGTTGAGCGGGAATTGCGTCGGTTCGCCGCGGGTCACCGAGCTGTCGAACATCTTGCCGTCGGTGGTCCAGCCCGAATAGTGGACCTTCACGGTGTCGGTGGCGGCGGGTTTGTCCTTGCCATCGCCGGGCTTGAGCACCCTGGAGGCGAGCCCGCTGGCGGTTTTTTCTGCACTGTCGGGCACGGCGGCCACATCTTCCGGCACCGGTGGCGCGGGCGGCGCTTCCTTGAAGGAAATCAATTCCAACTCGGCCATGATGTGACCGCCGGGAGCGCCGGGCTCGGGGATCCAGCAGCGGCGTTTTTCGCCGGGCTTCATCGTGGCGAACACCTCGCCGAGCGCGGGCGGAAGTTTGTCGCTGGAGGCGCTGGGTGCCTGCGGCCCATTGCGGGTGTCCTGGATCGTCTGGCCATCGAGAGTGGCCACCAGCAAGTGAAAGGTCATGATGTCGGTGCTGCCGGGGCAATCGCCCTTGCCTTGCTGCAGCACCTTGAAAGCGGTGCCGCCGGCGGTTTTCTCGGCGTCTTCCGGGACTTTTTCCAGTTCCTTGATGTCGAGCAGCTCGACGTCGAAGACCAGCATGCCGCCGGGACGTCCTCCGCCGGGGTTTTCGCCATAGGCGAGGTCGGCGGGGATCCAGAAACGGCGTTTTTCGCCTTCGACCATGAGTTGCAGTCCCTCGGTCCAGCCCTTGATCACGCCGTTGAGCGGGAAACTGGCGGGCTGGCCGCGCTGCACCGAGCTGTCGAACATCTTGCCGTCGGTGGTCCAGCCGGAGTAGTGGACGGAAACGGTGTCGGTGGCGGCGGGTTTGCGCTCGCCGGTGCCGCTTTTCAATACTTTGGAAGCAAGGCCGGTAGCGGTTTTGCTGGCATCGGCAGGCGGGGCTTTGACGTCTTCTGGAACGGTGGGCATGACGGGTTCGGCGCGGGCGATGAGGCACAGGGCGGCGAGGAGCCCGGCCGCTTGCGGGATCATCTTGCGGTGGAGGTTCAATGGCGAACGCATGTGCGGAGTGAAGCGGATCGCCGGGGGCTGTCAACACCCGGGGTCGCATGGGAGTCTCAGGATCCGCCGCGTTTACGGACCTCAAGGACGCTCGGTTCGCCGCAATAAGGGCAGCGGAAGCTGCCGGTGAACAAGATGCTCAGCGCCACATGCAGCCGGTGGCTGCCGAGGAAGCGCCGCGCGTTGCGGTGTTTGGCGCAGCCTTTCGGCATCAACAACGGAGTGATGCATAGCGGGCAGTTGGTCCGCGCCGCGAAGATCCATTGCGCGACCACGACCAGCAGGGTGGCGAAAACCAGTGCCAAACCGGCGATGACCCAGCTGTCATCGTGCTTCAGGAAGCCAAAAAGAAATATCATGACGGCCAGCGGTGCCATGATGCATTTCATGCAGACCAGTAACGCGGCGATCCGCATGCGGTGGATGGCTTTTCTGGATGGCAGGCGGTGCATGAATGACGCCGAATGTCGGGGGGGGGTAGAATATCATGACTGATACGCCCGTCGCGCACCGGTCTCAATTGAGACCAACATGATGCATGCCCCTAACAATGCAATCGTAAACAGCATTCGATCATCAATTATTCACCCGATATCTGGAAACAGCAAATCCTGCCCCGGATTTTCCCCGGTTTTCGCCATGGGTTTGGCCAGCAAGGAATCAATCCGGACGATCAGGTCGATGGTGGGCGGCTCCGCGCCCGCAAGCAGTGCTTCGAGCCGTGTGCGCCACTGGCTGGCGTCGCCTCCGGTTTCCCTGGCCAGCCGCACGGCGGCCTGGCTGACGGCACCGCTGGTGGCAAGGCGGCGGCGAGTGCGCCTGAGCCATGATTGGTAGCGCTCTTGCGGATGTTCCTTATGGCTCACGAGCCGAGGTTTCATGAATGCGGTGGCTGCGTCGAGCCATCAGATGGCGGAATTTCCCGCTTGGATCGGGGTGCCGGTGTCGTTGGAATCCGCCGCATGGCCGCTGGCGCATTCGGATGGAAAGACAGCAAGGGAATCGCCCGGGCGATGCTCCGCGATCGCGCCATGCGCCGCAAGGTGACCGGCCGCTTGTTGCTGGGAGTTTTGTTGTGGATGGCGGCCGGGCGTTGGCTGGTGGACGACTGGCTGTCGGAGAGCGCATGGCGGTTTCTCGCATGGTGGGGTGCCTGCGCGCTGATGACGGTGATCGTGATGTGCTTCGCGCTCTACGACGCCCTCGCTGTGATCCGCGAGGAGCGGGATAAAATCCGCTGAGATGTCGCGATTTGCGATCGCTTCAATGAAACCCGCCAACGCGGCGCGATCACTTGCATGGGCGGGAATCCGGGGTGCCTCGTTCATCGCTGCGGCGGGAGTCTGCTCCATCGTCGGCCCGGCGGTGGAAATCGGAATCCTGGAACAACCATGGCTTGGCAAACCCATGCAATCGCGGTTTTGATGGCTGCCGTAATGAACACGGATGCACACGGCCCGCCCCCCCGCCCGGTGATCTATCAGATGCTGGTGCGCACTTTCGGCAATGCCAACGAGACCCGCAAGTTCCATGGCACACTGGAGGAAAACGGCAGTGGCAAGTTCGCCGATATCAATGATGCCGCCCTGCGTTCGCTCAAGGAAATGGGTTTCAACTGCCTTTGGCTCACCGGCGTGCTTGAGCAAGCGAGCGCCACTTCCCACCCCGGCCGCCCGGCCGACGATCCGGACATCCTGAAGGGCAGGGCGGGCAGCCCGTATGCCATCCGCGATTGCTTCGACGTCTGCCCGGACTACGCCGTGGATCCCGGAAACCGCCTCGCCGAGTTCCGCGAGTTGCTCGCCCGCTGCCACCGCCACGGTTTCAGGGTGCTCATCGACTTCGTGCCCAACCATGTGGCTCGCTCCTACGGCTCTGATGTCCGCCCCGACCTGTCGTTCGGGAACGATGACGACCGCTCGCGGTTTTTCCACCGTGACAACCATTTCTTCTACCTGAACGCTGGTCACCCCGGTGGCGGGCCTCCGCTGCGCTTGCCGAACCATGAAGCGCCGGGAGCCGACGGATTGTTTCCTCCCGAAGCGGAATTCGGCCGCGTGACAGGCAACAACGCGGCCACCTGGCAGCCGTCGATCCATGATTGGTATGAGACGGTGAAACTCAACTACGGCCATGATTACACCACAGGCCACGACACTTCGCACCTGCCCGCCCGCGATGCCGATCCCGCCACGGTGCCGCGCACGTGGCGCACAATGGACGCTATCATGGCCCACTGGCAGGAAATGGGCGTGGACGGCTTCCGCGTGGACATGGCGCACATGGTGCCGATGGAATTCTGGCAATGGTCGATCCGCCGCTGCCGCGCGCGCGACGCCGGCGTTTTATTCTGCGCCGAGGCCTACGACAACGACCCGGCCAAGCTCACCGATGGACACGTGCTCGACGAGCTGCTGGACGCGGGATTCGACGCCGTTTACGACGATCCATCCTACGATGTGCTCGAGGGCATCTACGACGACGGCAAATGGGCCAACGACCTCGATCCGTTCACCTTCACCGGCCGGCGCTTCCACCACTCGCTGCGCTACGCGGAAAACCACGACGAGGTCCGCCTCGCCAATCCGAACGTGTGGGGCGGCCATGGCATGCGTCTCGGCAAGCCGGTCAGTGCCGTGCTATTTGCCATGGGCCGCGGGCCGATCATGCTCTACCACGGCCAGGAAGTCGGTGAACCCGCCATCGGTGCCGCGGGATTCGGAGGAGACGACGCGCGCACCTCGATCTTCGATTACACCTCGATGCCCGAATTCACCAAATGGGTGAACGGTCACCGCTACGATGGCGGACGACTGTCGGAGGACCAGCGCCAGCTCCGCGCCTGGTATGGGAAATTGATCCGTGCGTTGTGCTGCCGAGCCTTCACCCATGGCGGGTTTTACGGCCTCAACCACGCCAACCGCGACAATCCGAACTATGGCAGGATGGGGGAGGAGACCTGTTCCGGTCACTGGCTCTATGCCTTCCTGCGCCGGGACGGCAAAACCGGCCAAGCCTTCCTCGTCGTGGCGAATTTCCATCCCACCGAAACCCTGCGCGGAGTGAAAATCCGCATTCCGCTCGATGCCCGCATGTTCGTCGGCCGCACCGGCGACGAGTGCTGGACGTTCGCGGACCGGCTCGACACCATCTGGACCCACGCGGCCGCGCAAGTGGAGCTGGAGGACGCCGGGCTGCCATTGCCCGGGTTGCCGCCATGCTCCGCCATGCTATTGGAAATTGGTGCCGGCCATTGATCCTCCGTGATCCGGAAATTTCCCAAATTTCCCGTTGCCAAGCTCCGCCCCCCGTAACTAGGCTTCCCCCAGCATGAAAAAACTCCTGCTTGCAGCCACCGCCCTCGCCACTCTCTCTGGAATCGTTTCCGCGGATATCCAGGCACCTCCGGGATCCTCCTACAATTGGGAACGCAAACTCGGCCGAGCCATCAGCAACATCCTCTACGGCGTCATCGAGATCCCCGAACAAATTGTCCGCAAGAACGACGACCACGGCCGCAAGGTCGGCTTCAGTTATGGCGCGGTGGATGGCACCAACCGCGCGCTGCGCCGCCTCGGTTATGGCTTTTACGAGCTCTTCACCTTCACCTGCCCCACCTACCGCGGCACCTTCCGGCCGCCCTACGAGCGCTGTGGCCAGGACAACCGGATCGAAATGGATGTCAAAAACGGCCTCTCGGAATTCCCGCCGGAACTCGGCTTCGAGACCTACTTCAAGCACAATCGCTCCCAGAAATTCTGATCCTCAGGTCCAATAACCCGTTTACAACCACCAAGAAGCGATGGATGCCCTCCGTCGCTTCTTTTTTATTCGAGTGGCAGTTCCTGTTCCCGGCACCTGTCCGCGGCCTCGAGCCGCTCGCGGGCGACAGCCAGGTAATTCCCGTCGAGCTCGATGCCGGTGAAGTCCGCGATGCCGAGCCTGTGCGCGGCGAGTGCGGCACTGCCAATGCCAAAAAACGGGTCGAGCATGCGGCTTGCAGGGCCTTTGCCATGGATATGCACGCACAGTTCGGCCAGCTCCACCGGGAAAGTCGCGGGATGCGGCCGTTCCTTTTCGCGTGAGACGATGGTGTCGTAAGGGATGAACCATGTGTTGCCGCGGCAGCGCAGGTCCGCGCCGCCGGTGTGGCCCCAGCGGGCGATGTTCGACTTGTGCACGTATGGCACACCGGCCGCGCGGCGATCCAGTTCCACGCCGCCCGTCTTGGTGAGATGGAAAACGAACTCGTGGCAGTCGTTGACGAAGCGTTTCGAATTGATCGGCTTGAAATGTCCGGCGCTCGCTTGCATGCCGTCCGGCGTGCGGATGGTGATCGATTTGATCCAGTGGAACGTGTTCTGCAGTATGAAGAGCGGGTTTTCGCCGCCGGTGAGTTCCAGGATCAGCTGGTGTGGCATCAATGGATTGGCGGGAGCGGAGCCGACGTTGAGGAAAAACGACGCGTCATCCGCCATCACCCGTCGCAACTCCGCGGCCCAGCGGCGGCACCAAGCGAGGTATTCCCCGCGCGGCGCGGTGTCACGGAAGCTCTTGTAGGCGATGCCGAGGTTGTATGGCGGGGAGGTCACCACCAGATCGATGCTGCCGGCATCGAGATCCGGAAGGACTTCAAGGCAGTCGCCATGGATCAATTTCATTCTGCGAGTGGAAGATGGTGAATCACTGCGAGGGCTCGATTTTCAGTCCCTTGAAGAATGCGATCATGCGGTCGAGATAATCGCGGTATTCCACCTGGTCGGCCGCTGTCACGCCATCCGGCAGCTCGTTTCCGGCCATCATCAGGCGGCGGCGGGCCTCGATGAAGCCGCCCAGCGCCCTTGATGGTTGCCTTGCCGACCAATCGGCCACTGCGTTCCTGCCGATCAACACCGCGGCGCGGTAATGGACCCGCCGGCCACCACGCAGCGCCGCCGCGAAATCATAGGCCGCCAGCGCCGCTGGAGTAGCGCCTGCCGCCTCGCGCGCGCGCCCAAGGTTTTCGTGGATGATCAGGCGCGGCTGGTGCATGTCGCCCAGCACCCAGTGCATGTTTTCAACCGCCTTCTCCATCTCGGTGGCCGCGATTTCCAGCGATGCGAGCGAGTCCTTTCCTGGTCGGCTTTGCGATAGCCGCAGGCTTTTGCGTAAGTGGTGGCAGGCCAGCGAGAAGTGTCCGCGGAATCCGGGTTCCATACCGCCTTGCAGCCGGATGCCGCGGGCGTATGCGGCCTCCGCCTCTTCGTCGCGGCCCAGCATGCTGAGCAGATTGCCGCGGTTCACCGGAAAAGACGGCTCGAACGGGTGCAGCCGCTCGGCCGCGGCGTAATCACCAACCGCCAGCTCGGCAGGCAACTTGAAGCCTGCGCTGCCGGCTTGTGCGTTGGCCGCCTGTTGATGGAGGCGCGCGCGGTCGCCAAGCAGCTCCGCGGTCGGGTGGATCGCGATGGCCTCGTCCAGCGCCACGATGCGGTTTTCAAACAGGGTATCAGGGGTTTTGCTGAAATAGGACGGCCAGAGGAACGATGTGACCCGGCTGCCGGTCCAGCCGGCCGGCAGCAGCACCGCGGCGCATGCGAGGGAAGCGAGAGTGAAAAGGAACCGCGTTCCCGCCGCCGCTCCGGTGTGCGGTGCGGTGCGGGACATCCGGCCCATGCAGATGCCAAGCAGGATCGCTCCTGGAATGAGGTGGAATACGAAACTGAAGCACGATTGCACGAGCATGCCAGCGGCGGCTGCCAGCCCGCCGGCTCTCCATGCGTCGCGCGAGTCCGCCTCGCGCGGGCGGTCCTCGAAGGAGATCCTGAGCACGGCCGCAATCATCAGCACCGCCAGCAAGACGACCAGCAGTCCGGCACCGATCAGGCCGTAATCGCTCGCGGCCTGTATCAGTTCGTTGTGCACCATTTCCGGCCGGTTGCCGCCGTGTCGGATCACCCGGTTGTCGATGAGGCCGAAGCACTCCCAGCTGAAACTGCGGCTGCCGCCACCGGTCAAAGGGTGCAGGCCGATGCAGGATGCGGCGATGCCCAGCAGGTAAAGCCGGATGTCGTTGTCGAGCAGCTTGTGGGTGTCACCGCCCGAGCGCTGCTCCCAGCCGAAGATAAGGAAGGCGGCCACGCCGGCACCAATCAACGGCACGGCCAACACGGCGGGCGCGAACCAGCGTGAGCCGGTGCGTTTCGCCACCACCAATACCATCGCGGCCAGGATCGAGCAGCCCGCCGCTGCGCCGAGAATGCCGCCGCGCGATTGCGTGAAATAAACCCCGGCGAGGCCCGCTGCGGCCAGCACCAGCCACACCACACGGGTGGCCGTGGCATGCCGCCCGAGCAGTCCCGCTGCGGCGAGCAGCAGCGAGGAGGCGATCAGGAAATTCGCCGCATAGTTGTAATGCGCGAAAAACCCGGTGACTATTTCCTCAGCCGATCGCGACCGGAACAAGGGCGAGTAGGCCGGATCGATCACCTGCATGGCCACCACCCACAGGCTGGCTGCCAGCACTGCGGCGAGCCCCCACAAAAAAACCCGACCGGCCGCCGTGTGTCCGGCGATCCCATGCATCACGAGAAACGTGCCCACCGCCCCGAACAGCAGCAGCAGATCGGCCTGGCCGAGTTCCGCCACCGGAGAAACCCACGCGCGCCACGCGAACCAGCCGGCCGTCAAGGTGGCCAGCGCCATCAAGGGAAAGTCCGACGGCCCGCGGCCGCGCCGCCAGAATGCCGGCAAGGCCGCCAGCACCGCAAGCCCCAGCGCCAGCAGGGCCGGCCCCCAAGTCCACGCCCGCGTCTGCGGCCCGATCAGCACCGCCAGCGCCATTGAGACGACAAGGAAAACAGCGGAAAGAACAGGCATGGTTTCGGGAGGTGGGAGGTGGGTATCTTTCGCTTGCCGAATACCACTTGCCGCTTGGCGCATACCCCTCACTTCGCGCCGATGCCGAACAACACTGCGGGGATGGTTCGCAAGAGGATCTTGATGTCGAGCCAGATGGACCAGTTGTCGATGTAGCGGAGGTCCATGCTCACCCATTCATCGAAGGTGGTGATCTTGTTGCGTCCGCCGACCTGCCATTCGCAGGTGATTCCGGGTTTCACGCTGAGTCGCCGGCGGTGGGAGATGTCACAGATGGCCTCCACCTCGTAGAGCGGCAGCGGCCGCGGGCCGACCAGACTCATTTCACCCCTCACCACGTTGATCAGCTGCGGCAGTTCGTCGATGCTGAACTTCCGCAGCAGCGCACCGAATGGGAAGATGCGCGGGTCGTTGTCGAGCTTGAAGACCGGTCCCTGCATCTCGTTGCCGTGCTCTTTTTTGATCTGATCGAGCATCTGCTCGGCATTCGCCACCATGGTGCGGAATTTCCACATCCTGAAGGGCCGTCCATAGCGCCCGGCGCGCATTTGCGAGAAAAAAACCGGCGCGCCCGGGCTTCTCAGCCGGATGCCGATCGCGGCGAGTATCCACAACGGCATGGTCACGAGAATGACGAGCAAGGCACCAAGACGGTCCATCAGGTTCTTGAGCAGCAGCTCCCAGGAAAGTTCGGGCGTCGAACGAAGCACCAGCATCGGGCGGTCGCCGAGCGCATCGAATATTGGCCGCGCGATCTGCGTTCGGATGAAGGATGCCGCGATCCATGCCTCCACGCCTTGCAACTCGCAGGCCTCGACGGCCCGCGCCACTTTTTCGAACTCGGTTTGCTTGGCCGCGAAAATGACCCGTGAGACCGATTCCTTCTTCAAAAGCTCGAACAGATCATCTACATGCCGCGAGCTTAGATCGAAGCGGTCCACCACTTTCCAAGCCTGGCTGATTTCCGGGTCGATCTCGCCGAGCAACTCGCTGATCTCGTCCCCGGATCCGGCCACGATCACGCGTTCAAGCGCCGTTTCCTGACAACGCCTGGTCCGTAGCCAAAACGCGGTGAGGCGGTCGCGCAGCAAGATCACGATGAACACCAGGACAAAACCGATGCCCAGCACCAGGCGGCGGGTGTCGGTGAGCTTGGCGAAAACCGCGAACATGCTGATGACCAGCGCGATGACCGCCAGTGCCTGCAAGATTTGCACGATTGCCCGGTTGACGGTCTTGGTGCGGATCTGCCGATAGTAGCCGAAAAAATCCAGAATCTGCGGGGTAAATGGCACCGCGATGTAAAGTATCCAGTAAATCGACTCCCGATTCGCCGAGTCGTTCGGGTCGAGGATCAGCTCCCGCACATCCCATGAGAGCCAGAAACAAGCCCATACCAGCAGGGCATCCAGCAGTTTTAGCGCCTGAATGCGGAAGGCCTCGTTGCGATTTAAGGTCATGGGTGAGAACGATGGGACGTTGCGAAGGCGGCACAACCAAGCTGAGACGGCACCGTGATGCAACCATGGATTCCATCCGGTGCGATGCTCACCTCCGGGTTTTGACCTTCTTGGTGCTTGGAATGTCGCCGCGCTGCTGCTCGTTTATCGGGCGTGCGCCACCGCCTGTTTTTTTTCACCGCCGGATTGGTCGTCTTGGTGGCGGCATTGGTCGCGTTGTGGGCGTTTCGTTTCGAGCCGACACCCGCCGCGCGCACATGGACCCTTGCCGACCTGCGCTCCTCTGCGGTGCCGGTGGAAGGCGCGCAGTGGACTGGCACAGCGGAGTTTCCCGAATTGCGCCTGTGGGTGGACGACGCGCATCCCCGGGTAGCCCTGCGCCTGGCTTTGCCTGAGGCTGCGGCCGTCGAAATGCTCCACCTCCGCTGCCGACTGAGCGCCAAGGGCCTCACCGAAGGTGCCGAAAAATGGCAGACCGGCCGTATCATGATCGAGTGGCACCCAACGGATGGGGCTGAAGCGGAACTCGATCCCGTCGGTGGAATCGTCGATGACCAATCCTCTTCCAGCGGCCCGATGGTGGCAGTTTCGGCGGTGGGTCCGGCAATTCCCGCGCTGCGTCTCGAACACCTCGGCCGGGCGGGGGAGTTCACGTTGTCCGGTCTTGAAATCATTCCCGTGCGCGAGCGTGCGCTTTGGAAAACCGGGCGCTGGCTGTTGGCAGCGGGATTTCTGGGGTGGTTTTACGCATTGATTCGGGCCGGATCGAGAATCACCCGGCCGAGGGCGCTTTCCGCCGCGCTTGTCTGGCTGCTGATGGGGATCCATTTCGTGGTGCCGGGACCATGGAAGCTCCAGCGGCCCTTGCTGGTTGCGGAATTCCATCTCGGGAAAGCGGATCGGGTGAAAAATCCGCCACAAGCTCCGCCCTCGGTGGCCGCCGGTCGCGCGCTGCCGTATTCTGGTAAGGTTCCACCCGGCGGCTACCTTCTGCCACAGGGATCGCTGGCGTTGAAGGTCAAGCTCCTGGTTTCCCAGGTGCGTTTCCTGCTTCACATCCTCCTCTTGCTCGCGCCTACCTTGGTCAGCGCATGGCTCATCGGCCGCCGCAGGACGCTCTCGTTCGCCGTCTTGTGCGCCGTTTCCATCGAGCTTGCACAAATGGCCTTCGGCTTCCGCTTTGATTGGTCGGACGCCATCGATCTCTTCACCGACGCCGCCGGCATCGCCGCCGGCCTCTGGCTGGCCTGCAAACTAGGGCGCTGGAAGGTCCCAGAATGAGCCGGTAGACGGCAGGGAATGAGCGGGTAGCGCCGTCTCGATGAGACGGCAGTTCATTCACGTCGCATTCGCATGCGTAACTCATCGAGGGCGCGCTACCGCCTGTCATTGACACCCTGGCTTTCCCTCATATCTTCCACGTCACCTTGCCGCGTGCCGCCACGCGGAACCAGCGATGAATTCAGCCGACTCAGTCACTCATGCTCCTGCGTTGCCTGCCGGGAACAAAGCCACCACAGACATTTCGCCCGTCTGCTGGCTTGCCGCCGCCACTACTGCGGCGGTGGTCGTCTGGTTCTATGGTTTCGAACCGCGTTTTGGATCCTCCAACACAGCCAGTTCGCTGGGATGGCTCATGAGTTCTTGGAACGCGGAATCCGATTATGAACACGGCAAGCTGATTCCATTCATCATTCTGGGGCTCATCTTCTATCGTTTCAAGGAACTCCGTGCCTCGCTATCCGAGGGCAGCCTGTGGGGCATGCTCTTCGTGTTGATCGGGTGCCTGTTCCACGTCGCTGGTTACCGCACGCTGCAGCCTCGCATCTCAGTGGGCGGCCTGCCATTCATCGTGTGGGGTGCGGTCTGGTTCCTGTGGGGCTGGCGCACCGCAAAACTCACGTTGTTCCCGTTGTTTTTCCTGTGGATTGCCATTCCGTTGCCGGCCTTTCAGCAGGCCACCACCCACCTCCAGCTCATCGCCACCGCCATGGCCCACCACGGTTCCGGCCTTTTCGGAGTGGAAACCTACACCCAGGGAACCACCGTGCTGCCGGTGGAGGGCGATTGGAAACCGCTCAGCATCGCCCACGGCTGCAGCGGCATCCGCTCGCTGATGGCCTTGCTGATGATCTCCGCGGCCTGGGCCTATGTGGCCCGCATGGCCCTCTGGAAACGGGTGCTGCTTTTTCTGAGCGCAATACCCCTTGCCATCATCGGCAACGCCTTGCGCGTGATCTCGATCTTCATCATCGCAGAACACGGTGATGCCGAGTGGGCAGCCGGCACCTGGCACGATTGGTCCGGCCTGCTGTTGTTTTATCCATTCTCGCTGATGATGCTTCTGGTCATCAATACCGCGCTCGAAGGAGGGCTGCCATGGAAAACGTCCAAGCGCCGTCTGCTGCGCCGCGTCACCGTCTCTGTCGCGCCGCAGGAAACCCCAACCTCGCAGTGATGAAGTATCTCCCGTTCATCCTGCCCGTGCTCACGGCCGCGGCGCTGGCCACCGTCCACCTGCTGCCCGAGGCCGGTGAGATGGCTCCCTCCGCCGTGGAAATGGAAATCCCCGGTACCCTCGGCGATTGGAATACCCGCGCCATCCCGGCCAGCGAGGATGAAATCGCCACCCTCGCCGCCGATACCCGCTTTTCCAAAGCCATCTGCCTCAGCCCGCGGGACGGGGAATTCGATCTCGCCTCCGGCCTCGCCATCCCGGACCGCATTGACATATCGATCGTCCTGTCGGGCCATGATCTCAACAACTCGATCCACCGTCCCGAGCGCTGCATGCCCGCCCAGGGCCACGTGATCGGAAGTTCCTCACATGCCGTGCTCGACTTGCCGAATGGCCGCAAGCTCGATACCCGCCGCTTGCTTTCCGTGCAGTCGCTGCCCATCAACGCAGCCCGCACCGAATATGCCAGCTTCAATTGCGTGACCTATTACTTCTTCGTCGGCAACCACAGCATCACCCATGACCACATCGAGCGCACGCTCATCGATGTGAAGGACCGCCTGGTCCGCGGCATGGACCAGCGCTGGGCTTACGTCTCCGCCTCCATGTGGTATGGCAAGGTGCCTTGGATTGAGGAGGAAATCACATTGGAGGAAGCCGAGGAGAAACTCCGCGCCTTCCTCACGGAATTCGCCATCGATCAGATCGACTGGGAGATGATCACTCCGTGAAATGTATGGAGCGCGGACTTCAGTCCGCCTGTGACATTAACGACTCGTGCTTTTCGCTCCGGTTGGGTGCCGCCGCCACTTTCCCAGCCTGCCGGCGAGGCCGTCGCGCGTGGCTTCCCATACCAAGGCAAGACGCTGGATGCCATCGGTGTGGCCTACCGCCAGTGCATAGGCAAGCGCGGTTCCAAGAGCCTTTGCCAAACCTCTTTGCCGTCGCTTCAGCCACACCATGTTTCGAACCTTGTAGTAGAGTTTCCAATCGGCGAGTCCGCGTTCCAGGAAGAAGTGCTTTCCCAGCAGTCTCCAGTGCACGAGATCCTGCGGCCCGGGATGGTCCATGAATGCCGCCCGCACCGCTTCCTGCCGGAAGCCCGCCTGTTCAATGCGCCAGGGGTATTCCTCGTCCTCTCCGCGGATGAACAACTCGACCATGACGGGGCCGGTGGCTTCCCACACCTCGCGCGGGACCAGGGCACCTGTCCACATGATCCGGCTGCGAATGAAGTCGCCGCAGGGCAGTTGCTCGGGCGTGTTGGCCAAACGCCAGCCACCATCGATATCGGCCACTTGCAACGGCCATGTGAAGCGACCGGTGTGCGGATCGATCTGCAGCGGGTGGCGCACCATGCGCGGATCCCATGGCTTTGCGAGCATGGCTTCGAGCGCCCGGGGCCTGGGCCATGAATCGTCATCGAGAATCCAAACGGCATCCGCGCCCAGTTCAAAGGCCCTCACCATGGCCTCATGCACGCCGCCAGCGTTGCCTTGGTTGCGATGCAGGCGCAGAACCTCCAGTTCGAAGGGCAGCCCGCACAGCGCCTCGAGCGCCGTTGCGGTGTCATCCTCCGAATCGTTGTCAGCCACCACCACCCGGACGGGTGGATGCGTTTGTGCCGCGAGCGAGTGGACACAGGCAAGCGCCGTTGCGGCGCGGTTTTGTGTCGCGAAGACCGCCGCTATGGCTGGCTGATTCGTGCCGGATGTCTTGCCCAGGCTCATGCGGGACAGCGGTTTTTTGTCGATAAATGATGTTTCATCTGGTCATCAGGCTTTTTTCAGGACTTTCCAGCCTTTTGCCGCAATCCACAGCAGCCCGTCGATCAGTCCATTCAGGTAGGGGTCGTGAAACAGCGTGATCCCATAGGCGCGCCGGATGGCCCTTGATTCGACATGCTGGCGCTCGGCAGTCAGGATTTGTTCCATATCGCGGGTTTTGCCCAGGTGGCGCTGCGACAGGTTTTTCCCGTGCATCCGGAAATCCGCCACCGCCACCGGTGCGTGCTCGAACTTGAGTCCCGCCGCGTCGAGACGCGCATAGAACTCGCCGTCCATCACGTAGCGGAAATCGGCCCGCAGCCGGTGACCGGCGTCGATCACCGTGGATCTACGGTAAAACGCGGCGGTGGAACCCACGAAGCAATGATGATGCACATGCACGAAGCGCGACCACTCCGGTGCCTTGACATGGCGCTGGAATGCTCCTCTCTCGTCCACAAAGTCCCAGTCACCATAAACGATGTCGGCGTTGGATCGATCCAGCAGCGGCAGCATCGCCGCGAGCGCGCCGGGCTTGAGCCGGTCGTCGGCATTGAGCCACATCACCCAATCGCCCCGGGCGCGGTCGAAGCCCTTGTTGATCGCCTCGCTCATGCCCCCGTCGGGTTCCTGGATCCAGTGCGCATGGGGAAAGCGCGCCGCCACCTCCGCGCTGTCGTCGGTGGATCCGCCATCGATGACGAGGTGCTCGATCTCAACGGTGCGCGGGCGACCCGCCCGCTCTTCCTCCGATGTCACTTGCCAGGCCACGCTCTCCAGACAGTCGCCGAGGAAGCGTCCGTAGTTGAGCGAGGGAGTGATGACGGTGAAGTTCATTCAGTTGCTTCGTTTGCCTGCCGCCCGTTGTTTCGGCATATCGGTTTGCGAAGAGAGATGCGCCATGATGCGCGTTTCATTTCCGTTCAAGCCTTTCCACTTCCGCCAGCGCCATGCCCACCACCTGGTCCATGTTGTAATAACGGTAGGTCGCGAGCCTGCCAATGAAGGATACGCGGTCTTCCCGCTCGGCGAGCTGCTGGTAGAGCTTGTACAGTGCGGCGCTGTCCGGTGCCGGCACCGGGTAGTAAGGCTCTTTGCCGGGTCCGTAATCCTCGGGATATTCCCTCACAATCGTCGTGTTGGGGCAGTCCTGTCCCGTCGCGTGTTTGATTTCGACGATCCTTGTGAATTCCTCGTCGTTCGGGTAGTTCACCTGCATCGCCGGCTGCCAGAAACCGGGCTTGCCGCTGATGACTTCGCGTTCGCGCAGCTGGCCGGGCGTGAAACTCTCGTGCTCGAAGCGCAGCGACCGATAGGGCAGCGCGCCAAACCGGCGGTCGTAGAATTCGTCGATCGCGCCGGTGTAAACCATATGCTGCCATTCCACGCGCGGCAACACCTCACGATAGTCGGTGGCGAGCAGCAAGGTCAGCCGGTCGCCGCAGGCATCCACCATGCGCTCGAACATCCGGTTGTAACCGTCCCGGGGCAGCGCCTGGAATGCCTCCGTCAGGTAGCGGTCGTCGCGATCGGTGCGGACCGGGATCCGGGCGCAGACGCTGGCATCCAGGTTCTTGGGATCGCGTTTCCACTGTTTGATGGTATAGCCCTTGAAGAACTTCTCATACATCTCCCATCCCACCTTGGAGACCACCGCTTCCTCGGAATTGCGGGGATGCCCGACCGCAACGCGCCGGCTCTCCAGCCATGCCTGCATCTCGCCGCTCGTGGAGCCGCGTCCGATCCACTGCTCGAAGGTCTTGAGATTGATCGGAAAACTCCAGTATCTGCCATCGGCAAACGAGAGGATGCGGTATTCCACTTTGTGCCAGTCAGTGAACCGCGAGAGGTATTCCCGGATGCGCGGGGAATTGGTTCGGAAATAATGCGGGCCGTAGGCATGCACCAGCACCCCGTGGGCGTTGTGGAAGTCGTGGGCGTTTCCGCCGAGGTGATCCCGCTTCTCCACCACCACGCAGCTCCGCCCGTATTGCGTGCAAAGCCGCTCGGCGGCGGTCAGGCCCGCGAAACCGGCACCCACGATCAGATAGTCAGCCTTCAGCATCCAGCATCCCCCTCAATTGTTCCGCCACCTTGTCCGCGTGCAACCTGCCGCACCACACGCGCGAGATTGCTGCGGGATGGCGTTCACCGTTCTGCCAAGACCGCAGTTCGGCGAGCAATGCCGCGCAGTGGCCATCCGCGTTATCCCGCTCCACCAGCCGGCCGGAATTTTCCGAAACAAACCATTCGAAGGCGCTCATCGAGACCGAACGCGCCGCCACCACCGAGCAGCCGGAGCACAGGGCCTCGGCCGCGGCGATGCCGAAGCTCTCGTAGGCCGAAGGGCTGTAGAACACCCTTGCACCTGCCAGCAACCCGGCCAACTCCGCGCGTCCCATCACACCACTCAGTGTGACACGCGCCCGCTCATTGTCCTGCAATCGTCCATGCCAGTGCGTCATGGCATCGTTCGGCCTGCCCGCAATGGCCACCTCCACGGTGGGATCATCCCTCAGCACGCGACCGATCGTGTCCATCAGCAGCCTGGGACGTTTCTGCACCACATCCTGCCAGCGCCCCACGCACACGATCCGGTTGCTGCGTTCCATCTCGCCGCTCTCGAAGCGCGTTTCCACCGGGTGCGGAACCACCCTCACCCGGCCTGCCAGTTGGTTTCCTCCATACACCCGGCAGAGCCTGCGGTAGTGGGCGGCCGCCACCGGAGAAACACAGGCGATGACGGCACCCTGTCTCAAATGCGCGGCACGCAGTGGATCGGACACCAGCAGGCCCACGCTCATTCCGCGGAAAACGAGTTTCAAGGTACGCAGCCACGATGAAACATCGCGTCCCTTACCGCCGAGAATCCATTGCTCCCTCAGCCAGCCGGGAAATCCCGCCAGCGGACTGACAAGACCGCCGCTGTCCTGATTGAGCACCAGGAAAACCCCCGCCTTGCGGATCGCCGCTGCCACCTTGCGGAACTTTGGCCGTCCCCACGCGTAGAGCACCACGCCATCCAGCTGGTGAGACCTCCACCACTCCGGCGACTCCAAGTTCCGGTAATCCGTGCGGATCAAATCCTCCTCATCCTGCGTTCTTCGCTCTCCGGGCATCACCGCCCGGCTGTCCACGCCGATGGCTTGCAAGCCACGGCAAAGAAGACCACTGTCCCGCGCGAAGAAATCCGGCCCGCCGCCGAAGGCCACCGGTGTGCAGGTGAAGATGCGCATGTGGATCTACAAGCAGATATGCAGGACGCACTATATTTCAATATCTCAATTTACCGACACGCGGTTTCAAGCCGGTGGGCTGTTCGAGACGCCCGAGCTGGATGGCATTCTCATCGGCGGCAGCGATCAGTGCTTCAAGATGGGCGATATGCGATCCGGGCCGCGGGCCGTTTCCCGGCGCGACGGTGAGGATCATCCACAAGTGTGGCACGCCCTCGCAGATCAGGAATGCGGGCGTCCCCGAATCTCCATCCCAAACGCGGTAGCTCCATGGTGCGAAGGGTCCGTTGGCGCCCTTCGGGATCGGCAGATGGTTGCGGTCGAGGATATAACACATGCGCCCGTGTTTCCGCGGATAATCCGCCACCGGCTCCGGCGGCTCGACGTGTGTCGGGCGCGAAGTGCCCTGGCTGATGCCGATGAATGCAAATGGCTGTTTTTCCTGACGCGTCCACTCGAGGGCGGCGGCGACGGCCGCATCGCTGACTGGCGGAAAAATCGGCACCACAGCGAGTCCTTCAGCCTCCAAGTCCCGGTCCATCAGTGCCACACAGAGGTCCACCGATTTCAGGCCCGGCAGCAACGCACCTCCAAAGCTTTTCGCCTGATGGAGCTGCAGGCTTTCCACCACACGGCCATCAGAAGTCAAAAACCGGTGCGTGGCACCGGGCCGGTTCGGATTGGGGCCCCAGGTCTGGTGGGCATGG
Source organism: Luteolibacter sp. (assembly GCA_049430545.1). Taxonomy (GTDB): domain Bacteria; phylum Verrucomicrobiota; class Verrucomicrobiia; order Verrucomicrobiales; family Akkermansiaceae; genus Luteolibacter. The sequence continues at coordinate 21,030 of JBMTCD010000010.1, forward strand.
GGATGCGCATGTGCGCAGAACAGAAGATGCCGCGGCGTGATCAGGACTCCGCCATACGACTCCTGTGTGAAATCGTTGTAAATCGAAACTCCGGTCAGGTGCCGGACCAGATCCTGTGCCCACAGATCCGGATTGCGGGCGTAGCTCTTGCGGTCATGGTCGCATAATGAAAAGAGATTCATCCCGGCCGCTCCGGAAGGCATGGAATGCTTGATCCATTTTCCATTCACCAAACGGTGTCGAAGACGGTGCAGAATCGCCTCGTGGTGATTCTTGAGCGCCGCGATCATGGCGGGACCGTCCTTTGCCTGCTCCCCTTTCGCGCTTTCCGCTCTCCCGGCCGGTCCTGCCTTGGGCGCGGGCGGTGTCGCCGGCAGTAGCTGCTTGCTGTCTGACCGATTGGCACCCGGTGGCACCACCCTGGGACGCTGGGCGAGGGCATCACCGGAGAAAAAAGCGCATGTGAATCCGGCAACTCCAATGACACGCAAGTGGATGTATGGAAGTCTCACCATCCATCGGACCGCGTGGATCGCCTGCAAGACTTGAGACGACAAGCCGCTTTGGCGTGCGGAAAAATCAGCTTCATTGTTCATGCTGACACGTGTGCAGGTGGATAGACACACGGACAAAAGACCGTATGTCTGCGTGTCAGGTAGGGAGCACCGCCGGGAATACCTTGTCTTCCGGATTGCAATGATTTGGTGTACAAATGTTCGCGAGAGACGGTCACTTGGTGAAAATCAGATTGCAGTTGGCGCCATAGCGCAGCAGGCCGTGAAAAGAGCGGAATAACCACGAATCGAGCTTCTGAACCGCCTCGAAAAACAAACCGAGACGATCCGAGAACGACTTCATCGGGTAGCCCAGTAAGTTGAACATTTGCACTTCGCAGGCACTGAAGTATTTCGACATTCGCTCGAACTGCGAGAGATAAAGATTGCTCTCGTCTCCCAGTTCGTGCCTGGCCATGCGGACCGCGCGGATGGCCGCCACCAGCAGGTTGTGTCCCATCGGCTCGAAGATGAAGACGAGCCGCCCGCCGGGTTTCAATACCCTTGAAGTTTCCCGGGCAATGCCATTCAAGTCATGGGTAAGGTGGTGCAATGCGGCTTGGCCGAAGACCAGGTCGAATGTGGCATCCCCGTATCGCGATAGATCGAAGGCGTCGCCCGCCACATAGGAAAGCCCGGGCAGGCGCTTGCGCATCCCGTCGATCTCCGGCCCGCTGGCGGCATAAAGGTCCAAGCCGATCACTTCCGCCATCGGAAACTGCTCGGCCAGTCCGGCGGCCAGTTTGCCGAAGCCGCCACAGATCTCCAATACGCGCTTGCCACTCAAATCCTCACGACACAATTCACCGTAACCTGCCAGAAACAAATTCCTGTCAGAGGGAGGAAATCCACCCACGGCCGGCAGCATGGAACGTGCACGGGGGTCGAAGGGCGGTTCGGGATTGATGAGTTGGAGTGGCATGATGGGGTGAACTTGGCGAAGCGCGCTCGATGAGGGCACATGCAAAAAATGGCACAATGAGGGATTCAAATAAAGCCCGCTGGTGGTACCGCCGGAGCATGTTTTCCACGGCTTGTTGCCTTTGCGAAGCAAAAGTCGCTAATGCGATTTTCTGAGAAGGGAGCGAACCGCCCCTCCCCATCCGAAGAGGGCAAGGAAGACATACATCAACCCGAAACGATCCCTCATGATGCTGAAGTCGGCATGTCCATATAAACAACTTGAGAACAAAAGGGTGCCAATCATTGGAACAAGCGTCACCACCGTGCAAACCCGGAAGAACGCGACTTGGGTTTCATCGCGGGCACCAACCAGCAACCACACGGCACCCAACAACGCTGAAAGGACCGTGGCTCCGATGATGGCCGTGCTTGCCCATGGCAGGCATGCGTCCAGGGATGCGACCTTGTCGCGCGACATGAGCGGTGTGAACCCCGCAGGATCATTCAAATAAAACGGGAGTATGGTCGCGGCATAGCCCATCGTGGCGACCGTGGTGGCGGCCATGGCGGAACGCAGCCCGGCGCATCGCCACATCACCGCACCGAAAAGCGGCATCAGGAGCACGAAGTTCGCGCGTGATGCGAGACCGATTCCCACCATCACACAAGCTGTCCATCGTTGCCATGGTGGCGTGCCCGAATTGTTCCATGACTTGATGGCGAAAAAAAAGAACAACGTCACGAAGATGCCGTTGGCGATCAAATCCCCGCCGGAAACGAATTCATACATTGCCGCGATGGACAATCCGAGCGGAACGACCAGCATCCACAGCGCCGACGCGGCGTTCCCGATAAACGCGCGGGCGACGAACAGGAAAACAGCCAGCCAAAACACGTTCTGGTAACCGGGATTGCCCAACGCCACGAAAGGCGCGGCCAAAAAGATCGACCCCGGTAGCACGGAAAGCGGACCTGCGATCCGGTTCGATGGATAATATGGAGTTTCGCCATGTGCCATGCGGCTCACCGCCATTTCCAGTCCTTCATCGCGATCGCTGCTGTTGCCCGGGCCCTGGCGGTCCTCAAACGGGTGCAGCACCACGAAAGACGCCGCTAGTCCGCTGATGGCAAGCACCGCCAGCTTGTGGAAGTGGCGATCCAGCCATGGGGCGAAGCATCTAGTCAATCGGACGGTGAGAATGACGGCGGCAACTACCAGGGCGACATAAGCAGCCACGCCGACATTGCCGGCATGCTTCTGGATGAACCCGGTCGATGGGAAAGCCAGCAACACGCCCAGAATCCAGAGATTGCGGGACTGCATGGCGTTTCCCGGGTATTCATCGGTGGATTCCGTGGTCGATACGTTCATGCTGTATGTGACGGGTATGGAGACGCCTTCTCGATGAGTTGCCGACGCGGAATGCTAGCGCCCTCTCGATGAGAGGGCAGGGAATGGCTGTGAATGCGATGTCCCTGATGGGTCGTGACGTCGCGCAAGGGCGGTTCATTCGCTTTGCATTCGCGTGCGCCCTGTGTCGAGAGCGCGCTACCCCATTCCAAGGACGAGGAGATCCTCGAACCAAGCCTGCAGCAGCGGTTCCTCTGCGCTTCCCACCCAGCCATGGCGCATCAGCGTCTGATAGCAGGACTCCATCATGGTCTGGATCGAATCATCAGCCCGCAGGTGCAGGGCGGTCAATGCCTCGCGCATGGCGGCGTTGTTGACGTATCCGGGCAGTTCATCGGTGAAGTCGCGGTGCAGGTCGTGGTCGTTTCGCTCCTGCCACACCGTGGGGCCGTGGAAAAGGACTCCAAGACCCATTGCTTGCAATACCCGCTGCGCGACGAAACTTCTCCAGATATCGGTCATCCGGAAGCTGCAGCAGGCAGGCAGATAAAGCAGGGGGAAAACCCGACTGAAGAACGTCGTGTTCTGGCTGTTGAAGGGACACCATGAGCCGTTGCGCAGCAGCACCGGATCGTGAGCGATATCGAAATGATGGGGCAGTGGATAGAGCATGCGGTAAACGGCGTCCACGTCGGGGTCCGCATCCGCGAGTCCCTGTTGCACCGGGCATTCGTGGGAAGCGGGTTCGCCGGGATCGGGAACCCTTGTGCGGGCGTGGGTCAGCGGCAGGCCGCGGGGGTAAATGAAACCATCACTGAAATACCGGTAGGCATTCACCCAGCCATCTGTTTCCACAACGCGGCAGACGATATCCTCGCGGCGGGGATGCCAGAAGCCGTCATTGGGATGGTTGTCGTCATCGGTTTCCACAATCACCTCCGCACCGGCGCGAATCGCTTCCAGATAGCCGATGTTTTTCCGCGTGTAGGAACGCTCGGGGCAAATGCTTCCAAGCGCGAAGCCGCTCCGCCGTTGTGCTTCCAGCGATACAAACCGGCAGCCCTCCAGGTTGAAATCCGCCGGGCTCTTGCCATCGCCGGCCACGATGAAATTCCAGCCGTGTTCGATACAGCCGGCGGCAAGCTCGCGCATCGCGGCATTCGGCGGGTTGATGGAAGTGACGACCAGTGTGGTGGACATTGCGTGGTGCGGAAACCTAGGTGCAAAAGGCAGGGCGTTGCCGCCGGTAGCGGGGGTGAATTCGGGAAGAATGCCAAGCAATGCCAGACGAAAAGATTGTTGTCATCTCTTCGTTCAACTTTTATTCGCCGGTTTCCCCAAGGTGCAACATTGTCTTGCAAATCACCGAATCACGGGTGATTTGCCGATGATCCTTCGTAGGAAGTAATAAACCAAAACTTCCAGCGAATTCCGGATCGCGCCCTTGGACACGCGGGGCGACGGCGCGCGGTAGTGGATCGGCACCTCGATCAGTTTTTCCCGCCGCAGCAAATGGCGCAGTTCGGTCTGGTAGAAATGGGCGCGCGAACGCAGCGGGTAATCGAGAACCCTGAGCAGAACCGGACGGCGGAAGGCCTGGAAGCCGGAGGTCATGTCCGCCAGTTTGGCGCCAAGCAGGGCTCTGGCCAGTATGGTGCCGCCCTTGCTCAGCATCCTGCGCCTCAACGGGGAGTCCACCATCGAACCGCCGTTGATGTAGCGACTGCCGAAAGCGCAGTCGTTGCCTTCGTTCAGCGCCCGCAGGAATGCCGGGATGGCCCGCGGGTCGTGGGACATGCCGCCATCCATTTCGATGATGATTTCATGGCCATCCTTGAGTGCCTCCTTGAAGCCGTTGAGATAGGCGTCCACGACGTTGCGGTTCTCGGGAATCCACCTTGTCTTGAACCTCGGATCGCGCTCTTCCAACTTCATGCAACATTCGAGTGTCCGGTCCTTGGAAACACTGTCCACAATGAAATAAACGGTACCACCCTGCACCGCCTCCATGACCCGATGGAGGGCCTCTGCCAATTCCGGCAGCTCCCTTTCCTCGTTCGCGAGCGGAATCACCGCGGCCCAGTTGTTTGGATATAAGGATGCCATTGCCAAAATAAAAATCCGGCATTCAGAAGAGAGAACGGATGATGTCAAAGTGCCTTGCCAACGGACTCGCGGTCAAAAAATTGTGCAGATTCCAACAGACCGGCACCCCGAAAAACAGCAGATACCAGTCGTGTGCCGGAAAGCGTGCGACGATCCGGTGCATCCGCACCGCCTCAAAGGCTGTCCGCACGATTGATTCCATCCACATGGATGCCCGCAGGCCGAAGGTGTGGAAGATCATGGTGCTCACAACCCAAAGAAATAGCCATCTGCCGTAATCCACGCCCAGCAGGAACAGGGGTGAGATGAAAGCCAGTTGTTCCAGCAGCAGGGCTGTCACCCGGATGCGGGCTGTCATGCCCGCCCCCGTGTTGGCGTCCCTGTCCCGTCCCGTGAACAGCGCCACCAGCACGAGCGAAACCACAAACACCAGCACCCATGCCATGGGCTGATAGAACCCCGTGGTGAGCATGTGAAGGCTCAGCGAAAGACCTTGCCCGGTCGTCCAGCCCAGGGCTGCGATCGATGCGTCGGGGGTTCCGATGGCCTGATTTCCCGGATCGATGATATTCCACAGGGGAATCCATGAATCGTTGACCGCCGCGGCATGTCGGGGTGTGCCATGATGAATGACGGCCAGCAGGAAGGCAATGCCGGCCGGAACCAGGAAAAACCCCCTTCTGAGCAATGCCGGCCAAGCAGGGGTTTTCGTTTCATCGCGATTGAAGACAACCATTCCCGCAAGCGCGTAAAACACGAAGGTTTCATGACACAGGATGGCGGCACAGGCCAAAAGGTTGACGCCCCCGATCGCCACGGGACGGGACAATCGGCTTCGCTCGAAATGCAGGCATCCTAAAAGCAACAGCAGGCCGAGGCAGTCCTTGCGGACAATCGAGTCCTGATAGGCGGGAATGCCCATCGCAACACAGGATAATATCAATACCGCCGGAAACGTTGTTGTCGCCCGGCGTAGAAGCCAGGCACACAGAATCAGAAAGCAGATCATCGAAATGGCGATCGCCAAGTGGTTCGCCTGGATGCCTGACGCGGCCGAAACCATGCCGATGAGCGAACCGGGCAGGCCGCGGCGGACAAATCCTCCCGCATAATTGATCAGCCATTCGGTCATCTGATAGCTGTCATGAGCCCAGGACAAGGCGGAAAATAATTGTCGGCACATTGCGACAATCAAGAGACAGGCCAACAGCCAGAAGGTGACTGGAAATCCGCGCTGCGTTTTCAATTTGCGAATAAACGTTACTGTTTCCACCTCTTGTCCTCGATCGGGGCCTTGATCGTGCGGGCATACCATCTTTCCGGCATGATCACATGCTGGGCCGCATGATCCGCCAGCCATGCCGCCCACCACGAATAGCTGCTGTTTGCGATGATATGGTGGCGGGCCAGGCTCATCAGATGCAGGTCATGCAGCGGATTGGAACCCGCATACCCGGCATCCACCGTTTCCATGTCCTTATCGCGAAACCGCTCCCGGCACCACCCGGGGTCATCGGAAAAGAAATAAAATCGCGCATTCGGAATCCTGTCCCGCATGTGCTGGACCGCACAATGATAGTAGTCAATGCTGCAAACCTTGAACAGCGGATTGCACAGGTAGTCGCCCCGACGCACATGCACCGCGACGCTTGATTCATGCGCCAATTCATCAACCACTGTGGCGGAATCGGCCGCGATGCCGCTCCCGGCAGCAAGGATCGCCCGCAGTTCGCCGCGCAAGGTTTCAGCCATGGATTCAAAATAGCGAGGCGTCTGGAAATAGCCGAACAGGACACAATCGGATGGTGCATCAAGGAAGCTCGCGTTGAATGATTGGTCTGTCACCGGCTCGCGCACCACGGGCACATCGAGATATTCCCAGTAATGTTTTCCGGTGAATCTCCTCAGCGCCCTTGATGGGATGGAAAACCCGCGGATCACGCGCGCCCGGTGCTGATGAAGGAGAAAATGCGAAACCTCGCTCCATCCTTGGCGGTTGAACCATGTGGCATCAAGACACAACGGAACACCGTGTTTCTCCGCAAGCACGCGCCCGATTGCATACTGGAACAGGTTATTTCCAGTCCTGCCCAATAAAATCACACGGATCATGGGAGGCGGATTTCGGGTTGAATCGACTCGCGCTGCCAAATACTGCCAAGTGCTGCCGTTTCAGCTTTTTGAACCACCGATGGAAGCGGTTGGACGCGGATTTTTGGATGGAAATCCATGTGGCATCGGCACCCTGCCGGTGATTTGAAAACGTCAGAGACAAGCGTCCCGCTCGTCTCACTTGGCCGGCTGATGCCGCTGTGGGCATTTCAATCACCGCGCCTCGCCGCCACAATGCCGATGCCATGATCTCCCGTGAATTCCTTCACGGAAATACCACCATCAGAGCTTCGAACTGTTTCGTCGTGCACCACGGCGCTGCGTTCAATCCTCCATCCATCGCAAAACCAACCGAGTAAGGTCGATGGCGCGAAAACCCGGTGGGCATTGAATTCCAAGCGTTCCATCCCGATCGGGGTAGAGAGATAGATCACGCCGCCAGGCCGAACGATTTGTTTGAGTTGCTGAAGCCCCTTGACGTGCCCGAGTGGATCCAAAGGATCGCCATAGCGGCCAAGCCCGAAATGCTCGATTGTGTGCAAACAGGATAGTGAATCGGCGCACCCGATCCAGGCTTCGGGAAGTGGCTTCATGAGATCCAGCCGATGGAATGTCACACCATCGATCCGTGCCTGCTGCGGACGGATATCAATGACTTCAACCGGACGGAACACGGCAAGGTTCCCCACAAAGCCATCGATTCGTGATCCGACATCAACATGCCTGTTCGGAGCAGCATCGCGTATCCACCTTGCCACCGTGAGGTCTTGGTGGAAATAGCCACCCAGATGTCCACTGGATTCGTTCCATTCGGTGAGGATCGGCAGTTCCCGCCCCCAGGTAAATGATCCGGCACCATCCAGCAACCGAAACGCCTTGCGCTGCGATCGATAACGCAGGTATCCGTGCAAAACGCCCGGTATCCGTCGCGGATTCAATCCGATATTTTTACAAACGGCTCGCAGCATTTTGGTAAACTTTTGAATATTGGTCGCCTTCCGGCGGAAGCCACAGACCCGCGAGTCCGCGCGTCTCTACAGTGGCGGCTGCGGCGCGGCAAGGCCGCGAAACCCTACCTTTGGGCATCTTCGCCTTGCTGTTGCCTCACCTCCTCGAAGACCTCCATCATTCGCTCCGCTACTTTTTCCGCAGCATAGGTTTCGCGCAGCTTGAGGCCGCAAGCGTGGACCTCATCGGCGCTCATCTGGCCAAGCTCTGCCATAGCCGCCCACAGGCTGGCGGGTGTATCGAGGGTGAATCCGCCCTTGATCGTGGCAGGCGCCAGCACCTCCTCGACCGAGGTTCCCTTGACGTAGCAAACCGGCGTGCCGAGGTAATACGCCTCCAGCGCCGGCAGACCAAAGCCCTCAATCTCCGACGGTAGAATCAGCATTTTCGCTTCCTGGTAGGCATCCCGAAGCCTGCTGTCTTCCAGAAACGGATGTTTGACAATCCGCTTCGATGCCGCCACCACTGGAACCGACTCATGCGGCACCGCACCTACCAGATGCAGCTCGGGCAGGGCCTTCCCGGCTAGTTCCGCCTCGTGCCACCACCGGATCAACTGAGCCGTGCGCTTGTGGGGCTCCACCGATGCCAGGTGCAGCACATAATCCCGCTTGGCTGGGTTCACCGGCTGTGGCAGCGATTCATACGCGCACGGCTCATAGGTCACCTTCACCGGCTTGTGCGGGATCATCAGGCGATCCATGTGCGCCTCGATCTGCCGCTTGGATGTCTCTGAGACCGTCATGATCCGATCCGCATGGAGCAGCGTGTGCTTCAACATCAGCGCCCAGTAATAATACTCGAGTTTCCTGCGCCAACGCGGGTAGTGGTCCGCATCGTAAAGAATGATGGTGTCGTGGATCGTCACCACCGATGGCCGACACAGCATGTGCAGCCATGGCAGGTAGCCCTTGGGGAAATAATGCACATCCGGCGGCAGCCCATTGTGGTGGAAAAGCGGGTGCAGGTGGTCCGTCAGGAAGCGCACCCACTTCCGCCGCGTGCCCCACGGCAGAGTGATGATCGACCTCACATCCGCCGGCGGGCGTTGCGAGGTGCGTGAGACCACCGCATCGATGCGGCACCGCTCCTTCAAAGCGCCCATCACCACATGAGACATCCGGGAAATACCAAAACTCCGGTCATAGCCCGGATTCTGGTCGGCCAGGTAAATGGTGAGCCGGAGTGGGTGGATCGTGTCCGCTGCGTTGTGCCGTGATCCTGTTGGCAGCACGCTCTCTTCGAGGGCTCGCGCCAAAGTAGCCGATTTCAATGAGGTCGCCGGTTGCCGCAGTGCAGCCACCTCTTCGAAGGCATTCCTGACCCTCTGAATAAAGCTCTCCGGTCGATAAAGCCGACGATAAAAGGCTCGCGAGACCTCGTCGTTCCTGATCCTTAAATCAGGTTCCGCGCGCAGCGCCAGCAACGCTTCCGCATATTGCTCCGGGGAGCGCGTATCACACAATCGGGCCGATCCGCATCCATCAAGCATCGCAGGGATACCCGCCCACTTGGTGGTCAACAATGACAGCCCAGCACCGAGCGCCTCCATTAATACGATCGGCGTTGCTTCCGATGCATAGTGCGTCGGGAAAAAGAACACATCGGCATCACGGTATGCCTGCCACTTGTCGTCTCCGGTCAGCTCGCCAACCAACTCCACCATCGACTCAACCGCCAGTTCGCGCCGCAATGCCTCGGTCTCCTTCTGGAATTCCTTCGAGAACCACTTGCCAACGATGCGGAAATGAAAGTTTTTTTCCTGCCCTTTATCCTTGAGGATGGCCGCTGTTTTAATGATCTCCAGAACACCTTTGCCTTCCTGCAGGCTGCCGACAAACAATGATTCAAGAGGTTTGGCCTCGTTCGGCAGACTGCGTGCCAAAGCAGGAACCTCGATCCCACACGGACACCACTCGTATCGGATGGCGTCGAAAGCCCTGTGTGGAGGCACTTTCTCCTCGGCAACTTCCAGCGCCATCTCGGCGCGGCCGTAAGCCAAGCGTGCAAGGATGCTGCGGATTGGATCCTTTTGCACGAAAACGGGCAAGCCACTCGCATGGTAAATGAATACCGTCGCCCCAGCCAAGTGACGCACCGAAATCAGGAAAATCACATCCCGCAAAAATGGCACCCACTTCGCGCTTGCGGGCGGATAAAACAAGATGCAGCCCGGGTGCCTCCCCAACGTTTTTCTCGCCTCCCGGATCAAATGAAAAAGGTGGGCGATCTTCCTCAAATGGAAACGTCCCACCTCTTGCATCTCCTCGCTGAATTCCATCCGCAGTCGATGCACATCAAATCCCGTCCAGTCATGCTCGAACAGAATCTGCGTCGCCACGGCCTGTCCGTGCCACGGCGGGGGAGTTTGGCCCATGAGGAGGATGTGGGGCAGGGGCTGCATGTTTGTCAAATCGGCAATGGCTGGCGGCTTTTTCCTATGTTTTTACCCCATGCGCAATGCCGCTTCCAGCACATCCACATTATCTTGCTGTTTCGCACCCTGCTTCCACGCCAACGAGGCGATCACCGGCAACAGGGCATCACCGGTCCAACCGGTTTTTTCGAAGTAGCCGGCACATGTGGGACCTTGTAGCTCACGGATTGACGCGGCGATCGCTGCGGCAGGGGGCAGTCGCTTCACCAATCTCACGTCTTGCAGGAAAAAATGCACGAGATCGAGCCCAGGCATGCCCATGGGGTGGCCCCATTCCCAATCGACCACCATCAACGAGCCGTCGTTCTGACGCAACAGGTTCCAGCGCGCGAAATCACCATGGCGGATGACAGGGCGGAGTTGCATCTCCGCGAGCCGTGCCAGCGCTCGTTTCCCCTCTTTGCTGGTTTCCAGTGCCGATTCGATCGCCGGCCATTCGGAAAAATCGCCTGCGGGCCGTGCGGGAAGATCGCGGATCCAGGATTCGAGCAAATCAAGCCCCCGTGTGCCCTGACGTGGCGGAAGTGGATGACCGTGGATATACGGCAGCCGGAGGATCGAAAATTCCTCGCCATGATGCACGCCCAAGGCCTGTGGAATACCGGGACTGGTGGACGGCATATTGCTGAGCGCAGCGTATTCGCCATCGATCACCGTCCTTCCTTCGTGCCCAAACGCCAACTTGGCCACCTCCCAGCCTTGATCGGTCTTGTAACTGAGGAGCGCACGCCGCACCCGGTGCTCCGGCGAGCCAAGCATCACGCCAGCCGTGCCGGGAAGGCATCCCGCAAACTCGGGGTCCAACGCTAACTTTCCGCCGATACCATGAAGTTTCGGAAGCGACATCCTGTGAAATCCGGTGATCACAAGCAGCCGTATGACAACCATCGCAAGCACCGCCTTCGGCCGCTGCGGCTGATAAAGGTTAATGGCGTGAATCGCCGTGTCCCGGTCTGCAGGCAGCGCCATGAAGGGACGACCATTGCGCCGCAACAACACATGGCCTCGGATTCCCGGGTCCACCGCGGACAAGGCATGTTCAATGGCGTCTTCGTCGGTCATGGGGTGGAGTGCAGGGGCGGGCGGCCTCGCCCGTCCCAATTTCCCGCCCAGTGGAGGTCATGGGCTTATCATTTCACGCGGGGTCATCGGACCGACTATCGGCGGAAGTCAGGGCGGATCGAGCCGGATCCGCCCTGCCGTTTCCAAAACCTCCTCAATCACATTCACCAAGGGACGAGTCGCATCGACGACCTGAAACCGCGTATTCCCGGCACACAGCTCCAGATACTTCTCCCGCGCCTTCGCAAGTGCCTCGAGGCTCACTTCCTGCTTTCTCGCAAGCAGCACTTCCGGTTCGGCGTCCAGAAACACCACGACATCTGGTTGCGGCATAAGGCGGCTCGCTAGCCGAGCCAGCCACATCGGGCCGCCGTAGCGGTAGCGTCGCGGATCGACGAGTAGATCCGCATGGTAACGGTCGAACAACACCACGCCATCCATCGAGGCCTTGCGCAGGTAATTCCACCATCCACCCCACCAGTTTAGCCACAACCAACCGAGCTTAAGAACCGACGACAAGGTCCCCCGCAGAACTTGGCCGTGCGGGTCGTCGGCATTGAAGTGGCCGTGGCCTCCGGCCGCGGTATTCATCCCATCCAGCGCCACTGGCCGCCAGTGGCCAAGCACCACCGTCACGCCCTGCGCGCGCAGCCGCTCCGTCACTCCGGCGATCACCGCCGACTTCCCGGAGCCGTCACAGCCAAGGAAGGAGAGGAACATGATTCAAAGGTACGGCGTGGCGTCCTCGCAGCGCCCACTTGTCCGCCTAATGGCGGCCCAAGGGCTCATCGTTTCACGCGTGGGCCATGGGAAGAGATAGCCTCCGGCAGAAGAAGGTGAAGTCGGCACAGCGGGGCCGCCACGCCCTACCGGTGGATCATCTTCAAAAAGCCCTTCTTGATCCGATACACGTGATACAACACCCCGTCCACGACCAGGCTCAGGTTCTCGTCCTTGAACGGCTTGATGCCGTAAATGCGACGGATCGCCCGCGGCTCGGCGAGTTGGCGCTGCATCCGCAGCAAGTTAGTCATGTCCTGCTTGCCCAGGCTTTTTTGGCTGATACTCTCGCCGTGCAGCCGGAAGTCCGCCAGGACCTGCGGCATGGGAATGAAGCGTTTGCCCAGATGCGCCAGCCGCGCGTAATACTCGCCGTCCATGCAGTAGCCGAAGCGGTCGTCGAGAATGTGGCCTTCGTCGATTGTCGTCTTGCGCCTGTAAAAACATGCGGTCGATCCGATGTAGCATCCTTGCTGGACGAGAATGCGAAAATCGAAGGGCAGCGCTTTCATCCGGCGCAGAAACTTGCCCCCGCCATCCATGTAATCCCAGCCACCGTAGATCACATCCGCATCGGGATGCTTTTCTGCGAAATCCTTGACTTTTTCCAGAGCGCCGGGCTTCAAGCGGTCGTCCGCGTTCAGCCACATCACCCACTCGCCTTTGGCCCTGCGGAAGCCTTTGTTGATCCCGTCCGTCATTCCCTTGTCCGGTTCCTTGAAGAACTGCGCATGCGGAAACCGAGCCACCATTTGCGCTGTGTCGTCCGTCGAGCCCGCATCCATGACGAGGTGTTCCAGTGTCACGCTTTGCTGAGACGCCACACTTTCGAGACACTCGCCGATGTAGTGGCCGTAGTTGAAACTGGTGGTGACGATGGTAAAGGTCATGTTCGGTAATTCGTTTGCACCGCATCTGCGATGTCCGGTGATTCGGTGCTTCGGTAAGAAAAGAGAGAATTAGACGCCAACTTACGAACCTTTCTCTTCACTGGTTCAGTGTGCGCGTAGCGCTACCAGGCAGTGGGTAACCGAAACACCGGTTCATCCACATCCTACCTTTTCATAAATCCGCACCATCCGCTCGATCTTCTCGTCCCAGGAAAAATCCTCAACTGCGCGGCGACGGGCGCTTTCTCCAAGTTGTTTCCTCTCGTCGGGATCTTTCGCAAGTCGGACCAGAGCGTCACGCATCGCCTCGACGGTATTGGTGTAGGAACCGGGCCGGATCTTGATACCACAATCGTCTGAAACCATGATGGCAGCCCCTTGATGATCGATACAAATAACGGGCAGACCCATGGCCATGGCTTCCAATAACACCGCGCCGGATGTATCGCGGAGGCTGGGGAATACAAATACATCGGCTGATTCGAATTCGCGCCGCATTTCATCATGTCCCACAGCTCCGGTGAGCAACACAGCATCGGCCAAGCCGCAGGCCTTGATTTGTCTTTCCAATCTTCGCCGCTCCGGCCCTTCGCCCACGATTCTCAGTCGAGCTCCCGGCTGCTTTGCCACGAATAGAGCGAAGGCATCGACGAGCAACCTGAAGCCCTTGCGGGCTTCCAGCCGCCCGGCGGTGAGAAACCTCACACCTTTGTCTTGATGTGGTCGCGACGATGAAGAGTAAAATTGTTCAGTATCCACTCCCACATCGATCATCATTTCGCATTTCCCCTTGTAATGCGGTCCGAGCAACTCGCAGGTCTCATGATTG
>JBMTCD010000011.1:0-34996 GCA_049430545.1 Luteolibacter sp.
TGCGGATCGAAATACAATGGCGGATCGACATCCAACATTCGGATGCCCTCCGGCAAGCCGCGGATCACCGGGCGCGCATCTCCCTTGGGCGTGATGTCCCATGCCAGATCCAACTTGAGCGGCGGGCCTTGCCGGATCGGCTCGCTGCCGCCCGGGCGCGCCGGGTTGTAATAATAGAAGCGGCCGGTCGCCTGTGCCATTTCGATCAGGCGGGCACCTTCCCGTCCGGTGGGGACCAAGCGCTCGGACCAGCCGTCGTAATCCTTCGGGTGGCGATGGTAGGCGATGCAAATTGGCAGATCCTCATCGCTGATGTATTTCGGCGGATTGACGGGATCGGCGCGGCTTTCCGAGGCATGGATGCTCGTCTTTCCACTCTTCAGCCGGGAGGCCGGGTGCAGCGTGAAGAGCAACTTCCTGACGCCATAGCTGGTGTCTTCGAGGCAATAGGCGAGAAACTTGTTTTGCGGGGCGGGTTTTGCCACCACCACAGCCTCTTCCTTCGCGGCGGCGGTCTTTTCGACTTCCTGCAACCAAGCCCCTAGCTCGCGCGGGATCCTCGGACCACGGGTGGCCTGCAATCCGCGCTGTCCCTCGAGGGTTTCCTTCAACCGCATCATGAGCGCCGCGGCATGCTTGCAATGATAACCCACCGGGCAGTTGCAGAAACAATCCATCTCCCACTCACCATCATCATCGATGAAGAAATCGATCGTGGTGGTGTAGGGTTTCTTACGGCTGCCGGCGACCTTGGCGGACACCTCGATGGCTTCGTCTCCATCGTATCGCGCGGCGAGCTTCGTGATGATGCCGGGCGCCAGATAGGCAGTGGCGCGCTTCAACGTGGTCGGTGAAAAATCAAAAGCCGGGTCATAGCCCGCGAATTGCCCCAGCAAACCCGGTTCGTCGTAGATAACTTCCAGCGGATCGGCCATAATCTCTCAATTCGCCACGATGTTGAGCAGCTTGCCGGGGACGAAGACGATCTTGCGGATGGTCTTGCCGTCGGTGTGTTCCTTTACGCGCGCGCTGGCCATCGCGGCGGACTTGGCGGTTTCCTCGTCCGCATCCTTCGGCAGCATCAGGCGTTCGCGCAGCTTGCCGTTCACCTGGATGATGAACTCGATCTCGCTGCGGACCAGCGCGGCTTCGTCATAAACCGGCCAGCGGGTTTCGGATAGAAGAGGGGCTTTGCGGTTGAAAACCGCCGCCACGCGCTCTGCGATCTCCTCGCTGAGGTGCGGAGCGAAGGGATTGAGCAGGGTGAGGAAGGTGATGAACTCCTTCAAAGGCACCACCCCGGCCTGGGTGAAGGCGTTGGTGCAGATCATCATCTGCGAGATGGCGGTGTTGAAACTCAGCTTCTCGATGTCCTCGCCCACCTTCCGGATGGTTTCATGCACGACGCGGAGCAGTTCCTTGTCGGCGCACGGCACGTCCTGGATTTTCGGAGAAACGGCGAATGAGCCATCTTGTTGCTCTTCAAGCGCCACCCGCCAGACACGGGCGAGGAAGCGCGACACGCCTTCCACGCCCTTCATCTGCCATGGCTTCACCTGTTCGAGCGGACCCATGAACATTTCATAGAGCCGCAAGGCATCGGCACCGTATTCCCTCACCACATCGTCGGGGTTCACCACGTTGCCGCGCGACTTCGACATCTTCTGGCCGTCCTCACCGAGGATCAGCCCTTGGTTGACGAGTTTCTGAAACGGCTCGGACGTGCCGACGTGCCCGAGGTCGAAGAGCACCTTGTGCCAGAAACGCGCATACAGCAGATGCAAAACCGCATGTTCGGTGCCGCCGACGTAAAGATCGACGTTCTTCCAATACGCCTCCGCCTCCTCCGAGATGAAGCGGCCGGTGTTCTGCGGATCGCAATAACGGAGGTAATACCAGCACGAGCCGGCCCATTGCGGCATGGTGTTGGTTTCGCGCTTGGAGCCGTCGGGGAGGTTGACCCAGCCGGTGGCCTTGGCGAGCAACGGATCGGGCGTGCCGCTGGGTTTGTAGTCATCGAGCGGCGGCGCGAGCAGCGGCAGTTCGCCTTCGGGAAGCGCGTGGTGGTGGCCGTCTTTCCAGACAATCGGGAACGGCTCGCCCCAGTAGCGCTGGCGGGAGAACAGCCAGTCGCGGAGCTTGTATTGGATGCGGCGCCTGCCTTTGCCGTTGGCCTCGAGCCATTCGATCATCTTCGCCTTGGCCTCCGCGGTGGGCAGGCCGTCGAGGAAGCCGGAGTTGATGGCGGTGCCGGGCTCGCAGAAGGGGAGCGCGGGCGTCCCGCCCGCATCTGATTGCACTCCGTTCCACAAATCAAACTCACCTTCGCTCAAGCACGCCTTATCCGGATTCTCCGAAATATATCCCAGCACCTTGTAAAAGTGGCGCTCACTCCGTATCAACCGGTCATAATATTCCGGCTGCCAGAGCCTTCCATCCTCGCCAAGAATCTTGCCGATCTGCTTTGAGGTGAAACTTTTCCAAGAATGAAGGATATCCGGAATCCGGTGGCCCTCGACGGGCGAAAACAGCACATGCACATGGTTCGGCATGACGACGAACGAGTGAAGATGATAGCGCTCGCCATCGAAGTGTCGCAGTGCCTGTGTGACAATCCCACGGATCTCCGCCTTTCCCAGCACACAACTCCCGGAAGCCGCGTCCAGCCACTCGTCGAGACGGTCAGAGAAACGTTGATAATAGTCCTTTTCGGTTTCGTCGCTCCACGGTTGGGGATTGGTGTTGAGCCATGCCTCGCGTTCCGTGGTCCATAGTTCCAGCTTTTCCTTTGGCAGGCTGTCGTCGAGACGCCAAGTGACGAAGCAGGCGGTTTCTCCCTGCTGCCAATGCGGAAGTTTGTGACGGGTGATAGTGGTTTCGGATGATTCTTTGAAGAGGCGGGCGAGACGCCCACGCTCCCCTTCTCCGACGACCGGCTTGATCTCCAAGCCGAACTTCGTCGCAAACTCAAAATCCCGCTCGTCATGCGCCGGCACCGCCATGATCGCGCCGGTGCCGTAACCCATCATCACATAGTCGGCGATCCATACGGGGATCTGTTCGCCGTTGACGGGATTGGTGGCATAAGCGCCGGTGAAAACGCCGGACTTGTCCTTGTTGAGGTCGCCGCGATCGAGATCGGACTTCGAGGCGCAGGCTTTCTGATAGGCTTCGACAGCCTCCTTTTGCTCCGCGGTGGTGATTTCCGGCACGAGAGGATGCTCGGGAGCGAGCACCATGTAGGTCGCGCCGAAGAGTGTGTCGGGTCTTGTGGTGAAGACTTCGATTTGATATTTGAAATTTGAAATTTCAAATTGGACGGATGCGCCTTCGCTCCTGCCGATCCAGTTTTTCTGCAGCAGCTTGATGCCTTCCGGCCAGTCGAGCGTGTCGAGTTCGTCGATCAGGCGCTGGGCGTATCTGGTGATGCGCAGCATCCATTGGCGCAGCGGGCGGCGCTCGACGGTGTGGCCTTTGGATTTCCACTCCTCGACCTCCTCGTTGGCGAGCACGGTGCCGAGGTCGGGCGACCACCAGACGGGGGTGTCGGCGACGTAGGCGAGCCTGACAGCATCGATCTGCCCGCGGGTCCAGCCTTTCGACTCGAGTTCGGAAACCGGGCGCGCCCGGTTGGTTTCCTCGCAAAAGTAGGAGTTATAGATTTGCAGGAAGATCCACTGCGTCCATTTCACGTATTCCGGATCGGTGGTGGCGATTTCGCGTTCCCAATCGTAGGCGAAGCCGAGCGCCTTGAGCTGGCGGCGGAAGTTCCCGATATTGGCGGCGGTGGTGATGGCCGGGTGCTGGCCGGTCTTGATGGCATATTGCTCGGCGGGCAGGCCGAACGAGTCGTAGCCCATCGGGTGGAGCACGTTGAAGCCGTTCATCCGCTTGTAGCGGCCGAGGATGTCGGTGGCGGTGTAGCCCTCCGGGTGGCCGACGTGGAGGCCCGCGCCGCTCGGGTAGGGGAACATGTCGAGCACGTAGTATTTCGGCTTGGCGGGATCGAATCCCTCGTCGCCCGGACCGGGGGTGCGGAAGGTTTTTTCGGTTTCCCAGCGCTGCTGCCATTTGGGCTCGAATTCGCGGAACGGGAAAGGCTTGCGGACGTCGGACATGGCGGTGAAAGGGCGCGGACTGTGCGGAAAAGCCCCGGGGTTGAAAAGGAAAACCCCTGCGTAGGTGCGTGGCAAAGCCGCTCATTCGATGCGCCCCCCCGCGCTTACGGGCTTGGCTGCAATGGCCGTGCATAGGTGTTGCAGCGGTTGTGCCATCCGGCTTCCCAGCGTTTCTCGCCGCGCTCGGGCGGCGAGTTGGCGATGCGGCGGGAGAGGACGCGTTTGGCCGCGGCGGCGAATTCACGCGCGGCGGCCGGGCCGGCGGGCGCGTCCTTCATTTCACCCAGCACTTGCAGCAAGCCCCAGCCGCGGCCTTGGTAGCGCTCGGCGGGATGGGTGCCCTCGCCCTTGAAATTGACATAATCGATCAAGGCATAGGTGCCTTGGGGCGAGGACGCGGCCTTCTGATAATTGCCGCGAATCCGCTCGCGCTCGGATGGCGGGGCGGCGGCGAGGATCCCGGGCAGGGCCGCCTGCGACCGGGCGATGATGAAATCCGTCTGCATGGCGACGTTGGCGGCGAGCCATTGGCGCAGCGCGGTGAGGCGCGGGCCGTTGAACTCGCGCTGGAATTCCGCGCGCGACCGCCACGGGCTGTGGCGTTCGAGGGCCACGGCGGGCAGCGTGGCCCCGCGTTGTTTCGCGTGGGCGACAAACTTCGGCCAGCTCTCCTCGAAGCGGCCGTGGAAGCCCGCCGGATACCAGATGAAGTGGCCGATGCCGAGCGAGGGGAATTCCTCGCCGGCGTTCCAGGTGGTCAGGCCGGCCACGGTGCCGCCGCATTCGTTCTGCCAGATTTTTTGGCCGATGGCGGCTTTTTGCGCCGGACTGAGGCGGGCGGCGGGCGGCACCTGCGGCGTGGCCGTGCAGGAGGCAAGCAGGCCGGCAGCACAGAACAGAGCGAGGCGGGACATCATGATCTTGGCGGGAAATGTGTCCGATCATGCCTTCATCACAAGGGCAATCGGTGCCACAGGCGGGCCAGCCCGCCGGCATTTCTCCACTCACGATTTCCCCTTTTCCGGGCGATCATCCGTCCTGCTCGATGGCCTTGAGGGTGAGGAAGAGTTCCTGCCAACGGCGGAGCAGCGGCTCGATGGACAGCTTCGATTGGGCGAGGTGCTGGTGAAGAGGATCGAGGGCCTGGTGGTAAACACGGAAGACGTCGCCGAGCGCGTCGGCGTAATCGCCGTGCAAGGCGGCGGCAAAGGCCCCGCACGTATCGAGCAGGTGGTTGCGGAAATCACGGGTGATGGCACGCCGGGTGATCCACGCCATCACGGTGCCGCCACAGAGGAACATGGCCGCGAAGCCGCACAGGATCCAAGGTGCCCATGGCACCGCCAAGGCGCCGCAGACGGCTCCCGCAGTGAGAAACAGGAGGGTCGTGACGGTGAAGGAGCGCAGGGCGAGATTGCGACGGCGCAGGTCCTTGTCGAGCCGCTTGCGCACCTTGAGTTCGCCCACGCCCTGGCCGGCGGCGGCACCGAGGCGGCGGACGAAACGGTCGCGCGCCTCCGCCAGGGCCTGCTCCACGGGGGCCGCCGTGCGCAAATCGAAGGCCATGGTTTCGCCCACCCGGGCGGCGAGGTTGGTCCAGTGCGCGGTGCAGGCCTTGACCACTTCGTCGCCATCCTTGGCGGCCACGGCCTCGATCGTTTCGCGCAACCGGGCGATGAATGCGTCTTCCATCTGCTGGCCGATGCGATCGCCGGCGAAAAGCCGCAAAAACGACGGCAGCGCGCGCAGCCGGCGGTGGAGCAGGCGACCCACATCCTCCGCCTCCCTTTCGAACACCGCCGCGACGTTGAAGAGGTGGCCGGGCAGGCGGGTGAGGAATTCCTCGCGGATTGCCGCGATTTCTCCATCGATCCCGGAAATGAAGCGGCCATGGCCGTTGATGACGCGGTGGTGGTCCTCGATATGGTCGTCGAGCGTGCGCAGCGCGACGGCGGCATGGCCGCGCCATTCAGCCAGCAAGGCGCGACGGGCCGGGGACTGGCAGATGTTTTCCGAAATGAACGCCTCGAGCCGCGGCAGCCCGCTGTGCCGCAGGGCGGCCACGTCGAGGGGCATCGCGCGCTTGGCATCCAGCGCGATCCGCGCGGCCACGGCGAAGGCGGGCAGTTCGCGGCCCAGCCGCTTGCGCGAGAGGTCGGCCACATGGCCAAGGATCACGCCGATGTCGCCGGGCTCGCGGAGGTCGGCCTGCTGGATCACGAGCGCGGTGCGTGCGAGCGCCTCGGCGGGCAGCCGGCCGATCAGGTCCCAGGTGGCGGCCATCCACGGGTTGGACACGGGAAACACGCAGAGCAGCAGGTCGGCATCGGCGGCGAGGCGTTCCCAGGTGGCGAGGTGCTCGGCGTGGCCGTCGTTCACGCCCGGGGTGTCGATCAATTCAAAATCCCGCAGGAATCCGAGCGGACGGAGGATTTCGCGCATTGAATCGTCGCTGGCGGTTTCCCGCGGCTCCGGCGCATGGCGGTAATGGTGGATGCGGGTGGTCACCGGCAGCGGGCCGGCCGGGCACAGCGGGTGGCCGAAAAGCGCGTTGAGCAGGGTGGACTTGCCGGCATTGACTTCGCCGCAGACGATCACGCGGAAGGGCCTGCCGAGGCCTGTGGGAAAATCGAGCAGCGCTTCGCCGGGTGCGGCCCCGCACTGGCGCGTGAGGTCCAGGATGCCCTGCAAAAGCGCGCTGACCCGGCCACGGGTTGCGAAGTAGCGCTCGCCGGGAATGCCGTCGCTCACGGGGCTGGTGGCTGGTGGGATCAGAAACTGGCGGCACCGGTGGCGGATGCCTGCGCGGTGGCCTCGTCTGTTTTCATCGCCAGCAGTTGCGAAACCGTGACGAATTGGTAACCGCGGCGCAGCAGGCCATCGATGGTGGCGGGCATGGCGTCCACGGTGGGGGCATGCAGGTCGTGCGCCAGGATGATCGCCCCGGGCGACGTGTTGCCGAGAATGCGCGATGTCACCACCGACGGACCGGGGCGTTTCCAATCGAGCGGATCGACGGCCCACAGGATCGTGGGATAGCCGAACTCGTCCATCACCAGCTGGCGCTGGCGCTGCAGCAGACCGCCGTAGGGCGGGCGCATCGTGCGCATGCGGACACCTGCGGCGCGGCTCACGGCGTCCCGGCAGCGCTGCATTTCCGTGCGCAGCTCGGAATCGCCCAGCTTCGTGAGCAGCCGGTGCGTGTGCGAGTGGTTGCCGACCTCATGGCCCTCGGCCACGGTGCGGCGCACCAACTGCGGGTAGAGGTCCACGCTGCGGCCGATCACGTAGAAGGTGGCCTTCACATTGCGGGCGCGGAGGATGTCGAGCAAACGCGGGGTGTTTTGCGGGTGCGGACCGTCATCAAAGGTCATCGCGACGTATTTCCCGGAAACCAGGACGCGCGAGAAGCTGGGGCCGATGCCGGACGGGAAGTTCCAACTGTAGGGCATGTCCGGATTCCGCGGAATCGGCCCGCCGGGCTGCGGGGTGCGGTAATTCGGGTTGCTGGGGGTTTTGAGCGTGGCCAGTGGAGCCGCCGCCGAGCAACTGCTCATGCAGGCCGCCATCAACATGAAGGCGCGCCGGGAGAAACGGGCGGTATCCATGTCGGCCATGGCATGGATGATTGGGATATCACGGCCGTGGTGGTGCGAGGTGTCGGACATGCGCTTGATGGTTCAACGATGTTAAGAAGTCGCGGCTTCATGTCACGCCTCGTTTTGCAGCTCGTTTTGTGGCACTGCGCCGGCACGACGATTGGGCGTCGGCCAAAACAGGCTTTGCAGGCGCGGATCGGCCGTCTAGACACTCCGGAACACCCGCGAGAAACCCATGCAAGCACCCGCACGACTGCCCGGAGAGGGACAAAAACGAGAATACTGGAAATCCAACCTGCGCTGGCTCGCCGGACTGCTCGGCGTGTGGTTCGTCGTCTCCTACGGCTGCGGCATCGTGCTGGTGGACTGGCTCGACCAGTTCCGGCTGCCGGGCACCAGCATGAAGCTCGGTTTCTGGTTCGCCCAGCAGGGCAGTATCTACGTGTTCGTGATCCTCATCGCCATCTATTCGCAGGTCATGAACCGCCTCGACCGCGAGCTGCTCCAAGGAACTTCCGTGGCTGGCGGCGAGGAGTCCTGAGACCTTCGCTCCATCCGATTTCATCCAGCTAACTTTCTTTATCTCATGGACGTCAAAACGTGGACTTATCTGTTGGTGGGCCTGACCTTCGCCCTTTACATCGGCATCGCTATCTGGAGCCGGGCGGGCTCCACCAAGGACTTTTACGTCGCCGGCGGCGGCGTGCCGAAGATCGCCAACGGCATGGCCACCGCGGCGGACTGGATGAGCGCAGCCTCGTTCATCTCGATGGCCGGGTTGATCTCGGTGATGGGCCGCGACGGCGCGGTCTATCTGATGGGCTGGACCGGCGGCTACGTGCTGCTTGCGCTGCTGCTCGCACCGTATCTGCGGCGCTTCGGCCGCTTCACGGTGCCGGATTTCATCGGCGACCGCTACTACTCCTCCACCGCGCGGGTGGTGGCGGTGGTGTGCGCGATTTTCGTTTCCTTCACCTACGTGGCCGGCCAGATGCGCGGCGTGGGCGTGGTGTTCTCGCGTTTCCTGGAAGTGGACATCGAGTGGGGCGTGGTGATCGGCATGGTGATCGTATTGTTCTACGCGGTGCTCGGCGGCATGAAGGGCATCACCTACACGCAGGTGGCGCAGTATTGCGTGCTGATTTTCGCCTACATGGTGCCCGCCATCTTCATCTCGCTGATGCTCACGGGAAATCCGATCCCGCAGCTCGGCATGGCGGCCGATGCCAAGGACGGCGCCATCGGCCTGCTCGACAAGCTCGACGGCCTCACCACCGAGTTGGGCTTCGCGGCTTACAGCGAGGGCAAGAAGCCGATGATCGACGTGCTCGCCATCACCATGGCGTTGATGGTCGGCACCGCCGGGCTGCCGCACGTGATCGTGCGCTTCTACACCGTGCGCAAGGTGAGCGACGCGCGGAAATCGGCATTCTGGGCGCTGCTCTTCATCGCCATCCTCTACACCACCGCGCCGGCGGTCTCGATTTTCGCCCGCACCAACCTGCTCGATACCGTGGCAGACAAGCCCTACGCGGAAATGCCGCAGTGGTTCAAACAGTGGGAAAATTCCAGCCTCATCGCCTGGGTGGACAAGAATGGCGATGGCGTGATCCGCTACGACGGCAGCGGCCACGCCTTCGAACAACATCCCGAGCGCAAGAAGGTCGAGCCGGTCTTCGACGGCGACGCACGCGGCGATCACACCCAGCGCCTGCTCCTCAACCAACCCAGCGCGAACACCAATGAACTCTACGTCGATCCCGACATCATCGTGCTCGCCAACCCGGAGATCGCGCGGCTGCCGAACTGGGTGATCGGCCTCGTCGCCGCCGGCGGGCTCGCCGCAGCGCTCTCCACGGCAGCGGGACTGCTGCTGGTCATTTCCACCTCGATCGCGCACGACCTCTACAAGCGCACGCTCAATCCCTCGATTACGGAAAAAGGCGAACTCCTGCTCGCCCGGGCGGCGGCCACCGTGGCGGTGGTCATTGCCGGCTACTTCGGCGTGAAACCGCCGGGCTTTGTCGCGGAAGTGGTGGCCTTCGCCTTCGGGCTGGCGGCTTCGTCGTTTTTCCCCGCGATCGTGATGGGAATCTTCACCAAGCGCGTGAACCGCCAGGGCGCGGTGGCCGGCATGGTCAGCGGGCTGTTCTTCACCCTGACCTACATCGTCTATTTCAAGTTCGGCATTCCGTTCACCAGTATCCAGGGAACTCCGGACCAATACTGGTTCGGCATCTCGCCGGAAGGGATCGGCACGCTGGGCATGCTGCTCAATTTCGCCGTGGCCCTCACCATTTCCCGCTACACCCCGCCGCCGCCGGAGGAAATCGCCGACTTGGTCGAGCGCATCCGGCTGCCACGCGCGGCCTTCGGCGACGCCGACGCGGGCCCGAGCCACCATTGAAACGGCGCAAGCTTCCGCCTTGCCCGCCACTCCGGCGGGCGCTAGCCTCCGCGCCCCGGCGATGAGCGACAAACCCGTTTTCATTTACGACACCACCCTGCGCGACGGCACGCAGGGCGAGGGATTCCAGCTTTCCGGCCTCGACAAGCTGCGCATCGCCCGCCGGCTCGACGAGTTCGGCATCGACTACATCGAGGGCGGCTGGCCGGGATCGAACCCGAAGGACGTCGAGTTTTTCCAGGAGGCGAAAAAACTCGGCCTCAAGCACGCCAGGCTCGCCGCCTTCGGCTCCACCCGACGCGCCAATACCGCGGTGGAGGACGACCCCCAGGTGCGCCTGCTGCTCGAAGCGGAGACGCCCGTGGTCACGATCTTCGGCAAAAGCTGGGAAATGCAGGTCACCGAGGTCCTGCGCACCACGCCGCAGGAAAACCGCGCGATGATCCGCGACACGGTGGCGCATTTGGTGAAACACGGCCGCGAGGTGGTTTATGATGCCGAGCACTTTTTCGATGGCTACAAGGACTCGCCCGAACACGCGCTCGCCACGCTCGAAGCCGCGGCACAAGGCGGTGCCTCGTGCCTGGTGCTCTGCGACACCAATGGCGGCACGCTGCCGTCCGAGGTCATGCAAATCTGCCTGGCGGTGAAGGCGCACATTCCCGACACCCCGTTCGGCATCCACACCCACAACGACTGCGAACTCGGCGTGGCCAACGCCATCGCCGCCGTCAAGGCCGGTGCGAACCAGGTGCAGGGCACCATCAACGGCTACGGCGAACGCACCGGAAATTGCAACCTCACCTCGGTGATTCCCATCCTCCAGCTCAAGATGGGCGTCCCGCTGGTCCCGCATCTCGAGCGGCTCCGGGATCTTTCTTACTTCGTGGACGACGTTTCCAACAACCCGCACTTCGCCCGTGCGCCGTTCATCGGCCGCACCGCCTTCGCGCACAAGGGCGGGATGCACGTCAACGCGGTGAAAAAACTCGCCCGCAGCTACGAGCACATCGAGCCCGCCAGCGTCGGCAACCGCCAGAACATCCTGGTTTCCGAACTCAGCGGCCAGGACAACATCCTGATGCGCGCCGAACAACTCGGCCTGCCGCTCGAAAGAGGCTCCAAGGCGGCCCAAGCCGTCCTCAGGCGCGTCAAGGAACTCGAACACGAAGGCTATTCGTTCGAGGCCGCAGGCGGCACGCTCGAACTTCTCATCCGCCGCGAACTCGGCGGCTACGCCAAACCCTTCGAACTCACCGAATACCACACCAGCTTCCGCAAATACAGCGACAGCCATGCGCCTGTTTGCGAAGCCACCGTGAAACTCTCGGTCAACGGCACCCCGGAACTCACCGTCGCCGAAGGCCACGGCGTCGTGAACGCGCTCGACCTCGCCCTGCGCAAGGCCCTGCTCCCGTTCTACCCGGAAATCGCCAAGGTCTCGCTGGTCGATTACAAGGTGCGCATCATCGACGGCCACGACGCCACCGCCGCCAAGACCCGCGTGCTCATTGTGTCCTCCGCCGGCGAAAGCTCGTGGGGCACCGTCGGTGTCTCCGAAAACATCATCGAGGCCAGCTGGCTCGCCTTGGTGGACGGCATCGACCTCTTCCTCCAACGCCGCAAGACCGCCGCGGGTTGACGTCGGTGCTCGGGTCACGAAACCTGCTGCATTCGCTCCACGCGGACAAAGGGGGGGCCTTGGACAGCAAGCCTGCAGCGCGAGGCCAGATTCGGCCGTCGCGCCCTCTCCACCACCAGAAAGCGCCGCAGTTGCACCACCAGTGCCAGACGGTTGGCCCGCGTCACCGGATCCCAGTCGATCCACTCGTCACGGTCCTTGAGCCGCCACGCCGCACCACCCCAGCACAGCACCGCGCGCAATAGGTCCGCTCCGGCCGGCGTGGCGGCGACTCGCAACGACAACGGCCCGCAGGCCGCATCTGCCCATCGGTTGTCCATCTTGTCTTTCATCGCACACCGGCCATCCCAAAATCCGTGCTCTTTGTTTGGCACGAATCGGTTCAGCAGCTTTTCAGCCACTCACTCCGCCGCCAACCAAAAGCCCTGCCATGCCCGCCGGCGCGAAAAATCCGCCGTTGCGCGAAGTCCGCCGCCTCCCCATGCTGCGCGCCAGCCATTCATGGCCGGTCCACAACCATCCATGCCCAAAACCCGATGAACATCTCCACCCTCGATCTCGCCATCATCGTCGCCTACCTCGTTGGCATCACCGCCATTGGCATCGCCGCAGGTTATCGCAAAAACACCACCAGCAGCCAGTTGTTCCTGGCCGGCAGGTCCCTGGGCTGGCCGGTCATCGGCATCTCGCTCTTCTGCGCCAACATCTCCTCCATCCACCTGGTCGGACTCGCCGCAGGCGGAGTCAAGGACGGCATGCCGGTGGGCAACTTCGAATGGGGCGCTTCCTTCTGCCTGATCATCCTGGGCCTGGTTTTCGCCCCTTTCTATTTCCGCAGCAAGCTCAGCACCCTGCCCGAATACGTCGAAAAACGCTACTGCGCCGCCACCCGCACGATTCTGGGCATCATCTTCATCCTGTCCGCGCTGCTGGTCCACATCGGCATGAGTCTCTATGCCGGAGCTGAATTGATGGAACAGTTTTTCGGCATCGATGTCATCACCGCGATTGTCCTGATGGCCGGCGTGGCTGCAATTTACACCGTGCTTGGCGGCCTGCGGGCGGTGATGATCACCAACCTCGTCCAGGTGGTCATTCTGCTGGCCGGCGCCGTCACCCTCACCTACCTCGCCTGGCAGGCGCTGGGCGCGGAAAAAGGCATCACCACCTACACCCAGCTCAAGGACGCGGTGGCCGCCGCCTCGGCCGCTGATGGCGACAACATCTCCCCCACCGTCCTGCAGGGCATCAGGAACCCCGAGGGCGGACTCAACAAATACTCGTGGCTCTGCGTCTTGGTCGGCTACCCGATCCTCGGCATCTGGTATTGGTGCACCGACCAGACCATCGTCCAGAACGTGCTCGCCGCCAAATCCGAGAAAGACGGCCGCGCCGGCGCGATCTTCGGCGGTTTTCTCAAGATCCTGCCGGTGTTCTGCATGGTCCTGCCGGGCATGATGGCCTACATCCTCTACAAGGAACAGATCATCCAGGCCAGCGAGGATCCCGCAAATCCCAATTGGAACAAGACCCTCCCGGTCCTGATGAGCAACCTGCTGCAGCCCGGCCTGCTCGGCCTGTTCGCCGCCGGCCTGCTGGCCGCCCTCATCAGCACGGTGGCGGCCGCCCTCAACAGTATCGCGACCCTCGCTTCCAGCGACATCCTCAAGCGCATCCGGCCCGATACTCCCGAGAAGACCTTGGTATGGTTCGGCCGCATCGCCTCCATCGTGGTCACCCTGCTGGCCATGGCATGGTCCACTCAGGGCAAGAAGTTCGACAGCATCTTCGATGCCATCAACCAGATCCCGATGATGTTCGCCCCGGCCATCACCACCATCTTCCTCGGCGGGGTGTTCTGGAAGCGCGGCACCAAGCAGGCCGCCATCGCCACCCTGGTCTTCAACATGGCCGTCGGCGTCCTCTACATGCTCGCGGTCCTGGTCGATCATCCGGTTTTCACCGAAAACCGACTCGTGACCGGCTTCGTGGCCATCCCCTTCATGCTGGTGGGTGGCATCTTCTTCGTGCTCTGCATGCTCACCTACATCGTCGTCAGCCTCGCAACGCCGGCACCGGCGGAAGCCAACATCAGGAACCTCGTCTGGGATCACCCGCTCGCCTTCCTCAAGGAAGGGAAAATCACCGGGCTCAGCGATCCGCGGATCATGGCGCTGATTCTCCTGATCCTGATGGTCGTTCTCTACCGCGTGATGTGACAAGCCGCCGGACCGCAAAATGGCAGGCAGAGAAAAAAGTCGTTTTTGAGTTTGCCAGCGCAATCGCGGCAGACTAAGCGTGCACGAAATTGCAGAATGAAGGTGTCACGGAATTCCGCAATCCATTCGCTCCTGATCGGAAAACCAAGCTTGAACGCAGCCATCCGCACATGAAACAGGCCGGCTCAAACGGCCGGCGCCCCTGACACAAAACCGCAATGGGGGTGTTTGCCACCTCCAGTCCCGGCGGAAAAATCCAGTATGTGAAACCGTAAAACCAACCAAACCGATAAAGCCAAAATGAAAATCCCTAATCGCCATACACATCCAGCGAATCCAATCCATGCCAAATCAGGTGTAGGCTCGTTGATGCGCGTGTTGTTTTTGACCTCCGCCCTCGCGTTGCCCGCCACCGCCGCCTCATGGGTCGGCTACATGAATGTCTTCGAAAACCAAAGCGGCTCCCAAGGAGGCTACATCTTCGGCAGTGGCTGGGGTGTCTCGGACCTGAAAACGACGATTGTCACCTCGAACACCGGCACCATGGTCGGTGACCAACTCTTGCTGCAGCCGAACTTCAACACCTACGCGAACTCTTTGGCCGGCGCGGTTGGAGATCGGGCGTTCTGGACGAACAGTCTTGACGGCGGTGCCACGGCAGGCCCGGGCGGCAACAAGTGGATGGAAGCCAATGTCTTTGTCGAAACGGCTTCGATTTCCGATCTGAGCTTCACATTTGAAGGATTGGTCGATTCAAACACACTGGATCCGGCTTATCAGGCGCAAGCCTTCATCAAGGTGCTGGATCCCAACGCAGGCTACGCGACTGTATTGAACAATTCGCTGGCCTTGCCGGCCAGCGGCAGTTTCAGCGTCACGGCCGATCTTTCCTCATTCCAGGGATTGCTTTTGCAGACCGGCTTCATGGTCAGTGGACTGAACGCAAATCCCGACAACGAGTCGTCCCTGGGCAGTGTGGCAGTGTCCGTGGTTCCCGAGCCAGGCTCCGCGGCTCTGCTGGGCCTTGGTGCCATCCTCGCGGTCATGGGCCGTCGGCGCAAGCATGCCTGATCCATTGCAGGGCACATCCAATCGTTGATTCCGATCGGCGGCGTCCCCAGACAGGGGTACGCCGCCATCGCTTTTTGGGCCTCAGCGCGGGATCGATCCCATGCGGATGTCAGGACCGGGAACGGGGCCACCCGCTACGGGCCGAGCAGCGGTCGAAGTTCCGCGGGGTCATCGATGATGTGGCCGGGTCCGGCGGCCTGGAGGCGGCTGCCATCGTGATAGCCCCAGCTCACCGCGATCGAGCGCATCCCGGCATTGGCGGCGGTTTCGATGTCCATGGTGGAATCGCCGATGACGACGCAGTTTCCCGGCGAAATGCCCGCGGCACCTGCGATTTGAAGCGCGCCGGCGGGGTCGGGTTTGTGGGGCATCCCGTCGCGCTGGCCGAGGATTTGCGCGAAATGGATTTCCGGAAACAGGCCGTGGACCATCGTGACGGTGAAATCATGGAGCTTGTTGGAAAGCACGGCCATGGCGAAGCCGTCGTGCCGGAGTTCATCAAGCATGGCGGGAACGCCGGGATAGGGCGCGGTGCCTTGTTTCCATGTGAGTTCGTAGTCCTTGCGGTAAAGTGCCAGCAGCGAATCGATGAGCGCGGGGTCGGCCCCCTGCGGCACGGCGCGGGCGACCAGATTGCGCAGGCCATTGCCGACGAACGAGCGCACGTTGGCATCCGAGTGGCCGGGCAGCCCGTGGGCGTCGAGCGTGCGGTTGAGGGTGTCGGCGATGCCACGCAGGGAATCGACGAGCGTGCCGTCGAGATCGAAGATGAGGAACGGTTTCATGAGGCGAGCCTGCGCCATCTGCCCGCGCGAGGGAAGGCCGCAATCCCAAGTTGACAACTAGTCCACATGATCCATCCTGTAAATCGTGAAAGCCGTGACCATTGCCGAATTCAAACGCAACCTGCCATACCTGCTGGGGGAGGTGGCCAAGGGCGGGAGCATTGTCGTCCAGAAAGGGCGCCGTCGGGAAAATGTTGCCATTCTTGCGCCATTCAAATCCCAGCAAGCCGTCCCCCGGCCGCTCGGCTTGTTCGCCGCACGCGGCAAACCGGTTTTCCATGAATGGGAAATGACCGAAGACGAATTCCTGGCTTCCCGTTGACCCATGGGCTGAGCTTTGATTGGTAGCGGCCAGCGGCGGTCACCGCGCGGCTGCAAGGTCCGCATCGATGACATCGCGGCACCAGGCGAGAGCCATGAGGGCGTAGCCGGTGCCGTAGGGTTGGTGATAATCGTAGAGCGGGTAATCCCACCATGAGCCGTCCTTCTCCTGCCGGCGGAGGATCAGCGCGGCGAGCTTCTCGGCATATTGGACTTGTTTTTCACGCGGCAGCAGTCTCACCGATTCCGTGAAGTAATAGATTCCGTAATAGTAGAAGTAACCGGAGATCTTGAAGTGCGTCTCGTGCGGCACCGGGCGCTTGCGGCCGATGTCGAGCCAGCCTTCGCGGGCGAGGAAGCGGTCGGCCCATGTGATGATGACCTCGTCGGTGACCGATTTGTCGCCGAAGGTGCGCAGCGCGGCGTTGCAGGCCTGCGAGCGGGCGAGCGATCCGGCGGGGCGGTTGATGTCGCCGCGCGGGCTGAAGCGGTGGCCGTGGGAGTAGGCGTAGGAAAAATCCGGCGTGCGCTGGCGCCGGATCGAATCGATCGACGAGCGGACGGTTTTGCCATCGAGTGCCAATTCCATCTTGTCGCGCGCCTCGGCCATGCCGAGGAGCATGGTGGCGCTGGTGAACGAGGTGGTGATGCCGGACGGCTGGCGGGTGGCCACCTCGTCGAAGACGTCGAGGTATCCCCAGCCGCCGTTGAGGTCTTCGTAGCGGCTGGCGAGATCAATCTGCTGGCGGGCGATGGCGGTCCATTTTTCGCGGCCGGCATCGGTCGTTTCACGCGCATGCAGGCGGGTGAGTGCGCGCAGCCCGTAGGCGTGGCCCCAGACGTTGTAGGTGGTGGTGGTGTCGGCGCGGCGGAGTTTCGGCAGCTCGCGTTCGATCCAATCCGCGCAGCGGCCGATGGCGGCCTGCGTTTCGGGGCGTGTGTCGCCGGAGTCGAGCACGCCGCAGAGCGCGAGGGTGGTGGAACCGGCACGGAAGGCATGATGTGCGCCGGGCAGCGGGGCGTAGATATTGAGTGCCTTGGTTTTGGTGGGGCCGCCCCATGCGCCTCTGGGTCGTTGGGTGGCGATGAGGAAATCGATGCCGCGGGTGAAGGCGGTGTCGATTTCACGGCGCAACGGCGGGATTTCGCCGGCCACAGTGGTGGCGGCGGTGGTGGCGAGAAGCCACAGGCATGCGCGGGCGGCTTTCATGGCAGGACGACGACCTGGCCGGCTTCGAGTCCGGAAACGATTTGGCATTTTCCATCGAACACGCGGCCGCGTTTCACCACGCGGCGCTCGGTGTCGCCATTGGCCAGTTTGACGGCCACGGTCCAGCCGTCGGGGTCGAAGCGCAGTGCTGCGGCGGGCAGCACGATTGAATCGGCAGAGTGGTAAGCGATGAGCTGGAGTGACGCCTGTGCGGCGGGCACGACCTCGAGACCGTCCGGCCACTCGGCATGGAAAAGCGCCTGATATTTGCCACCTGCATCGGGCGTGGGGGAAAGATTGGCGAGATTCACGGTGAAGGAGGCGTCCTCGCGGCCCTCGAGCCAGGCCATCGCCCGGCTTTTTGCATCGATGCGCCGGGCGGTGGCTCCATCGAGATGCGCCACGACGTTCATTTTCGCTGTGCCGGGAACGAATGTGGCGAGAGTGCGGAGCACCGGCGGCTTGCCGCGTGGCACCAGGATTTTGGTGATCTCGCCTGTGGACCAACGGCCGTTTTCGATGGTGCCGTAATAGAACCAGCCATCGGCCGGGGCGGTGATTACGAACATTTTGCGGTCGGCCTGCAGTTTGGCGAGCGTTGCCTGATCGCGTTCCTGGATGATCTTCATCGAGGCGAGGTCGTGCGTGGCCTTGGCGATGGCGCGGGGCGATGCGGCCTCGAAGTTCGCCAGCGCGAGCGCCGTGTCGCGTTCATTGTCGGCGAGTTGCAATGCCTCGCGCGGGAGCAGAACCTCGTGCGTGCGCTTGAGCTTGAGCTGCTCCATGGCCAGATCGAACTCGGCGGCCTTCACGCGGTCACGCTGGCGTTGCAGGATGATCTCCTCGGTTTCCTCGGTGAGTTCATCCGCGGTATACATCATCTCGAGCTGGCGAAGTTCCTCGCGCTGGTTTTCAAGGAAGCTCTCGGCGCGCTTGAGCCGTTGCTCGGCGCCTTCCTCTTCCGCCTTGCGGCGGGTGACGGTGAAGTAGGTGTTTTCCTCGGCAGCCACGGCGGCGGCGCGGCGCATGGCTTCGTGCTTGTGCGGCATGGTTTGCTTGAGCTGCGAGAGGTCGTGCGTCGCTTGTGCGATCTCGCCTTCGCGGGCCTCGATTGCGCGAAGCAAATCGGTGGTTCGCTCGTCGATTTTCTCCGCATCGAAGGCCATCAGCACATCGCCCTTGGCCACGCGCGCGCCGTGCGGCGCGATGCGGCTGATTTCAAACTCCGTCCATGCCGCGGCATCGATGGCGACAGGTTGGAAATCCGCGGGCATGGCGCTTGCCGTGATCTCGTGGCGGATGGTGAACGGTTGGGGTTCGACGGTGATCTCTCTCGCCTCGTCGGCGAAAACGGCCGGCGCGACCAGGAAAGTTAGCAGTGGGAACAGGGTGCGGATCATGGCGATGTGGATGCGAGTAACCACCATGCGGACCTGCGGCGCAAGCCCGAGTTCGGGAAAGCATCTCCGCGATGCGTTTCTCGGATACCTACGCCGCACACGGCACAGCGGGCGTGAACAGAGAAACGCGCAGCTCCTCCAGCACCCAGCCGGCCGGCCAAAGCGGGGGATCGTCCGGCATCTCCGTCCATTTCACCAAGCACGGCAGCCTGGAGTAACAACTCAAACGCCGCCGTGGAGACATCCTCGACGTGGAAGCGATTGTCGGAGCGGAGGGCAAAACGTGCCGACTCGTCGCCATGCGTGCGGCCCCGGAAGTCCTTGCCGCCTGGCGTGCCGAAAGGAGGAACAAAGCACTCCCCCGTCGCCCGACTGCGGGCCATCTCCAGAAATCTCAACAAGTCCTGTGGTGAGACCTCTTCGTCTGATTGCGGAGCCGGAAGTTGTCCCGCGAAGAATTTCTCCGAGTTTTCCGGTTGAGGATTCAAGGCTGAGGTTGAGCGCCGCCGAGCCGGAAATCACCGGCGGCCACGCCGATGCGGGCGGGCGGAATCCAACAATCCGTTAGATAGGTTTTTCACCCCAGTGAAATTCGCAGGAACAGCAGCGTGAGGAACGCCCAGAACAGCGAGAACAGGACGTGCATGGTCGTTTCAAAGACCTTGCCGCGCCAGAGTGCCGGCGAGTAGCCGACGAATTGGATCGCCAGCCGGATGCCCCAGAATGCGGCGAGGCCCATGCCGATGCGCCGGCCGAGTGCGGTGTGCATCAGATCATCCGCGCTGGTGACGCACAGCAGGCCGATCATAAACACCGTCAGTGCGATGAAGAAGGTGTGCACGTAAAGAATCTGCCGCGTGAGCAGGCTCAGGCCGGCGGTTTCCTCGCGCCAGCGGAAGCGGCGCGGAAAGGCGGCATGCAGCAGGGCCAGCGCGATGAGCAGGCCGCCGGTGATTTCAATCAGTGTTGTCATTTGGCACTAGCACGAAGGTGGTGATGAAGGGATTGTTGCGAAACTCGCGGGCCACGCGGAAACCGGCGGCATCGAAGGTGGCAAGCCATGCCGGGCGCGTGTGGAAATGCCAGGCACCCACCGAGTAGGCGGCGATATTCACCAAATCGCGCAGGTGCTCGGTGACGATGACGCATCCGCCGGGCGCGAGCGTGCGCCGCAGTTCACGGAAAAACCCGGTGCGCTCCGCCGGATCGCGGATTTCATGGGCGGCCAGAAACAACAGCGCGCGGTCAAGCGAGGCATCCTCCAAAGGGATGCGCGCCGTGCCGATCGAGACGGTCTCCGCTGACGGCGGATGCGCCTTGCGCGCGCGGCGGATCGAGACTTCGGTGTGTTTCTCCGGATCGTAGAAATCGAAAACCCGCCAGCGGACACCGGCGAAGCAGTCCATCAACAGCGGCGTGGTTTCATCGAATCCGGCGTGGAAATTCCCGCCATGCTCCGCCCCTTCCACCAGCGGCGCGAGCCAATCGAGCCGGTAGAGGCCAGTGGCATCGTAGGCGATCCATGTGGCGGCAAGCGAAACGACGATCTGCATGAATGCCGCCGCCGCCGCGAGCCAGGCGAGCAGGGACGCGATGCCTGTCAGATAACAACCCGCCACGGCCAGCGCGGCGCAGGCCGCGAGCGCGATGGCGTGCAGGTGCCAGTTGAAGCGGACGACGGTCCGGACGCCTTGCAAGGGTTTGCGTTTCATGGATCGGGCCACGGTTCGGCCGCTCCGGCCTTCCAGTGATAGGGGATATTTTCGACGATGAAGGCATTGGCGAGCACGGCGTGGCCCAGGCCGAGGGTCTGCAGATGCGGGATGCGCTGGTGGATCACGCGCACCGGCCGCGGTTGCCAATGCGACCTGACGCCCTCGACGATGAGCACGCGGTTCTTTTCACGCTCGCAGGTGAAGGTGAATGGCAGCGGCCCGCTGAAGCGGCGCGCATCCTCCCAGCGGGTGAACGGCGAACCGTCGGGAAGCCCGCAGCCGGGCGAAATTTCAACTTCGATTTCCAAGCCGGTATCGGGCGACCGGACGTCGATGCGGCGGTCGTCCCGCGTGACCCGGATGTCCGTTTTCACATACTTGTAGCGGGTGAAAAAATTGCCGAGCCATTCCATGTGCCGCTTGTCGGTCTCCGAGCGGACGATGAAGAGCCCGCGCAGGTTCCTGCCGGATGCCGAGCGGTAGCGCACGAAGTAGCGGTATCCCGCGAGCACGAAATCGTGGCCGAAAATCGCAGGCATGACGGCGGGGCGGAGTTTGCGTGTCTGCACCACGGCCACCGCCACGAAGCCCCAGCGGTCCTCGTAGGTGTCCGGCACCAGGCACGAGGGCAGGCGCGCCGCGATGTCTTCCGCCGGCACGGCGAAGGTGAGGGTGCATGACGAGTCGAACCACGCGTCCACGGCGAAGGGATTGGCGCGCGGCAGGCAGGCTTTCATTTGGCGGCGGGGTATTTTTTTCCGAATCCCGCCCAGGCGACCAGCAGGATGTAAGTGAGTGCCACTACGGCGTTGAGGCGGCCGAATTTCAGGAGGTCGGGCGCGAGAATGAATTCGATGATGTTCATGGCGGCCACCGCCGCGATCTGCATGGCACAGCTCCAGCGCCAGCGGATGCCGCTCAGTATCCAAAGTGCGAACAGCATTTCACCCGCACCGATGGCACGCGTCAGGAGGACCGCGTGCTCGTCACCCAGAATGCGCGCCACAATTTCACGGTGCCGCGGCACGCCGTCCATGACCTTGCACCACAGTCCGTTGACCAGCCACACGGTGGCGAACAGCAGCCGCAAAACCGGATGGCCGCCGATGGTGGATTTACTGCGCTTTTCCACGGTTCGAAGGGCATGATCGCCGCGAATGTGGGGAACGGAAGCGCAAACGCGCGCGGCACCCTCAGCGGATTTCCACGCTGGCACCCGGGCGGATGAGCCTGGGCAGGCGGATGGCGTCCCAGTTGGCGAGTCGGATGCAGCCGGCGCTGCGGGCGCGGCCGATGGTTTCCGGATCGGAGGTGCCGTGCAGGCCGATGCCGCTGCGGCTGGTGCCGTTCCAGATGATGCCCACCGGGCTGTTCGGGCCGGGCGGGATGTTGAGGGCGTTTTCGCTGCGCTTGCCGGTGTCGAGGAACTGCTGGTCGTAGCGCCACCACGGCATTTCGATCATGTTGCGCAGCTCGTAGGTGCCAAGTTTGATGAACTGCGGCTGGCCCGGGGTGATGGGAAACGAGGCGACCAGCGCGCTGTTGGCGCGGGTGACGGGCGCGGCGGGTTCGGCCCCGGGTTCCGCAACGACGAGCGCCTGCGGCATGGCTTCGAAGATGCGCACCTGGTTCATCCTGGTGTCCACCACCACATGGCGCCTGCCGAGCGTTTCATCCGCCTCATGGCTGGCACCGGTGAGGTCCTCGATGCGGAAGGGCGTGACATTCGGCACCACGATCGCTTGGCGGGGCTTGAGCGAATAAATCTTCAAACCGGGATTCAACTCGGCGAGATAGGGCACATCGCAATGATATCTCTCCGACATGAACTCGGCATGACTCCGGTAGCTCATGCGCTTCTTTTTCGCCTGCAGCGCGCGGCTGGTGGGCAGCGCGGGATCCACCCACGCGGTGGCGGCCTCCGGCACCACGGCCACCGCGAAGGGATGGGGCACCGCCTTGCGCGCGGCCTGGTTCACCGCAGTCCAACCGTTGATCGGATGGCCGTGCACCTCGTTCCACGATTGCACGGCGAGGGCGGTGAAGCGGCCCGGCTTGCCATCGATCACGCCGGGGCCGAAGTGGTTTTCATCGAGGAAAATCTGCAAGCGCACCGCGTCATCGCCTGTGGGCTTCACATCGAGCGGCGCTTCGCTTTCGGCGGCCGGCAGGGGGCCCGGTTCCAGCGGCACGACGGTGCGCTCCGGGCTGGATTCGGCCTCCAGTGGCAGGGCCTTGAGCACCGGGCGGTTGACGAACACGGCGGCGGTTTCCTCCCGGGAAAAGGCAGGTGCGGCGGAAATCAGGACGATGGCAGGCAGGGATCGGAGCATCATGCGCAAGCAAGTGAACGCGCGGGACTGTATCAGTGTTTCACGATCCGTCGAGCGGGGCTTCACGCGCCCATCCATGCATTGAGGATCTCGACGGCGGCGGCTTGATCGATCACCGCCTTCTGGCGGCGCGCGTTGCGGCCGGCCTCTTGCAGCTTGGCGGCGGCGCTGGCGGTGGTGAACGATTCATCGATGAAAACCAGCGGGACCTCCGGCAGGCGATCGCGCAGTTTCTCCGCAAACGCGCGCACCCGCCGCGCGGCGTCGCCTTCGCTGCCATCGATGCGCAGCGGCAATCCCACCACCAGCGTGCGGATGCCGCGGATTGCCACAAGTTTAACAATGCGCTCGATGGGATCGCCCGACACACAATCGATGGTCTCCACCGGATGTGCGAGGATGCCGAAATCATCGGTGGCCGCGATGCCGATGCGCGCCTCGCCGTGATCGATGCCCAGCGCCGGATGCGGCGTGGGCGTGGTGGCATGGGGTCCCGTCAGCATCGGAAATGATATCAATTCGGATGGTTCAACGCCCCGGCCAGCAGGTGTCCCAGCCACGCGCCGGCCAGGCACAGCGTCACCGAGAGCAGGACGTTGCCGCCTGCCCGCGGCCAGTCGCCCGCGCGCATCAGCTCCAGCGTCTGCAGGCTGAAGGAGGAAAACGTGGTGTAGCCGCCGAGCAATCCGAGCATGACGAAATGCCGCGCGCCGCTGCCCGCCAGCCAGTGGTCATCCGGTGCGGCGATCGTGGCGATGAAACCGATGGCCAGCGAGCCGGTGAGGTTCACCGCCAGCGTGCCCCATGGAAACCCCTCGCCGAAGCGCCGCGCCACCATTTCCGAAACGGCAAGCCGGGCTGCCGATCCCAGCCCGCCGCCGATGAAAATCCATAGATAGCTCATGTCCGTTCCTGAAGCGCGGGGTCACGATGGCGCGGGGCCACGGGCTGTCAATCCTGCGCCGGGTTCTTTCATGGCCCGCGCGGCGCGAGAATTTGGAATGGCGCGGGCGGGGGTTTGTCGTTATGGCGGCCGCGCTCCGCATGACAAACGACCTCACCGTGATCAAGGCCGGCACCGGCGTGTTGACGAAATCCGCCGACGGCACGCTCGACCGCGCGGCGCTGGTGCATCTCGTTTCGGCCATCTCGACGCTGGTGGATGCCGGGCACCGCTGCCTGTTCGTCTCCTCCGGCGCGGTGGGATCGGGCGTTTCAGCCTTCGGGCTCACCGAGTATCCGGCGGACACCGCGACGCGGCAGGCCTGCGCGGCGGTGGGCCAGGCGCGCCTGATGCAGACCTATAGCGCGCTGTTCGAGAATTTCGACATGACGGTGGCGCAGGTGCTGCTGACCGCCTCGGACCTGGCGACGCCGGAGCGCGCCGCCTATGTTTCCTCCACTCTCGGCCGCCTGCTGGCCGAGCCGCGGATCCTGCCGATCATCAACGAGAACGATTCGGTGGCGGTCGAGGAGTTGAAATTCGGCGACAACGACATGCTCTCCGCCCGCGTCGCGAAACTGGCCGGCGCGAAACGGCTGGTCCTGCTCACCAGCGTGGACGGGTTGATGGACCCGGAAAGCGGCGAACTGGTGACCGAGGTGAGGGACATCGAGGACGCCTTCCGCCATGTGCGCGACGACAAGGGCCGCTTCTCGATGGGCGGCATGGCCTCGAAGCTCAAGGCGGTGAAATTCGCGATGGACGCCGGCATCGAGACACACATCGCACACGGCCGCCATCCGGAACGCATGGCGGGCATCGTCGCCGGCAAGGGGATTTCCACCCGCTTCCATCCGGCAATCGCAGGTTGATTGACGGCGGGAATCATCTTGATTGCGCACATGCAAACACTGCCACCGGCCATCGTCCCCACCGGGCTGCTGTCGTTCGACTTCGATGGCACCCTCCACGATCCCGCCTCCGAGCCTCCGGTGCCCCACGGTTTTTTCCATACGGTGCGCCGCCTGCGGCAGAGGCACGGCGTGCTGTGGGGCATCAACACCGGGCGCTCGCTGGAGCATCTGCTGGAGGGATTTGTGGAAAGCCGCTTTCCCTTCCTGCCCGACTGGGTGGTGGCGCGCGAGCGGGAGATTTACTTTGCCGACGGCGAAGGCGGCTGGCAGCCGCACACCTCGTGGAACCGGCGTTGCGAGCGCGAGATCCATGCGTTGTTCACCGAGGCGGCGGAATTGTTGCGGGAGATGCGCCACAAAATCGAGGAGCACACCGGCGCGCAATGGTTCGAGTGCGATGGCGATCCGGCCGGCGTGATCGCGCGGACCGAGGAGGAAATCGAGTGGATCATGGGAAACATCATCCCGCTGGCGGCGGTGGAGCCGCGGCTGTCATGGGAGCGCAACACGATCTACCTGCGCTTCAGCCACCGCGATTTCCACAAGGGCAGCAGCATGGCGGAAGTCGCGCGCATCCACCGG
Source organism: Luteolibacter sp. (assembly GCA_049430545.1). Classification (GTDB taxonomy): domain Bacteria; phylum Verrucomicrobiota; class Verrucomicrobiia; order Verrucomicrobiales; family Akkermansiaceae; genus Luteolibacter. Next base: position 25,260 of record JBMTCD010000011.1, read on the forward strand.
CTCGCCGCGGCGCAATGTTTCGCCATCGGCGACAGCCACAACGACCTGGGCATGCTCGATCCCGCCCACGCGGCGATGACCGCCTGCCCCGCCAACGCCGTGGCGGCAATCCGCGGGCATGTGGCAAAACACGGCGGCCTGGTGACAAAAGCCGCGCACGGCGACGGCGCGGTGGAGGCGCTAAGGCATTATTTCGAGATGCCGGAGGAAATCCATTGAACATGATGGCAATACGTTGTATTGCTCAAGCGGATGAGCGATTCCATTCCTTTGAATGGGATCCGAAAAAACGACCATGAGAACGGAATACGACTTTTCGAAAGCGAAGAGGAATCCATACGCCAAGCGGCTGAAGAAGGCGGTCACCATCCGTCTGGAGCCGAACGTCATCGACTACTTCAAGACGATGTCCGAAGAAACCGGAATCCCATACCAGAACCTGATCAACCTCTACCTGCTCGATTGCGCGAAAGCCGGCCGCAAGCTGTCGATGGTTTGGAAGAAGTGATGCATAACTCACCACTTCAACTCCGATGCCGGCAGTCGGGTGGTGTTGCGGTGCGAGCTGACGATTTTCCCGTCGGAGAGGTGGAGCACGCGGTCGGTCATTTCGGCCATGGCGGCGTTGTGGGTGATGACGACGGTGAGGGTGCCGAGGTCGCGGTTGATGCGCTCGATGGCTTCGAGCACGGTGATGCCGGTGGTGACATCGAGCGCGCCGGTGGGTTCGTCGCAGAGCAGGACCTCGGGGCGTTTGGCGATGGCGCGGGCGATGGCGACGCGCTGCTGTTCGCCGCCGGAGAGTTGGGATGGAAAGTGGTCCATGCGCGGGCCGAGGCCGACCATTTCGAGCGCGTCCTCGGGACTCATCGGATTGCGCGAGATGCCGGTGATGAGGGCGACGTTCTCGCGGGCTGTTAGAGAAGGGATGAGGTTGTAGAACTGGAACACGAAGCCGACGCAGTTGCGGCGGAACTGGGTAAGCGTGTCCTCGTGCGAGCCATCGAGCGGCCAGCCTTTATAGATCAGCTCGCCGGAGGTGGGCAGGTCGAGGCCGCCGAGGATGTTGAGCAGGGTGGATTTCCCGCTGCCGGAGGCACCGAGCAGGCAGACGAGCTCGCCGGCCTGGAGATCGAGGTCCACGCCGTCGAGCGCGACCACGTCCAGCTCCCCGGTGTGATAGACTTTGCGCAAGGCGCGGGCCTGGAAGACGATGGCGGGAGCGACGGACATCCGGCGGCAGGCTAGCAGATGCGCCGCCCATCACAACTCCCGGCGCGCGAGGGCGGCCACGACCATTTCCACCGGCAGGCCCATGACGTTCTCGAAACTGCCCTCGATGCCGGCGACGATGCGTTCGCCGTGTTCCTGGATGCCGTAGGCCCCGGCCTTGTCGAGCGGGTTGGCGAGGCGGAGGTATTCCTCGATGTCCGCGTCGTCGAGCGGGCGGAAGGTGACGGCGGTGGTGTCGTGGAAAATTTCGCGGATGCCATCCGGGAAAATGACGCACACGCCGGTGCAGACCTTGTGCACGCGTCCTGCAAGCCGCCGCAACATGGCGCGGGCCGTGTCGTGGTCGGCGGGTTTGCCAAGCGGCTCGCCATCGATGAAAACGAGCGTGTCGGCCCCGATGACGATGGCGTCGGGCCGGGTGGCGGCGATGGCCTCGGCCTTGAGCGTGGCGTTCATTTCGCAGAGGCGCTCGGGTTCGATGGAGGCGTCGTGGATTTCCTCGGCAGGCGAGTGCATGACCTCGAAGCGGACGGCGGCGCGGGCCAGCAATTCATGGCGGCGGGGCGAGGCGGAGGCGAGAATGACGGGCGCGGACACGGCGGGACGATTGACCGGGCGGCGGCACGGGGCAAGCCCGGGCGGCGCGGCGGGTGGATTGACACCCGCGCGGTGGGCGGGCATCTTCCGGCCATGGCCGCAGGAAATCCGCGACGCTCCGCCAGCCGGCTTTCGGCATTCGGCATAACTTGCTGGTTTCTCGGCATGATGACCTTCGCGCAGTTGCTGATCGCCGGAATGGCGTTGGCGGCGCGTTTCGAAGCCTCGCGCGAGGTGCGGATCGTCGAGCGCGAGGTGGCCAGGCCGGTGGTGGTGCGGGTGCCGGCGGAAGCGCCGGTTGAGAAGCCGGCGGAGGCACCGGCGGTGGTCTCGCGCCCGCCGGTGGCCGCAGTGGAGGAAATTGCCGTGCCGGCCACGCCGTTGAGGGTGCCGGAGGTGGCCGACCCGCGGTCCGAGCGCCGCGTTCGGGAAGCGCGCGCGGCGCGGGTGGCGGGCGACATGGGCCGCGCCATCATCAAGCTGGAGGAGGCGCTTGGCGACTCACCGGATGATGCCACCGTGCTCTACGAACTCGGCATGGTGCACGAGCAGATGGGGGTTTATGACACCGCGTCCTCGTATTATGAAAAAGTCTTCCGGCAAGGCATCTCCGGCGCGGGATCGCTCTACGAAATGGCGGCCGCGAAGTTGCGCGACGGCTTCGAGCTGCCGGGCGGCATGCTTGGCAAGCTGTCGCTTGGCAGGGTCAGGATTTTCAAGAACCCGAACCACCGCGGCGGCCAGCAGGTGATCCTCACGATCCCGGTGCAGAAAGCGCCATCCGAAGAGGTGAATGTGGGGGAAATCGCGGTTTCGGTGGTTTTTTTCAACCGGACGACCCGCGGCGAGATCGTCCAGCTGGAGGACCAATCGTGGGTGGCCGAGCGCTGGGCCTCACTGCCGTTCGATTGGGCCGGCGGCGAGGAAAACCTGCGGATGGTCTACACCATCCCGCCGCAGGACGCGCGCTCGGAGCATCTCTTCGGCGGCCGCGAGTATTACGGCCAGGTGGTTTCATTGATGTATCAGGGCGAGGTGCTCGATGTGCAGGCATGGCCGCGCGATCTGGCGGCGCGCATTCCCAGGATCCCGGCCACGCCGTCGCTGGACGGCCTGCCGCCGGAATTCCAGGACAGCCTGCCGCCGGACTTCGATCCCGAGATGCCCTTGCTGCCGCCCTTGCCAGAACTCGAATGAAGCGCATCGATCGCGCCGGGATCTTTTCACGATGAGCAACCACGACCCCAGCCGGACCGCAGGCGATTACCGTCTGTTGGAAGTCTTGTCCGAAAAAGGATCAAGCCGCGTGTGGTTGGCCGAGCAATCTTCGATCGGGCGCAAGGTTCTGGTGGAGGAATTGCGGGAAGGTCACGCCGAACAGCGCGACGAATTCCTGGCCAACGCCCGGGCGAAGGCGGCGGTGGATCATCCGCTGGTGGCCTCGGTTTACGAAGCGGTGGCGGATAACCAGCGGTGCTTTTTCGCAAGCGAACTGCTGTCTTCCCGAACGCTGGCGGAAATCGCACAAGGCGGCGGCACCGTGCCCCCGGCTCGTCTGGCACTCATCCTCCGGCGCGTGGCGGAGGCCCAGCTGCACCTCGAAGCGGCAGGCATGGCCACATCACCCCTGGAGCTCGCGAGCATCCATGTGGACGAGCACGAAATCGTGCGGCTCGACAACCTGGCCACCGCCGGCGAACGCGATGCCGGGCAATCCCGCGCCGACATCGCGCGGCTCGGCAATACACTGCGCCCGTTGGTGACGGCGGCCCGTCCCGGCAAGGCACTGCGCCCGTTGGTGACAGCGGCCCGCCCCGGCACCACCCGCGTCCTCACCCTGCTTTCATGGATGCGCGGCGAGGACATCGCATCGCCACTCGATTGGCGGCAAGTCACCGAGGTCTGCCACCAGATCGAGCAACAACTCAGCCAGCCCGGCCACTCCGTCACTCCCACGCTGCCGATGAAACCGCGGAGCCCCAGGTTCGGCAAAACCCTCGCCACGGCCGTCACCATGTGTGCGCTCGCAGCCGTGTTCGCGCTCGTCTGGCAGCTCCGGCCGCCTCGCGAGGTGCCCGTGACTTCAGCCAGATCCGCCCAAACCGTCCTCATCCCCGCAGGCCGCCATCCCACTCCCGATGGAGGCGACCGCACCATCCCGGCCTTCCGCATCGCCACCCGGGAAGTCAGCGTGGGGGAATACGCGGAATTTCTCAAAACGCTCGAAACACTCGCCGCCAGCGGGCTGGAACGCAGTTTCGACCACCGCGAACAACCCGCGGAAAAATCCAGCCATCTGCCCGACCAATGGACGCGCCAGCTCCAAACTTCCGCACAATCACCCGTCACCGGCGTCGATTGGTGGGACGCTGCGGCCTTCGCCACCTGGAAAAAAGCCCGCCTCCCCACCCAGGACCAGTGGTTCGCGGCACTCCAATGGTCCGCCGCTGTCCACCACTCGGTCCGCGAATGGACACGCCTCGCCGCCGTCGAGCCCGCCAACCCGCTCGGCGGAGCGAAATGGGTGATCGTCCGCCGCCCGCCCGACGCCGGGCAGCTGCTCCGGGAGTGGGTGGACGACCGCTCGCTGCGCAGCCCCGATCTCGGTTTCCGCATCTGCTTCGATCACGGGTGACTGGCCGCCTCCGGACACCCAGCGCCACCGGGCGCGGCGGCCGCCGGCATTTTCCCAACCGGCCCTTTACAAGCGGGCCGTTCCCTGCCAGACACCCCGGAATTTAGCCGCCGCGCGCATCCTTCCGCATCACCATGCCCAAAGACACCTCGATCCAGAAAATCCTCGTCATCGGCTCCGGCCCCATCGTCATCGGCCAAGGCTGCGAGTTCGATTACTCCGGCGTCCAGGCCTGCAAGGCGCTCAACGAGGAAGGCTACCAAGTGGTGCTCGTGAACTCGAATCCGGCCACCATCATGACCGATCCGGAGTTCGCCTTCCGCACCTACATCGAGCCGATCACCCCGGAGGTGGTGGAGAAAATCATCATCCGCGAAAAGCCCGACGCGCTGCTGCCCACCCTCGGCGGACAAACCGCCCTCAACACCTCGATGGCTCTCCACAAGTCCGGGGCGCTGGAAAAACACGGCGTCCGCATGATCGGTGCCCGCCCCGAGGCCATCGAAAAAGGCGAGGACCGCCAGCTCTTCAAGGACGCCATGCTCAAGATCGGCCTCGACCTGCCGCTCTCCGGAACCGCCCACACCATGGAGGAAGCCAGAAAGGTCTCCGCGGACATCGGCCGCTTCCCGCTCATCATCCGTCCGGCCTACACGCTCGGCGGCCAAGGCGGCGGCATCGCCTACAACCGCGAGGAGTTCGAGGAAATCGTCACCCGCGGGTTGGATCTGTCACCTGTCAGCGAGGTCCTGATCGAGGAATCCCTGCTCGGCTGGAAGGAATTCGAAATGGAGGTCATGCGCGACCGCGCCGACAACTGCGTGGTCATCTGCTCGATCGAGAACCTCGATCCGATGGGCGTCCACACCGGCGACTCGATCACCGTCGCGCCCATCCAGACGCTCACCGACCGCGAATACCAGATCATGCGCGACGCCTCGTTCGCCGTGATCCGCGAGATCGGCGTGGAAACCGGCGGCTCGAACATCCAGTTCGCCACCGATCCCAACACCGGCCGCATGATCGTCATCGAGATGAACCCGCGCGTCTCGCGCTCGTCCGCACTCGCCTCGAAGGCCACCGGTTTCCCGATCGCCAAGATCGCCGCCAAACTCGCCGTCGGCTACACGCTCGACGAGCTGCCGAACGACATCACCCGCGAGACGCCCGCCTCGTTCGAACCGACCATCGACTACGTGGTCACCAAAATCCCGCGCTTCACCTTCGAGAAATTCCAAACCGCCAACGCGGTCCTCACCACATCCATGAAGTCCGTGGGCGAGGCGATGGCCATCGGCCGCACCTTCAAGGAAAGCATGCAGAAGTGCCTGCGCTCGCTCGAAACCGGCCGCTGGGGATTCGGCTTCGACCGCAAGGACCCGCAAAACCCGACTCGCGAGGAAATCACGCGCAAGCTGCAAATCCCCAACGCCGAGCGCATCTTCTGGCTGCAAACCGCCTTCACCCACGGCTTCACACTGGAGGAAATCCATGATCTTACCCGGATCGACCCGTGGTTCCTCCGCCACCTTGAGCAGATCGCCCGTGAGGGAAGCGCGGGCATCCTGCCCGCATCTTCACCCAAGGCGGGCGAAACGCCCACGCTCCCCGCGAATCTCCGCCGCCTCAAAAAACTCGGATTCTCCGACCGCCAGCTCGCCAAGGCCTGGGCCATGCATGAAGACGAGGTCCGCGCGTTGCGCAAACAGCACGGCATCGTCCCCACCTACCGCCTGGTCGATACCTGCGCCGCCGAGTTCGAGGCCTACACGCCTTACTATTACTCGAGTTATGGCGAGGAAAACGAGGCCCGGCAGTCGGACAAGAAAAAGATCATCATCCTGGGCGGCGGTCCCAACCGGATCGGCCAGGGCATCGAGTTCGACTACTGCTGCGTGCACGCCGCCTTCGCCGCCAAGGAACTCGGCTACGAGGCGATCATGGTGAACTCGAACCCGGAAACGGTTTCCACCGACTATGATACTTCCGACAAACTCTTCTTCGAGCCGCTCACGCTCGAGGACGTGCTCAACATCTGCGACCAGGAACAACCGCACGGCGTGATCGTCCAGTTCGGCGGACAAACCCCGCTCAACCTCGCCGCCGACCTGAAACGACACGGCGTGCCCATCATCGGCACCTCGCCGGAAAGCATCGAACTCGCCGAGGACCGGAAATTCTTCTCCGCGCTGCTCGACAAGCTCGGCCTTAAGCAGGCCGAGGCCGGCACCGCCACCAACGAGGCCGTGGCGCTCGAAGTCGCCAACCGCATCGGCTACCCGGTGCTTGTCCGCCCGTCGTTCGTGCTCGGCGGCCGCGCGATGATGATCGTTTACAACGACGCCGAACTCTCCACCTACATGCGCGAGGCCGTCTCCGCCTCGCCCGAACGCCCGGTGCTCGTGGACCGCTTCCTCGACAATGCCATCGAAATCGACGTCGATTGCATCTCCGACGGCGAAACCGCGGTGGTCGGCGCGATCATGCAGCACATCGAGCCGGCCGGCATTCATTCCGGCGATTCCGCCTGCGTGATTCCCGCGTTTTCCCTCACTGAATCGATCAAGGAGGAAATCGCCCGCGCCGCCAAGGACCTCGCGCGTGAACTCAAGGTCATCGGCCTGATGAACATCCAGTTCGCGGTGAAGGATGAGATTCTGTATGTCATCGAGGTGAACCCGCGCGCCTCGCGCACCGTGCCCTTCGTTTCCAAGGCCACCGGCGTGCCGCTCGCCAAGCTCGCCGCCAAGGTGATGCTCGGCCACAAGCTTGCGGACCTCGGCTGCACCGAGACCATCGTCCCGCCGCACTTCTCGGTGAAGGAGGCCGTCTTCCCGTGGAACCGCTTCCCGGGCATCGACACCGTGCTCGGCCCGGAAATGAAATCCACCGGCGAGGTGATGGGGATCGATGCCGACTGGGGCATGGCCTACGCCAAGTCCCAGATTTCCGCCTTCAACCCGCTGCCCGTCGCAGGCAATGTCTTCCTTTCCGTTTCGGACCGTGACAAGGACCGCGCCACCGCCATCGCCCGCGATCTGGTGGATCTCGGCTTCACGCTCTATTCCACCGGCGGCACCCACGCCCGCCTCAGCGCCGAGGGCATCCCCTGCACCCGCCTCTACAAGCTTCACGAACAGGCCCGCCCGAACGTGATCGACATGATGAAGAACCGCGAAATCCAGTTCGTCATCAACACGCCGAGCACCCACGAGGCCCGCGCCGATGAAGTCCAGATCCGCGCCACCGCGATCGCCCAGAAGGTGTCTTACGCCACCAACCTCCCCGCCGCGGAAGCATCGGTGAAGGCGATCCGCTCGCTCAAGGAACGCGAACTCAGCGTCAAGCCGCTGCAGGAATACCACGGCTGATTCTTGTCAGCCCGTGGATTTCAACTATCAAATCCACCATGCCCACGCCCGAACAAGAAGCACGCATCGAAATCGATGCCAAATTGGCGGCAGTGGCTGGCTTGTTCAGGACAAGGATCACGTTAACCTCGGTACTGCCCGTGGCATTGCGGTCCGGGAGTTTCCTCTGAAACTGGGCCATGGCACAGCCGACTACCTGCTTTACGTGGATGCCGAGGCCATCGGCGTGATCGAGGCCAAACCATCAGGTGCCACGCTGACTTCTGCAGAAGCCCAGGCCCGGCGCTATTCCGAAGGACTGCCGGACGATCTCAACGCGCATCACCGTCCGCTGCCTTTCGTCTATCAGGCCAGCGGCACTGAAATTCACTTCACCAATTTCCTCGAACAGAATCCGCGCTCGCGAGATGTCTTCCACTTCCACACGCCGGAGGGACTGCTTGAAGTTTCCAAACAAGGAACCCGCCAGCTTCGCACCATGGTGCGCGACATGCCGGCGATTCCGGAAGCCGCTCTCTGGAGCGTCCAGCGCAACACCATCGGCAAGCTTGAAGAATCCTTCGCATTCGGCCGCCCGCGGTCGCTGGTCCAAATGACGATGGGTTCCGGCAAGACCTTCACTGCCGTCAATTTCGCCTACCGGTTGCTGAAGTTCGCCAACGCCCAGCGCATCCTCTTCCTCGTGGATCGCAAGAACCTCGGCAAACAAGCTGAAGCGGAGTTCCAGAACTTCACTCCTCCCGACGATCCCCGGCGCTTCGGCGACATTTACTCGGTCAACCGCCTCAAATCCAACTCGCTCCGCCCGTCCGACCAGATCGTCATCACGACCATCCAGCGCCTCTATTCAATCCTGCAAGGAGAGGAGGAGTTCGAGGGCGACGACGAGCAGTCCATGTTCGAGACGGCCGACGAAACATTCGAGACCGAGCCAAAACCGGTCGCTTTCAATCCCAAAGTCCCCATCGAGCACTTCGATGTCATCATCGTCGATGAATGCCATCGCTCAATCTATGGAGTGTGGCGTGGGGTGCTCGAATACTTCGATTCCTTCATCGTCGGCCTCACTGCCACGCCGTCCAAACAAACCATCGCCTTCTTCAAAAAGAACCTCGTGATGGAATACGATCACGCGAAGGCGGTGACCGACGGCGTGAATGTGGACTTCGATGTCTGGCGGATCCGCACCCAGATCACCGAGCAAGGTTCCAAGCTCGAAAAAGACCCGCACATCTTCATTCCCATCCGCGACAAGCAGACCCGGTCGAAACGCTACGAAGCGCTTTCCGAGGACATCGTCTATGGCGCGAACGAAGTCGATCATTCCGTCGTCGCCGAGGATCAGATCCGCACCGTGCTGGAGGAAATGCGCGACAAGGTGTTTCCCACGGCATTCCCCGGTCGCACGGAAGTCCCGAAAACCCTCATCTTCGCCAAGACTGATTCCCATGCCGAGGACATCGTTCGCATCGCCCGCGAGGTCTTCGGTGATGGCAATGACTTTTGCGAGAAGATCACCTACCGCACCGGCTTCGTGAAAGTGCCGGTTTACGAAACCCAACCCGATGGCACACAGAAGGAAGTCGGCCACAAATGGGAGAAAACCAGCACGCTCGGCCCGGAAGAAGTTCTGGCTAACTTCCGCAACGCCTTTTTCCCGCGCATCGCCGTCACGGTGGACATGATTGCCACGGGCACCGATGTGAAATCCATCGAGGCCCTAGTCTTCATGCGTGATGTCCGCTCCGCCGGATTCTTCGAGCAGATGAAAGGCCGCGGCGTGCGCGTGATCGATTCGGAAAAACTCCGGGAAGTCAGCCCGTCGGCAAAAGCCAAGGACCACTTCATCATCGTCGATGCCGTCGGCGTCTGTGAGAGCAAGAAGAGCTACACCAGCCCGA
>JBMTCD010000012.1:0-33559 GCA_049430545.1 Luteolibacter sp.
TCGAGATGCAAAAAGAGATGGGTGTGTCTTGGCCGATAGTTTCCGAAAAGTAAGCGTCATCCTGTGAATGGCGGCCTTGAATGATGCGCCATTTTTTTCTGCCCATCGGGCCATGAGGCGTGTTAGGAATCCCGGCGATGAAACGCCGCCACTTCCTCGCCACCAGTTCCGCTGCCGCCGTTGCCACCACGCTCCTCGGGTCCTGTGGTCGAAAATATGGCAGCACGCTCACCGTTTATACCTGGGCCGATTACCTGAATCCGGATCTGGCCAAGCGCTTCGAGCGGGAATTCCAATGCAACCTCGTGCTCGACACCTTCGACTCGAACGAGGCGATGTATGCGAAGCTCAAGGCTGGCGCGGGCGGATATGATGTGCTCGTCCCTTCCTCCTACATGGTCAAGACCCTGCACCGCGAGGGCATGCTCCAGGCGCTCGACCCGGCCGCAGTCCCGAACACTTCACACATCGACAGGGAGCACCTCCGCAACGCACTCGATCCGGCAATGGATCATTCCGTTCCATACATGTCCGCCCCGACCTGCCTCGCCTATTTGAAATCGAAAGTGAAGGATCCCGTGCAATCGTGGTCGATGCTCGACCGCGCCGACCTGAATGGCCGCATTACCCTCCTGGACGACATGCGTGAAGTGCTCGGAGCCGCCTTGAAATCACTCGGCCATTCCATCAACTCGACCGATCCGGCCCACCTCGCCGCCGCCCGCGACGTGGCGCTGCGCTGGAAAGCCAACATCGCGAAGTTCGAGAACGAGCAATACAAGACCGGCATCGCCTCGGGCGAGTTTCACCTCGTGCACGGCTACGCCGGCGACCTGCTGCAGGTGGCGGATGAAAACCCCGATATCGTGGTCTTCATTCCGCGGGAAGGCGCGCCCTTCTCCTGCGACGACCTGTGCATACCGAAGGACGCGAAAGAGGTGGCACTTGCGCACTCTTTCATCAATTTCCTGACCGATCCCGAGGTGGCCGCGGAAAACATGGAATGGATCGGCTATCGTGCGCCCAACAGCGGCGCATATGCCCACTTGAGCGAGGATTTCCGCGGCAGCGAGGTGCTATTCCCGCCGTCCGATGTGCTGGCGCGCTGCCAACCCATCGACGACCTCGGCGACAAGCTGCCGCTCTACACCGCGGAATGGGACAAGGTGAAAGCCGGATGAGGCCGATGGCCTCGGCAGGCATCCTGCGCGCCAGCAGTCACGGATTCAGCCGATGCCGAAGCGGAAGGGATCGGCGGGGTCGAAGTGATAGCCCGACTCGCCGGTGATCCATGCCGTTCCGGTAACACGCGGAAGGATGCGGCCGCCGCCGAGATCGTCGAAGGTGCCGGTGAAAACCGTGTCGAGGATTCCGGCCTGCCGCCAAACTTCGCCGGGGCGGAGTTTGCCGGCGGCATGCAGGCAGGCGAGCTTGGCGCTGGTGCCGGTGCCGCAGGGAGACCGGTCGTAGGCATTGCCGGGGCAGAGCACGAAGTTGCGGCTCTCGGCGCGCGCCGGATCGCCGGGCGCGGCGAAGACCTCGATGTGGTCGATTTCCGCGCCGCCCTCGCCGGTGATCCGGGCGTTTGCCAGCGCCTGTTTCACCGCGCGGCAGAAGGCGGTGAGTTCGTCGATGCGGCCGCGCTCGACTGGCGGGCCCTGGCCATCGATCAGGAAAAACCAATTTCCGCCCCATGCGATGTCGCCGCGGACCGTGCCGTGGCCGGGCACATCGACGGCCACATCAGCCGCCAGCCGCCAGCTTGGGACGTTGGCCACGGTCACGCGGCCATCGCCGTGGAAATCCGCGCCGATCACGCCCACGGGCGTCTCGATCCGGTGGTGTCCGGGCGCGATGCGGCCCATGTGCGCCAAGGTGACAACCAAGCCGATGGTGCCGTGGATGCACATGTGAAGCGGGTCCACGTTGTTGAAAAAGATCACGCCACAGGCGCAACCCGGCTCGCCGGGTTCCAACAACAGCGCGCCGACCATCGCATCGTGGCCGCGCGGCTCGTTGGCGATGGCGCGGCGGAAGGCGGAGTGGCGCTCGCGAAACACCCGCGCGCGCTCCGCGATGCCGCCGCCACCGAGATCCGGAGCGCCGGAAACGACCACCCGCGTCGGTTCGCCGCCGGTGTGGGAATCAATCACACGCACCGCCCCGGTTGATAGGTTGTCCATTGAAGTTTGCATGTTCGGAAAACAGGATCATCGCCCCCGCCGCTCACCCGAAGCGGGCGGGGGCGAGTTTGCCGATCCCGATGTGGGTTTTCTCGCCCGCCACCAGGTCGGCGACGAGCCTGCCGCTGACCGGCCCGAGGCTGAGGCCCATCATGGCATGTCCGGTGGCGACGATCAGGTTGTCGATGGCCGGGACCTTGCCGAGATAGGGCAATCCGTCCGGGCTCACCGGCCTCAATCCCACCCATGGCTCGATGCCGTCGAAATCGTCCACGCGGAATTCCGGGAAATACGAGGACACCGAGCGGACGATGCCGCGCACGCGGCGGCGGTCGATGCGCAGGTCGTTGGCACCGATCTCCATGGTGCCCGCGAAGCGGAGTTTCGCGCCCATCGGCGTGACGGCGACTTTGGCCTCGACGAGGATCGAGCACAGCTCGGGCAATTCGCGCGGAGCGGGCAGGGTGAGCGAGTAGCCCTTGCCGGCCTGCATCGGCAGCCGCAGACCAAGCTGCCGCAGCAGGGCAGGGGACCACACCCCGCCGGCCACCACGAAGTGGCTGCCCTCGTGCCGTTCGCCGGCGGCGCGCAAGGCGCTGACACGGCCGTCGGCAATTTCGAATCCATCCGCCACGGTGGACCCGGTCACCTCGCCGCCCATGGCGAGCACGCGCCGCCTCAGGGTGTCCAAAAATCGGCCGGGATCCAGGTGGCAGTCTTGCGGAAAATGGACGGCACCGGCGACGTCCATCGCGATGCCTGGGTCGAGGCGGGCGGTTTCCCGAGGGTCGAGCACACGCGCCTGAATGCCGATCTCGGCGGCGGCGGCGGCAAGATCGGCTTCTTCCTCGAGTGCCTTGGAGGTCTTGCAAAGCATGAGCAAACCACGTTGTTGCAGGCCGAAGTCCGCCTCGCCCGCGAGTTCCGCAAACAGGCGGCGGCTTTCCAGATTCAGGTCGCGCAACAACTCGCGGCTGCACGCCACGTGGCCGGCATTGGCATGCCGCCAGAACAGCCAGCCCCAGCGGATCAATTCGGCGCTCGGACGCGGGCGAATGTAGAACGGGCTCTCCGGGTTGAACATCCAGCGCAGGCCCTTGGCGATCATGCCCGGTGCGGCCAGAGGCACGAAATGGCTGGGCACCACCATGCCGGCATTGCCAGTGGAACAATTCGGCGAGTGCTCGCCGCCGCGCTCGATCACCCGCACCGCCCGTCCGGCGAGCAGGCAATGGTATGCCGCGGAGAGACCCACCACGCCTCCACCGACGATCACCACGCGTTCGTTGCTTGCCATGTTTCGCTGCGGCCATCCATCCGCCGCCGCGGCGGAAATGTCGATCCGATAGTTTGACGCTAACGGGGAGCACCTGCGGTGCGGCATTGATGCGGACTTGTCAGCACCCCGCGCCAATCGCTAATCAGACGCCAGTGCCGCGGCGATCCACGCCGCCGGACAACCCGCAAACCCATGTCCAGCTCCTCCGCTCCGGTCGTTCCGAAAAAATTCCTCCTGTCCTTCATCCTCGTCACCTCGCTGTTCTCGCTGTGGGGATTCGCGAACGACATCACCAACCCGCTCGTCGCGGCTTTCAAGGACGTTTTCGTCATCAGCAATGCCCAGAGCAGCTGGGTGCAGATGGCATTCTACGGTGGCTACGGCACCATGGCGATCCCCGCGGCGCTGTTCATCCGGCGGTTCAGCTATCGCTCGGGCATCATCCTTGGTCTCACCCTCTATGCGCTCGGCGCAATGCTCTGCGTGCCCGCCGCCTCCAGCGCCAGCTTCAATCTATTCCTCATCGCTCTCTACGTCCTCACCTTCGGTCTCGCCTTCCTCGAAACCACCGCCAATCCCTACATCCTCTCGATGGGCGATCCGGCGACCGCCACGCGCCGCCTCAACCTCGCCCAGGCCTTCAATCCCATCGGCTCGCTGACCGGCATGGCCATCGCCAGCGTGTTCATCCTCTCCAACCTCCAGATCGAGGATTTCCGCAACGACTTCGATGCCTATCAGCTCGAATACGGCCCCGCCGAGCCGGCGGAAACGAAATACGACGTGCTGCCGATCTTCGAGGCCAGGCAGAAGGATCCGCTCAAGGACCCGGTGCTCGGCGAATACATCAAAACCCACTATGCCGGCGAGGATGCCGCCAAACTGGATCTTTCCGCCGTGCTTGCCGATTACAAGGCCGGCAAGGTCGCGACCTATGCCGGAGCAAGCCACGCCGAGCTTCAGCAGCATGACCTCAGGATCGTTTCGACGCCCTATATGATCATCGGCTTCGTGGTCATCGGCGTGATGGTCCTGTTTCTCTTCAACAAACTTCCTCACACTTCGCATGGCGACGACGAACGCGAGGACTCGCCGTTGTCCGCCATCCTCGGGCGCTTGTTCCGGAATCCGCACTACCTCGGCGGAGTGGTGGCGCAAACCTTCTATGTGGGCGCGCAGATCATGTGCTGGACGTTCATCATCCAATACGCGCAGAACGAGCTCGGCATGAGCAAGGCCACCGCACAGAACCACAACATCGGCGCGATGGTCGTTTTTCTCAGCAGCCGTTTCATCTGCACCTTCTTCCTGAAATACATCTCTCCGGGCAAGCTGCTCACGCTGCTTGCGGTGGGCGCGATGGCCACCACCCTCGGCGCGATCCACCTCGAAGGCATGGCCGGCCTGTATTCGCTGATGGCCATTTCCGCCTGCATGTCGCTGATGTTCCCCACCATTTACGGCATCGCGTTGCACGGCCTCGGACCCGATGCGAAGATCGCCTCTGCCGGGCTGATCCTCGCCATCGTGGGTGGCGCGTTCATGCCCAGGATCCAGGGTGGAATCCTCGACCTCGACGGCTTCCTCGGGACCACCGCCACCCGGGGTTCCTTCTACCTTCCGTTCGCCTGCTTCGTGGTGATCGCCATTTACGGCTTCCTGTCCCGGCGCGAACGGGTTTCCAAGGACGAGGTGGCAAACGTCGCCAATCCCGCCTGATGCGGATTCGCGTTTGCATTCCGGCGCAGCCGCTCTAACTCATTTTCACATGAAACCGACTCCCCGCATCAACCGCCGCCAGTTCGTCCAGATCGGAGCCCTCACCGCCGCCGGAGCCGTCTTGGTCCCCGGCCGGGCCCGTGCCGCCACCCAGTCACTTTCCGCCTTGCCGTATGCGTTCGATGCCTTGGAGCCGCACATCGACGCCCGCACCATGGAAATCCACCACGGCAAGCACCATGCGGGCTATGTGAACAATCTCAACGCCGCCTTGGAAAAAGCCACCGGCCTGGGCGGCAAGCCGCTCGAAGCCATCCTCGCGGAACTCCCGTCCGTGGCCGACGAAGCCGTCCGCACCGCGGTGCGCAACAACGGCGGCGGCCACTGGAACCACACCCTGTTCTGGGAAACGCTCACGCCCGCCGCGAAATCCGGCAAGCCCTCCGACGCCCTCGCCGCCGCCATCAATGGTGCCTTCGGTTCCATGGATTCTTTCAGGCAGGCGATGTCCGACGCCGCGGCCAAGCGCTTCGGCTCCGGCTGGGCCTGGCTGATCCACCGCGATGGCAAGCTTGCCGTCACCAGCACGCCCAACCAGGACAACCCGCTGATGAAGGGCCTCGTCCCGGAAAACGAAACCGGCACGCCCATCCTCGGCATCGATGTCTGGGAACACGCCTACTACCTTCACTATCAGAACCGCCGCGCCGAGTACGTCGCCGCCTGGTGGAACGTGATCAACTGGAACGCGGTCTCCAAGCGCTTCGCGGCGCTCGCCAAATGAAAATCCACACGCTCCGGCAGGAACAAACCCTGCCGATTTCCCTCGAGGAGGCCTGGGAGTTCTTTTCCTCCCCGGCCAACCTCGACGCCATCACGCCGCCCGACCTTGGCTTCGAAATCACCTGCCCGTTGCCCCCGCGCATGTTCGAGGGCCAGATCATCACCTACCGGGTGAAAGTCGCCCCGTTCGTCTTGCTGCCTTGGGTCACGGAAATCAAGTGCGTCGAGGACGGCCGCTCGTTCATCGACGAACAACGCTTCGGCCCCTACAAGTTCTGGCACCACCGCCACGCGTTCGAACCGGTCGATTGCGGAGTGTTGATGACCGACCTCGTCCACTACGCCCTGCCCTTCGGGCCCTTCGGCGAAATCGCCCGCGTGCTCTTTGTGCGCCGCAAGCTCGAATGGATTTTCGGCTACCGCAAAAAGTGGCTCGCGGAACGCTTCGGTGAAAAATGAACGCCGACGATCACCCGGCACAGGACAGGCTCAACGATCTCCCTCCACGCCAAATCTGGCGTGCGCCAAACCCGGATTTCTGGAACACCTAATTCACAAGGATGCGGAACTGATGAAAATCTGAGGCCGCTACCGGAGGTGAAGGGCGGCGGGTTTTTTCTGAAAATTCGCAAAATCCGTTGCTGAAGGCCGGGCGGGTGCTTGATTGGAACCGTGAGATTGAAATTCGCTCTCCTGCCCAGTTGTTTGCTTGCCGTGTCCTGTCTTCATCCCGCCCTCGGGGAGCCGCCTGCAGCGCCGAAGTATGTGGATGAGGCACCTCTGCCGAAAGGTTGGCCGACGCCCGGCCCCTATGACGCCGTGGTTGAAAAGGAACTGCCCGCCTATCGAGCCGCCTTCACCACGCGTGCGGGCCAGAACGGTGCCTTCTGGACCCTGTTCCGCCACATCCAGCGCAACAACATCCCGATGCCCGCGCCGGTCGAGATGGCGATGGAGCCGGCCGATGATTCGCTGCGCCGGGCCTCCATGGCCTTTTTGTATCAGGACACCGGCGTCGGCACCACCGGGCCGGACGGCGAGACCGTGGAAGTGCGGGATGTTCCCGCCGCCAGGGCCCTGACCTATGCCTGGCAGGGGCCGGACAACCGCGAGAACCTTCGCAAGGCCAAGGAGGCGCTGGACGCCGAGTTGCAACGCCGGGGCATCGAGGCCGGCGGCTTCCGGTTGCTGGGTTACAACGGCCCCTCCACGCCCCGTGCCAGGAAGACATGGGAACTCCAGGCCCTGCTTCCGGCTCCCGGCAAAGCCCGATGAGGTTGCCGGCGTCCGACCGCAAGTTCACCCAAACCGGCCCCGCATCCCGCAGAGCCGGTTCCTTCCGACCTGAAGGCTTTTGTGCCCGGGGGGCGGCGTCATTCGGTTCGGGTGTCGCATACTGCGGCATGGATGGACGAGGGAGCGCAAGCCATCACAGCGAGGATCAAGCAAAGGGTTATTATGGTTGTCGTCGGTCGGGTGTTTCGGGCCCCCACCGTTGGAGGATGCGACGATGCAAACCGGCGTCTGTGAATTGCTTGTTTCGAGGGACCCGGAAAATTGTGAAGGAAGTGTAAAATATGGACTGCGGCGTGGATCGCCGCTTTTGACTGGGGATGGAGGCTTGCTCCGCGGCAATAGCAGCGGTGCCCGCCGCAGTCCAAAGGATCACTGGCTTTCGGTGAGGGTTTTTAGGAACGCAACGAGCGCGGCCTTGTCTTCCGTGGAGAGGTTGAGACCTTTTTCCGGATGTTTCGCCAGGTTGGGATCGAGCGTTTCACTACGATGCACGCCGCTGCTGTAATGCTCGACGACTTCCTCGAGCGTTGCGAAGCGGCCGTCGTGCATGTAAGGCGCGGTAAGGGCGACGTTGCGCAGACTGGGCGTGGAGAACTTGTGCTCGTCGGCGGCGGAGCCGGTGACTGCCGCGCGGCCGCGATCATCGCCGATGAGGCCGTTGTTGTGGAACTGGTGGTCGGTGAAAAGCGCGCCGCCGTGGCAGTGGAAACAATCCGCGCCGTATTGCCCGGTGCGCGGCTCGTATTCGGTCATGAAAAGTTCGAAGCCGCGCTTCTCCTCGTCTGTTAGAGAATCCCTGCCCGCCATGGCGCGGTCGAAGCGCGAATTGCGTGCGCTGAGGGTGAGGAGAAATTGTTCAAGCGCGAGGGAGATTTTCTCCGCCGTGATTCCGGGCGAGCGATAGGCGGAGTTGAAGAGTGGCGCGTAATCGGATGACGCGCTCAGTTTTTCCACCACGCGTTCGATGGATTCGTCCATCTCGCGGTGGTCTTCGATGGGCATGAGGACTTGTTCGCGTAGTGACTTGGCGCGGCCGTCCCAGAAGAACTCGCGTTTCCAGGCGAGATTGAAAAGCGGCATCGAGTTGCGGTCGCCGGTTCGGCCGTCGATGCCCTGGCTGGTTTTAAGGCGGTCGGCGAAGGCGGCATCGGCCTGGTGGCAGGTGGCGCAGGAAATGGTGCCGTCACGCGAGAGGGCCTTGTCGTGAAAAAGCTTCTCGCCGAGCGCGATGCGTTCCTCGATGAGCGGATTGTCGCGCGGCAAGTCCGGCATGGGAAACGTCCGGCTCATGGTGAATCGGTAAGGCGTGAACTTGTCCGGCAGGTCGATGGGTGTGACAGGCGACAGTTTTTCAAGCATTGGCGCGGATGAGGCGATGCGGTGGACCCGAAACGCACCGGGCAGGTTGGCGACGAGCACGGCGGAGACCGGATCTCCCTCGCGCGAGTGAGTGGAGTCTCCGTCTTGCTCGAATGACAGTGGACGCGGCGCGTTGAGCAGGGTGGCGATGTCGAAGTGGAGCAGCATGCCCGCGTCATGGCTGAGCGCGAGCGGCGCGCTAAGGATGATGCGGGTGCGGTTCGGATCGCGGGCGAGATGGTGGGCGTAGCCCTTCGGCTCGGTGTTTCCAATGCGGTAATGCCCTTCGATGGCCATGAAGATGTAACCGCCCTGCCAACTCCAATGGAGTCCGTTGAGGTTGGGGTTGAGCGGATGGCCGGCGGGATACTGCGTGAAGTCTGCGGCGTTGGCTTTTGCGTCCGGTCCTACGTGGAAGCGGATGGAGCGGAACTTTCCGGCGGGCAGGCCTTCTAACAAAATTCTGTTGCGGCGCGACGTGGCGTCGATCCATGCGATGGTATCCGGAACTTCGGTCCATTGGCCTTCGGCACATTCCAGCGCGAATCCGCTGAGAAGATAGCTGAGGCGCGTGACGGAAATGGTTTCCTTGGATGAGGTTTCATAGCGCAGCGAATCGAGGCGCAATGGTTCGCCGTTGAAGACGGGGTCGATGGTGAGTTCGAGGTTCGCCGCGAAGGCGGTTGAGGCCAGCGCGGCGGCGAGTGTGATCCATCGGCTCAGTTTCATGCCTTACAATCAGTTGATGGTGAAGCCCCCGGTCAGCGTGTAAGTCGGTCCTGGGAGGAACGGTCCTGCGAAGACAACCACCACGTTCTGCGCACCCGTGGCGGCGTTTGCGGGAATAACGAACGTTGCCTGGGCGGTGGCGGCGCTGGGGCGCGAGATCGAGGTTCCGACAATCGTTCCGCCGATGGTGATGCTGGTGGGGATGACATCCACAGGCGGATTGCGCGGTGTGGTGGGCAGGGTGATGGTGAGGGTGACCGTGCTGCCGCGTGTGGCGTTGCCACCGGGCGCGACGGATGTGGTGGAGCCACCGCCACCGGCGGGAGTGTAGTCGAAGCCATTGCTGTCGAAGCTGGCGAGCGAGGTGCGGGAGACTCGGTAGAAGCGAATCGAATGGGTGTTTTTCGCATCGCTCTCAGTGATGGCCGCAACATCGTCCGTGGCAGTGACGGCGGGAGTGAGATCCTGCCAGTCGGTGAGATTGGTCGAGGCTTCGACGAGATAGGTGCCGCCCTCGACGGCGCTCCAGGTGAGCGCGACATCGCCGGTGGCGGTGTTGACGGCGGGCGAGGCCGCGGTTTCTTTTTTGTTAGGGCCGCCGTCGAAGAATGGGGTCACGGTTTCACCGATGGTAGCACTTCCGCCGGTGGGACTGCCGTAATACTGGCGGCCGGTGGTGTAGGGATAAGCGGGCGTGCCATCGGCGTTAATGGTGGTGAAGTAGGCCCAAGTGCCGGACGGATACTCGGGCGTGATGCACCACCGAACGTTTTGTTCGTTGAGGTCGAAATCCACGCCGTGGGTGTAGCCGAGGTCGCCGAGGTAGTCGAAGTCCTCGATGTAGTGGCCGAGCTGGTAGTTGGCATTGACCGCCGGGCCGTTCTTGAAAGCGATGGTTTGGATGCGTTGTGCCCAAGCGGGCAGCGTGGCGCGTCCGGTGCTTGTTAGGTTGGTGGTGCCATAACTGCCGTTTCTCAGGACATAGCCGGAAACCATGCGCCGCACGCCGCTGTTGGGATCGAGCGGACTGGAATAGCCGTAGGGACCATAGACTGGCAAACCGTCCGCCGCCCAGGCAAGGATCGGCGAGTGATTGGTCACGGGAGTGGTGCTTTCCGTGTAGCGGTTGGTGGCCGGGTTGTAGTCCACATGGTCGCCGAGCTGGTACCGCAGGCCGATGGGCTGGGCGTGGTAGTGGTAGTTGTTTCCCGCCTGATGGGCGAGGGCCGGATCGAAGGTGACGCT
Organism: Luteolibacter sp.; assembly: GCA_049430545.1. Taxonomy (GTDB): domain Bacteria; phylum Verrucomicrobiota; class Verrucomicrobiia; order Verrucomicrobiales; family Akkermansiaceae; genus Luteolibacter. Next base: position 10,594 of record JBMTCD010000012.1, read on the forward strand.
TTCGTTGTGGTAGCCGTCGCGGTTCCAAACACCGTCACCGGTCAGGCCGTTCACCGGCGTGGCGTCGGTGGCGCTGGCGCTGGCGTAGGAAAAGGCGTCGCGCGCATCGAACATGGAAACGCCGTTGACCATGCGGCCGGTGGCACCGAGACCGGTAAGGGTTTTAGTCGCCGGGATGACGGGTGTGCGGGGGATGCGGTAGATCGTTGCGGTGTTGGAGGGAAAGTTGGGGAAGTTTTGGGTCTTGGCGGCATCCAGATACCATGGACCCATGATGTGGCCGGCAAGGCCGGTGGTGCGGATGTAAACCCAGTTGTTGGAATAGACGATCTTGCTGACGCCAGCATAGGTCGGCGAACTCTGAACTCCCGCTCCGCGGCTCCACGTTTTGGAAACGGTGCCGGATGCCTCGGCCGCGGTGGACTGATAAATCCGGGCGTATTGGCCGGAGTCCTCGGTGTACCACGAAGTGAGTTGGGGATCCGCGCAAGCGTTCATCGCGGCGAACTGGAGGAAAATGGCAAACGGCGTGGGTTTCATGTTAGAGATCTGCGGGTGAAGGTTTTCGCTCCGGCCTTTGGTGGCTGGAGCTGTTTATGCGGGGGGACTTTTACTCGGGCTCGCCGGCTTGTGCTGGCGGCGGCGGTGGCGGCCCGTGGGGGTGAATTTCCTGCGGCGAAAGTTCGCCATCGCCATTCATGTCGAGACCCAGCAAGGAATCGGGCGCCCCCTCGAGTTCGTCCCCGCAGAGGGTGCCGTCCCGGTCGGTGTCGAGCGCGGCGATCACGGGCGGCTGCGGTGGCCGGTGTCCATTGGGCGGGCCGGGCGGGCGCAGTTCCTCGCGGGTGATTTGGCCGTCCTGGTTGCCGTCGAGTTTCTCGAGGGCGTCGGACGCGGCATCGATTTCATCGGCGGAGATCGTTCCATCGCGGTCCGCATCGAAAATCGCAAGGATCGGTGGAACGGGCGGTGGCGGACGGTGGCCCTCGGGCTCCTGCGGTTCACGGGCAACGGCGATGCCGCTAAGAAGGGCAAGGCCGAGAGGTATGGTGGTGGTTTTCATGGTTTTTAAGCTTGGGTGGCTTGCGGCTCCGTTTCCGGAAGTCGCGACGATGAAACCCGGCAATTGTGAATCCCGTGTTACGAACCAGCTGGAAAATTGTGAAGATTCTGTAAAAACTGTGGGTGCTTGCCCGGAGGACCTGATATGAAACATCCGCCAATGGCAAATTCGGACAAATCCAGGCTACTGATCGTGGACGACGACCGCAAGCTCGCCGGCCTGATCCGCGACTACCTCGCGCCGATGGGCTATGAGATCGAACTGCGCCACAACGGGCCGGACGGATTGGCGGAAGCGCTCGCAGGATCCTACGAGGCCGTTATACTCGATGTGATGATGCCGGGCATGGACGGCATCGCGGTGCTGCGTGAGCTGCGCAAGCAATCCGACGTGCCGGTGCTCATGCTCACCGCGCTGGGCGATGAGGCGGACCGCATCGTGGGCCTGGAAATCGGTGCCGACGACTATCTGCCCAAGACTTTTTCCTCGCGGGAGCTGCTGGCAAGGCTGCGCGCTGTCACCCGCCGCAACCGTTCGCGCGGCGACCGGAACGCGCCGCAAGAATGGGTGGCCGGCCCCCTGCGCTTGTGCGAGGAAACGCACACTGCGGTGCTGGATGACCAACCGCTTGAATTGACCACCATTGAGTTCGCGATCCTCGCTTCGCTGCTCAAGTCGCGCGTCCGGGTGAAGACTCGCGAACGGCTGATCGAGGAAGTCTCGGACCGCCGCTTCGACGTGTTCGACCGCTCGATCGATGTGCATGTTTCATCGCTGCGCAGGAAACTCGGTGACGACGCGAAAAACCCGCGTTTCATCCACACCATCCGTGGCGTCGGCTACTCGCTGAGGGAGCCGGATGGTCCATCATCCGCCTCGCGATGAAGACAGGTCCCCGTTTTCCGCTGCTTGCCAAGGTGCTGGTCTGGTTGGTCCTGCACCTCGTGATCCTCGGGCTGGCCTTCACAGTCTTGGTGGGTTGGGAGTTGGGTCTGGGGCTTGATTCGTTGCTCTGCGGCGCGGCCGGCGAGGGGCTGGCGGCGTTCGGCGATGAAGCAATCCAACGCATTGTGGACCAACGGCCCCACGAGTGGAACGCCGCGCTCGCGCCGCTGGCGGAGGGGAAAAACGTCTCCGCCGCGATGTTCGATGCGCCGGGCGAAGCGGTTTTCCAAAAGCCGTTGCCGCCGGATGTCCTCGAACGCGCGCGCTCCTCGCTGCCCCTGCCACGGCCGGGTCCGGAACATCGCGAACGACGTCTCTCGATTCCGCCCGGACCGGATTTCCACCCGCCGTCTCCGATGCGTGAAGGTCCCCCGGAGGCACCCGACGATGCGCAGCCAAAAAGTCGGCCGGAATTCCTGATGCGGGGCGGCGATGGCGCTTATTGGGCCGGCGTATTGTTGCACCTGTCACCACCGCGCGGCATGCCGGGCCGCCCGGTTTTGTTGCTCGTCAGGTCAGAGCGGCTCGATGGCTCGGGCATGTTTTTCGACTTCAAACCCTGGCTGTGGGGAGGTCTCGCCGTGCTACTCCTGAGTCTGGCGTTCTGGACCCCATTCGTGTGGAACATCAGCCGTTACCTGCGCCGGTTGACCATGGGCACCGTTGAAATCGCCGCCGGACGATTTCAGGTCGCGTTGCCCGCTCGCGGCGGCGACGAACTCGGCGAGCTGGGCCGCTCGATCGAAGCCATGGCCACCAGAATCGATCATCTTGTCTCGGGCCAAAAACGCTTTCTCGGCGATGCTGCACACGAACTCTGCGCGCCACTCGCGCGCATCCGCACCGCCATGGGCATTCTAGAAAACGAACTTGGGGACAAACCGCCCGCGCTGCTCGCGACGATCGATTCGGACACCGCCGAACTCGCCACATTGGTGGATGAAATTCTCGCGTTTTCCCGAGCCGGCAACCGCAAGCCGATGATGCAGCCCGTCGATCTGGAACCGCTCATCCGTGAAGTGGTGGCGCGCGAGTCCGCCGGTTTGAAAATTGAAATCGCAGTCCAGAGCGGCCTGCGGGTTTCCACCGACCCGAGACTGTTGGGCCGTGCCATCGGCAACCTCGTCCGCAATGCGGCCATCCACGCCGGGCCCGGCACCACGGTGCGCATCGAGGTGGAGGAAACCGTGGACAAGCTGGTGATCCATGTCACCGACAACGGGCCCGGCGTGCCCGCATCGGAAACGCCACGGATTTTCGAACCTTTCCACCGGCTTGATCGGGCGCGCGGGCGGGAAACCGGCGGCAGCGGTCTGGGCCTTGCGATCGTCCGCAGCGCCATCGAGGCCTGCGGCGGAGAGGTCGCGGCCTCCTTGCCGGACACGGGCGGGCTGCGCATCTCCATGGGGCTTCCGAAGCAACCGCAGACCTGACCGCGCGGCATGTCGAAACACGGCGTTTCGCCCCGCTCAACCCGCGCACGGCATATCGCAGCGACCTCAATCACACACGTGCAGGCTCCGCTTCGTCGCCGCCAGCCACGGCGGTGGGCTCCATTGCTCCAACCGCAAGCCACACTGAGCGGGAAAACCAAGCCGACATTGCCGGTGGCATCCTCACTCTGGCACAAATCTTGCATTCAGCCATCCAGCGAGAAGGCTGAATGCACCGGGTTGAAAAGCAGGGTTGCGACCATCCTGGCTTGAGCTTACCAAGCGCCGTCCTCGCCAGCGGTTGAATTCCCGCTTTCCGTATTCCAGCACCCCAGCCTTTACCCCTACCATGTCCCGCAAGACCAAGATCATTTGCACGCTCGGCCCGGCCACTTCATCGGAGGAATCCATCGCCGCGCTGATGGACGCCGGTGCCAATGTGTTCCGGCTCAACATGAGCCACGCCAAGCACGAATGGGCCGCGGAAATGGCCCGCATCGTCCGCCATCTGTCCCAACAACGCGGCGGGCACCACGCCGTGCTCTTCGATCTCACCGGCCCCTCGATCCGCACCGGCGACCTCAAGCAACCGTTCAACCTCGCCGAGGACGATACCGTCGAGTTCCGCAAGGCCGGCACCGAGGCCAGCGTCGATTTCTCGACCACTGTCAACTACGACGGCCTGATGGAGGACGTCTCCGCCGGCAACACACTCGTCGTGGACAACGGCGCGCTGCTCATGCGTATCGAAAAGGTCGAGGCCGACCGGATCCTTTGCCGTGTCAAGACCCCGGGCACCATGGGCTCGCGGCGCCACATCAACCTGCCTGGAGTGCGCCTCAACCTGCCCGCGCTCACCGACAAGGACCGGGCCGACCTCGCGCTCGCCGTCGAGTGCGGCGCCGACTTCATCGCCGGCTCGTTCGTGCGAGATTGCGCGCACGTCCGCGAACTCCGCGAAACCATGAACTCGCTCGACGGCGAGGCCCAGATCATCGCCAAGCTGGAGGACCAGGAGGCTGTTAGAAACCTCGACGCCATCATCCGCGAGGCCGATGTGATCATGATCGCGCGCGGCGACCTCGGCACCGAGGTCGAGTTCGAGGAACTGCCGCTGCTCCAGCGCCGTATCATCAAACGCTGCCACGAGATCGGCACCCGCGTCATCGTCGCCACCCAGTTGCTGGAATCGATGATCCAGAATCCCACGCCCACCCGTGCCGAGGTGACCGACGTGATGAACGCCGCATACGAGGAGGCCGATGTCCTGATGCTTTCCGGGGAAACCAGCGTCGGCCGCTACCCGGTGCGCTGCGTCGATGCGCTGGTGCGCATCATCACCCGCATCGAGCGCACCGCCGGCCAGGGGTTCGGCCAGACCATGCTTCTGACCGACGAGCGGCGCAAGGTCGCCCGCGCCGCCGTCACCCTTGCCGATTCATTGCCCGACGCCCGCCTTGTGGTGCTCACCCGCCGCGGCGTGCTCGCCAATCAGGTGGCCATGCTCCGTCCGCGCACCACCGGCTTTTTCGCCGTCACACCGCGGGAAACCGTATGCCGCCAGCTTGCCCTCACCCGCGGCGTGCGCCCGATCAAGATGGCCTTCTCCACCAACATCGAGGAAACCATCAAACGCGTCAGCAACGAACTCCTCAAACAGGACCTCGCCCGCAAAGGCACACCGATCGTCATCGTTTCCGACGTCCTGTCCGACCACTTCGGGGCCAACTCGATCCTGCTGCACCACGCGTGACCGGCATCAGTCGCTGAAATTCAAAATCAGGGCTTGTTGGAGAGTGGGGCTCTTGCAGGTTCACCAGAGCCGGGATTTCCGGGGTATCTGCTGGCCCCGGGCTTCAGGGCAGCGGAATCAGCTCGACCTTGCGCACGTGGATCGGCTGCCAGCCATCCAGCACCGGCTCCAGTGTGAGGATGATGTCCTGGTTGGCGGCGAGTGTGACCTCGCCGACACGGCTGATTTTGTAAACACCCGTGCCGCCGCTGGCAGGCACGGACAGTGCCAGTTTGCCGTTGCATTTCACAAGCAGCACCGCGCCTGCGGATTCCGCGGAAGTCTCGATGCGGACCAGGTAGCGGCCGCCATTGGGAACGCGCATTTTCCAGCTGGCAGTGTCGGCCGGATCGCGCCAGTGGCTGAGGCGGGAGAAACCGTCCTGCGTTTCCACCCGGATGGTGCCGCCGCTGACGATGGCGCGGTCGGCGTGCAGATGGAGTGTGCCGTTGGCATCCGCGGTCAGGGGAGCATCCTTGGCGGGAGGCTCCGCAAGCACCGCATGCGTCATGGCCAGGACGGCGATGATCGCGGGAAATCGGCGGAGCAATCGTTTCATCTGCGCCATTTACGCACAATCGGCGGCGGCTCTTACACCGCGAAGCTGGCGATTTTCCCGAGTATCAGGGACAAAGGGGCGGCCTGGTTTCACTCGGCCGTTTGGATGGTGACTTGAAGCGCTTTTTCCGCAGCGAGGTATCGGGCGGCGAGAGCGTTGATTTCAGTGAGCGAGATCGAACGGTAATCCTTGTCGCGCTTGCGGGCGAGATCGAGTTTTCCGGGATCGGCTTGCGACTGGCTGAGCACGGTGTTGAGCCAGTATTGGTTGTCGCGCAGGGTTTTCTCGAGCATTCCGAGCGTGGGTTTCAGGGCGCGATCGAATTCATCTTCCGTGGCGCCATCCTTGGCGAGCGAGGCGGCCTCCGCGAGGATGGTTTCGAGCAGCACGGGCAGTTCCTCGGGTTTGCCGGCGCTTTCGCCAACGAGGTATCCCATGCCATCGAGGCCCTCGGAGCCGGTGGCACCGGCGTTGGGGCTGTAGGAGGCGCCGAGTTTTTCGCGGATTTCCTCGCGCATCCGGTCGGCGAGGATCGAGCCGAGGATGTTGAGGCGGCGGAATTCCGGGATATTGCCGCGGATGCCGGCGGTTTTCCAAACGACCGTGGCGATGCCCTGGGGGATTTTGGATTCGTAGGTGAGATGTTTTTTCGCGGGAGCCTCGGGGAAATCGATCTTCCGCGCCTGATCCAGTGCCGGTGGCCGGGCGGCGCGTTCCGGCAGCGCGCCGAAGGTGGCGAGCAGCTCGGGGAGGATGGCGGTTTCATCGAAATCGCCGGCGATGCTGAGTTCGAGATAGCCCCCGTTAAGTTCGGGGGTGAGCCATTCCTTGGCGTCATCGATGGCGTAGGATGCGAGTTGTTCCTGCGGCGCGGTTGTGAAACGCGGATCGTTGCCATGCAGCCAAGCATCGATTTCGCGCTGCGGGCCTGCCGGGGTGTGTTTGAGCTGTTGATAGAGCATGGGCAGCGCCTTCTGGAACTGCCACAGAGCCTCCTCCCGGTAGCCGGGGTCGGTGAGCGCGGCGCACATCAGGCGGCATTGCAGCGCGAAGTCGGCTGGCGTGGTGGCGCCGGAGAGCAGAAACGCGTCGTCGGAGATCGAAAGCGTGCTGTCCACGTTCTTGCCGGCGAGGATCTGGCGCAGCTCGTCCACCGAGTGCTTGCCGAGGCCGCCGCCATCGAAGACGGCTTGCGCGAAGAGGTCGAGCATCGGCTTGTCGCGCGGCATGGTGAGCTTGCCGGTGCCGACTCGCGCCATGAGACGGATTTTCCCGCGTTCGAAGTCGGTGCGTTTCAGATTCACGCGGACTTGGTTGGAAAGGACGAGTTGCGAGATGTCCATGTCCACGACTTCCGCGCGCTTGGCCACCTCGCCGGGCGTGCCGAAGTCCTGATAGCCGAATTCCTGCGTCTCGCGCGCGGCCGGCGCTTCCACGGGGGTGCCACGGGAGTCCTCGAACAAGGCGGCGAGTTCCAAGGTGGCGTTTTCCGGTTCCTGTTTGGTGGTGAGCACCAGATGGTATCCGGGTGATTGCCAGAATTCCTTGAACGCCGCGTGGCAGGCTTGGGTGTCGATTCCGGCGAGGATTTCGCGGGCGATTTCAAGGTCGGTCTCCGGATCGGAAAAGACGCGGTCGCGGTTCACAGTGCGGGCAAGCACGGTCGCAATGCCTTCGGACTTGCGGGTTTCCTTTTGTTTCACCTGCTGCTCGTAGGCATTGAGCTGGTTCGCCCTGGCCTCGGCCAGTTCGGCATCGGTGAATCCGTGCTGCATGGCGCGGCGGAATTCGCGCTCGATCACCGGCACCACCTCGCGCCAGCGGTCGTCCGCAGCCGTGACGCCGATTGATCCGAAATCGAGCAGGTTGAACCAGGTGGTTTTGTAAACCGAGCCATCGGCCACCGGCGAATCCTGCTGTTTGGAAATGCGCTCGAAGCGCCGCGATAGAATTGAATGGGCGATTTCCAGTGGCATCCGCGCGGCGCGGTTGGCACGGTTGTCCGGCTCGCCTTGGTGCGGGCGAACGAGCATGAGCGAGACATCGGTGGCGCTCACCTCCTTGTCGCGGAAAACCGCCGTTTCCACTCCCTCGGGCTGGCGGATGGTGCCCGGATCGGGATCCTTGCCGGGCTCGGCCGGATTCGCCATTGTGGAGAACGCGTCGGCGATGCGCTGGCGCATCTCGTCCACCTTCACATCGCCCACCACGATGAAGGTCATGCGTTCGGGTGTGTAGTAGCGGGTATAGAAGTCGACAAAGCGTTCGCGCGGCGCGGATTCGATCACCTTCTCGATGCCGATGGGAAAGCGCTTCGAAACGAGCGACTCCGGCATGAGTTTCTCGAACTGCTGTTCCATGAGGCGGTATTCCACCGAATCGCGGCTGCGTTTTTCGGCGAGGATGACGCCGCGTTCCTTGTCGATTTCCTCGGCATCGAGCAGCGCGCCATCACAGAAATCGCGCATCACGGTGAAGGCCAGGTTCATGGTGTCCTGCGAGAGGTCCGGCAGGTCGAGCATGTAAACCGTCTCGTCGAAGGAGGTGTAGGCGTTGGCGTGTGCGCCGAAGGCGATGCCCAGCCGCTGCATGCGCGGGATGAGTTCGGCGGCGGTGAAATTCTTGGTGCCGTTGAAGACCATGTGTTCGAGGAAATGCGCCAGGCCGCGCTGGTCTTCGTCCTCCATCAGCGAGCCTGCGGCGATGTGCAGCCGCAGCGAGACGCGGTCGGGCGGCTCGCCGTTCGGATAGATCAGGTAGCGGAAGCCATTGTCCAATTCTCCGAAGACCGCATTGGGATCGGCGGCGATGTCGGAAAGCTCCTGCGGCCAAGGCCGGGGCTCGACCGTTGCCACGGCGGTGTCGGTTTTCACCGTCGGTCTTTCCGCCGCAGATTGGGCCGTCGCGGGAGCCGCAGACCGCGGGTGATCCGGATTGTTCCGCAACGAAAGAATGAGAGCCGTCGCCCCGAGCAACAGCACAAGAATCAATGGGGTGATCGACGTCGCCTTTCGCATGGCGGCAAGGTGGGCAAACCGCCCGGCGCTTGGCAACGCGGAAAAGCATGCACCATACACCAGTGGCCTGAAGGGCCGGTGGCGGAATACTCAGTCGCTGGGCGGGAAAAGCTCCCGGATGCTCGCCAGCGTGCGCCGCGCGGCCTCCTCCGGCGTGGGCAAGGGCAGGATCTCGGCGGAGAGGAATCCCGTGTAGCCGATGCCCTCCAGGGTCCGGGCGATGGCTGGGAACCCGGTATGGCCGAAACCCGCGGCGTGGCGGTTCGAATCGGCCCAGTGCACGTGGCCTAACAGATCTCCGGTTTCCGCCAGGGCGGCGGCGATGTCCCTTTCCTCGATGGCCATGTGGAACAGGTCGGCGAGCAGCCGGACGTTCGCCAGACCATGTTCGCGGATGAACGCGGCGGCCGGCGCGGCGTGGTTGAAGAGATTGGTTTCGTAGCGATTGAGCGGTTCGTAGACGAACGGCACGTTGAAACGGGCGGCGCACTCTCCTGCCATCCGCAGCGAATCGGCAAGCCATGCCAGTGCCATCGCTCGTGAAACGTCCCCGAGATGGCGGCCCTGCATGGACCCCAGAATGGCGGGCGCGCCGAGGCGGCCGCCGAATTCGACCATGCGGAGCAGGAAATCCAGCGCCGCGCCGCGCCGCGCCGGGTCGGGATCGGTGAGCGAGAGTCCGTGTTTCAGCATGCCGGCCCCGGTGCCGACCGCGGCGATGGCAAGGCCGTGTGTTGCGCAAAGGTTCTCGATTTCCCCGATCGAAACCTCATCGGGTCCGGGCAGGAACAATTCCACGGCATCGAAGCCGATGTCCGCCGCTTTGCGGAATCCGATCGCCAGTTCATCGTGAAAAACGAACGGGCCTGCGGTCGCCTCGGGAACGCGACACAACGTGATGGCGGCACGCATCAGACGGATTCGATGATGAGGTTGCCGTAGGCGGTGGTGTCGCCAGTGCGGATCAATCCGATCGCGTTCGGCACCATGGCCTTGAAATCGAGGTGCGGCAGCCGCTGCACCGTGGCCTCGCTGAAACCCGCGAACGCTTGGTCGAAGCGCCCGACGGTTTCCGCCGGATTGGTGACGAGAAACTCCTGCGCCTGCCAAATCCGGCCGACCTTGAAATTCGGGCGCAACAACTCGAGCACGTCGAGCACGGTGGGCATGCCGCGGGCCAGGGAAATGTCCACGGTCTCCACCTGCGGCCAGAAGGGAAAGGCCCAGTCGGCGATGACCAGCGTGTTGGTGTGCCTGATGCGGGCGAGAAGGTGCAGGATGTGCGGATTGAGGATGCCGTTCTGGAGCATGATGGGTCTGTGGGTTCAGTTGACTTCGATGATGGCCTTGATCGCGCCGGTTTCGGGGCGTGTGAATTCAACAAAGCGGGCCGGCACTTCATCAAAGGCGATGCGATGGGTGATCCACTTGTCGGTGTCGATCCTGCCATCGCGGATCAGGCCGATGATGTGGTTGAAGTCTTCGGGCATCGCGTTGCGCGAGGCCAGCAGCGTGAGTTCGCGGCGGTGAAACACGGGGGCATGCGGAAAAACCAGCTCCGAGGTGGTGATGCCGACGTAAACGACGCGGCCGGTGAAGGCGGCGAACTCGAAGCAACCGGACATTGACTTCGGGTTTCCCGTCGCGTCGATGATCACGTCGGCGAGTTTTCCGGCTGTGATGGTTTCCAGCGCCGCGAGCTGCCCGCCATCGACCAGGATGCCGTCGATGCCGAGTTTGTCGCGGCAGAATCCGAGTCGTGCCGCATTGGTGTCCATGACCAGGACCTTGACTCCGTCCATCAGGCGGAGGAATTCAAGGCAGGCGAGGCCGATAGGCCCCGCGCCGATGACCAGCACGGTTTCACCGGGCTGCGGGTTGCCGCGGTGCACGGCGTGGAAACCGATGGCGAGTGTCTCGACGAGGGCAAGCTGATCGTAGGTGAGGTCGTTTCCCGGATGCAGTTTGCGGGCGGGGACGAGGAAAGTCCCCTTGCGCAGGCCGCCGGCCTTGTGCACGCCGATCACCTGCACGTCCGGGCAGCAGTTGGGATGGCCATTCACGGAAACGTGGCTTGCGGGGTTGTTGACATATGGCTCCAGCGAACAGCGGTCGCCGGGTTTCACATGAGCGACACCCTCGCCGATGGCCACGACTTCCAGTCCGAGTTCGTGACCGGGCACGCGCGGATAGCTGAAAAACGGAAACTTGCCGAGATAACACGCAAGGTCGGTGCCACAGATTCCCATGCGGTGGGTGCGGACCAATGCCTCGCCTGCTTCTGGCGCGGCCTCGTCGGGGACGTCGATCAGCGTGATCGTTTCCGGCGCGGTGAATTGAATGGCGGCGGGCATTGCGGGATGGCGGCGTTCGCGGGATTCAGTTGTTTTCCGGCAAGCCTTCGATGTGACCGATGTCCTTGACCGGCTCGAAGATTGCCAGCACTTCGGCCAGCAGCTCCTTGTCGATCGGTTGCTCGATCCATTCCGCCCATTTGCGGATGTTGTCGGGATTCGCCGAGCCCGCCACCGAGGTGGAGATATCCGGATGCGAGCAAGCGAACTGCAACGCGAGCTGGGCGATGTCCACCCCGTGATCGGCGCAAACGCGCGCGGCCTCGCGTGCGGCGGCTTTGACTTCCTCGGGCTCCTTCAACCAAGCCGGCAGGCTTGCCTGCGTGAGCAAGCGTGCGGAAAACGGACCCGCGCCGATGACGCCGAGGCCCTTGGCCTTGAGCCGCGGCAAGAGGTCGGTTTCCAGCGTGGTGTTCTGCAAGGTGTAGCGATTGTAGGCGAGGATGCAGTCGATGTGGTCCTCGATGTGATCCAGCACGGTGTGGAAGGTCTTGAGCGGGTAGCATGAAAACCCGATCGCGCGCGCCTTGCCCTGTTGCTTGATCTTGAGCAGCGCGGGCAGCGTTTCTTCCCAGATCTGCGGCAGGGAAACGAACTCGACGTCATGCAACAGCAGCACATCCAGATGGTCGGTCTTGAGGCGCTGGAGCGAGACGTGCACGGATTCCTCGACGCGCTTTGCGGAGAAATCGAAGTGGATGTCCGAGTAGCGGCCGAGCTTGCTGCCAAGCAGGTAGGAATCCCGCGGCACGTCCCGCAGCCCCATGCCAAGCAATATTTCCGACATGCCACGGCCGTAGAACGGCGAGGTGTCGATGAAATTCATGCCCAGTTCCAAGGCGACGCGGGTGGATTGCATCGCCTCGTCCAGGGTGATCGAGCGAAACTCCCCGCCGAGCGAGGAAGCGCCGAACGAGATGACGGGCAGCTGGATGCCGGTGTTTCCGAGTGGACGGGTCTGCATGGTGGGTCTCCGGTTTGGCCGCGGCTCGCTTCAGGCTGGCGTTGGCCGGGGCTGGCGATTCAGAGCTTCCACGGATCGCGCATCGGCTGATCGATGAGGGCGTTGGCGGCGGGGTCGTCGAACTTGAGCGTTTTGGAGTCGAACTTGAGGTTCTTGTTCAGGCGGTGGGCGATGACCCCCATGTTGACCAGCGTGCAGGACCAGAAGCCGTTCTGTTCGTTGAGAGCGAATTTTTTGCGGGTTCGGACGCATTCGTGGAAGTCGGTGTTCTGCGGCGGCGGGTCCGGCAGGGCGTCGATCTTCTTGCGGAGGTCCGGGATGTCGGAGCGGAAGCCTTGGTGAATTTTCCCCTTGGGGCCCTCGATGTAGGCGACGTCCGGGTCCTTGTCCTCGCCGTCGAGGATGACCTTGCAGCCGTCGGCATAGGTGAACTCGATGCGGCGCCAGGTGCCGATGGCATCGGCGTCCTGCGGATCGGCATCGATCTCCACGGAAACGGGGGCCTGGTCGTCCTTGTCGAGGATGTATTGGACCGGATCGAGGTAGTGCATGCCCATGTCACCGAGGCCGCCGCCATCGTAATCCCAATAACCGCGGAAGCTCTGGTGGACGCGGTGGGGGTGATAGGGTTTCTTCGGCGCGGGGCCGAGCCAGAAATCATAGTCCAGCTCGGCCGGCACCGGCTGCGGCTGGAGGCCGGTTTTGCCGACCCACATGTTCTGTTTCCAGTCAAAGCCGGTGGTTTTGGAAACGGTGATCTTGAGCGGCCAGCCGAGCAAATCATGCATGGCGGCTTTCTTGATCATGCTGACGGGCGCGCGCATGCCGTAGAAGCCGCTTTGGAAGCGGAACCAGGTATTGAGGCGGAAGATGCGGTCGTTTTTTTCCACCGCCTTGATCATGGCGAGGCCCTCGCCGATGGTGCGGCTCATCGGTTTTTCGCACCAGATGTCCTTGCCCTTTTCCGCGGCGGCGATGGCCATCAGCGCATGCCAGTGGGGCGGGGTGGCGACGTGGACGATGTCGATGTCGTCGCGGGAGATCATTTCGCGGAAATCGCGGTAGCCTTTGATGCCTTTTTCCTCGCCGCCGGTTTGCGCCATGCGGTTGGCGAGGTGCTTGCTGTCCACATCGCAAAGCGCGAGCAGCTTGCCGGGCATGCTGAGGTGGGAACTGCAGATGCCGCCGCAGCCGATGATGCCCTTGGTGAGGGTTTCGGACGGTGGAGTCTGGCCATTGATGCCCAGCACCCGGCTGGGGACAATCTGGATCGCCGCCAGAGCGGCTAGACTTTTGATGGTTTGGCGGCGGGTGTGCATGGGATTGGTCGGAATGATTGGATGAAATGACCCGATAGGCAAGCGGTCAGGCCGGGTCTTGGTGATCATGGCATGCGGGGCTTCGCATCAGAAACGGAAATAAGGATGTTTCTGCCCCGGGCGGTAAAGCCATGCAGTCGGCTACAACGCTTCCAGCGCGGGGATTGTTTCGAGAATTGCCTTGCGGATACTCGCCGCCTGTTGGGGAAACAGCCGTCTCATCCGGTCCCGATCATCGGTGCCGAGACGGGTGGCGATTTCCTTGAGTTCCGGAATCGCGGACTTCGCCGCGGGGCCGTATTCCAACAGTATTTGCATGAGTTCGGCGGTGCGTTCCTGGCTGTGCCAGTGGTTTTGGGTCCGCACCCATTCCACGGCGGCCGGGATGCCTTCCGGGACACGGTGTTTGAGGAGCATTCGCATGCTGGCCATCCGGATGCCGTCGGCGAACATGATCCCGCTCGGCGCTGGCTCGTTGACCGCCCGGAGAATCGTCGGCAACAGCGGCTTGATCTCGTCGTGGGTGAGATTGTCGTAAACGCTGGTGAAACTGCCGCGCGCCCGGCCATCCTCGTTTTGCAGGCCGGCGGCCACGGCCTTGAAGAGGAGTTCGCGGTCCACTCCATCGAGCGATCTGCCGATCAGTCCACCCCGCTTGTCGAACAGCGCGAAGCTGAGATAACGCTGCTGCATGTTGCGCGGGTCCTCCTTGGTCGGTCCCTTGGCGAGCATGCCGAGGAGATCGGGCAGGGCGGGCAGGGCGGCTGCGCCAATGGCGGCCAGCGCGTCGGCGGCGTTGATGCGCAGCCAGAGGTCTTCGGCGCGCAGGGTTTTCCGCAATGCCGGCACTGCGGGGCCCGCCTTGCCCTTCAATTGCGCAAGCGCCTGGCAGGCGCCGATGCGGTATTCAAGGCGTGGGGAATCGAGCAGTTTCACCAGTTCGGGAACCGGGTCCGCGCCGCGGCGGGCGATCGCGACCGCAGCGCGTTCGCGGACGACCGGCGACCAGCTGCCAAGGCGCTTGAAAAGTTCCTCGGCCTGCAATTGATCGTAGGCGCTGAAGGGATCCCGGTGACTCCAGCCGCGTCCAGCGAGGATGATTTCCCGCGCCTCGGCGGCGTCGACTGGCGTGACCTTGGATGGACGTTTTCCCGTGAGCCAGATCTTCTTGAGCGGCATGGAATAGGCGAGCAGGTAGGCACCGGTGGCGTCCCAGCCGCCGGTCGAGTCGCGCTTGGCCTGCGGCGGGCCTTGGTGGCGGAAAGTTCCGTCCCACTGGCGGGCGAGGTCATAATACCAAGCACCGAATTCGTGCATCCATGCGCCGGTGGCATGCGGCCCGGAACGCGACACCCCGGGCATTGCCCAGCCCATGTTCCAGAAGTTGCCGGTGTGGCCTTCGTCGCGCTCCGCACCATGGGACGCGGTGGTCATGCGCGAGAAATACTCGGCTTCCTTCGGCTCGTCGATGAGGTCGAACAACACCGCGGCCATCGCGTTTTTGCCGTTGTCGTCGTGGCTTTTCATCCATGGCGCGTGGTCACCGTAGGGCACGCAGCCTTTGCCGGCATAGAAACGCAACAGCTTGGCGCTGCGCTCGATGGCCTTGGGGAGTTGCGGATCGTCGATTCCCGCAGCGCGTGCCATCGCGAGGGAAATCGTCAGCGGCACGCCCGGTGCGTTCATCATACCGTAGCCGACAAGACGTCCATCGGGCCCCGCGAAGCGGTGGCCCCACGAGCCGACAATGCTTTGCCCGTTCGCCGCTTCCAACGCGAGCCGCCGCAGGCCCGGCATCAAGGAACGGTCGCCGGTGGCCATTTCATACTCGGCGAGCAGCATGATGACATATCCGTAATACCACGTCGCCATCGCATCGGTGGAATATCCGGCCGCCCACTCGGCCTCCTTTTTCACCAGCGGAAGATATTTGGAGTCGCCGCTGGCAAGCAAGGCGAGCGCATTGAGCGATCGGACGATCGGGTTTTCCCTGTAGGAAGGATCGGCGATGCGTTTCGCCAGCGCTTCGCAACCTGTCACCAGGATGTGTGTTGACTTCTGGCAGCCGTAGGGCGCGGTGGCGCCGTAGGTTCCAAGCACCGGAAGTTTCAGCGTCACCTCCTCGGTCCTGCCTTCTTTCCAGCGGGTGAGACCGAGTTTTCCGCCGCCCGCCTCGGATTCGGCGGCCGTCAAGGCTTTGCCGAACTCGACACGCGGGTCATGGGAAAACGGCTTGCCGGCCACGCCGAGAATCACGTCGCCGGGCGCGAGGATGCCATCGGCTGGTGACCCCTTCGCGACCTTGGTGATCTTGATCTGCCGGGCGACGGCGGTGGATCTGTTGTCGCTGAACATCCACCCGCGGCAGCCGGTGGCGCCGAGGTTCCAATCGTGCGTGGCGTCCGCAGGAATCGGGTCGCCCTTGGTGAAGTCGGGTTTGGGGATCGGTTGGTTCCGTGCGGCGTCGCAAGGGGCGATGAGAGCCGCCACCAAGGAAGCGGCTAGCAAGATGCGGGCGGGTTTGCGTTGGGTATTCATGACGAGGTTTTCACGGCCTGCTGGCCTGGCGATCTGTCTGGCTTTGCCGCCATCTTCGCGGACGGATTCCAAGCTGAACGCGGGGATGCGGAATTCCATCGGGCCGTCTCTGATTTTGATTCGCCGGCCATGGTAATCATGAATGTTTCCGGGCGTCAAGGCCTGCGCAACCCGCCACACGACGCACTTTGGGTTTGCGTCTGCCAGGCGACGGTTCCTGGGAGGACGGATCTGCTGAAATGGATCGGACCTGCCGCGCGTAGGTCTTGAATCAAATGACACACCGCGCTTTTTTCGCCATCAGCTCGATCGCCGCAGGGTTCGCCATCGGAATGCCCGAGGGCTTTGAAATCCGTAATTTCGCCGGGCCGCCCGAGGTCGATTACCCCACCGCCGTGATGGCCGCCGCCAATGGCGATGTGTATGTGCCGTGTGACCGCAACGGCTCGCTCGGCAAAAAGGAAGGCATGGGCCGCGTGATGCGCTGCCGCGACACCGACGGCGATGGAGTGGCGGATCAGTTCGTGGCGTTCGTTCCGGAAATCAACAGCCCGCGTGGCGGACATTTCGTCGGCGGCACGCTTTACATCATCCATCCACCATTCCTGAGCAGCTATCGCGATACGAATGGCGACGGCGTGGCGGACGAACACAAGACGCTCGTCAAGGGGCTCGGCGGCGGCATCGAGCACCCGCGCGGCGCGGATCACACCACCAATGGCGTGCGGATGGGCATCGATGGCTGGCTTTATATCTCGGTGGGCGATTTCGGAACCTTTCCAGCGGTCGGCACCGATGGGTCCAGCGTCACCCTGCACGGCGGCGGTGTCCTGCGGGTGCGGCCGGATGGCACGAAACTGGAACCCTGCTCGCTGATGGTCCGCAACATCTGTGACACCGCGATCTCGCCGGAACTCGATCTTTTCAGCCGCGACAACACCAACGACGGCAAGGGCTGGAACACCCGCTTCCACCACCACACCGCGCTGGCCGACCATGGCTACCCGCGGCTCTATCAGAATTTCGCCGATGAGGCGGTGCAACCGCTGGCCGACTACGGCGGTGGCTCGGGCACCGGCGCGCTGTGGCTTTGCGAGCCGGGTTTTCCCGCGGAATTCAGCGACATGTTGTTCTCGACCGACTGGACCACCGGCACCGTGCACTATCATCCATGGAAAAAGGACGGCGCAAGTTTCTCGGTGGAGCAAATGACCTTTATGAAACTCCCGCGCGCGATCGATATCGACGTCGATGGAAATTCAAAGCTCTACGTCGCGGACTGGCGCAACGGCAAATTCAACTACGCGGGGCCGGACGCCAAGGTCGGCATGATCCAGCAAATCACCTATCCGCAAGGCAAAGCCGCCGTCCATCAGGACGTGGCCAAGGCCGGAGACGAGGAGCTGGTGAAGCTGCTTGCATCGGCCAGCGCCGTGCAGCGGCTCGAAGCCCAGCGCGAGATTCTCAAGCGCGACAACAAACCGGCGTTCTCCAAAATGCTGGCGGGGATGATCGGGGACGAGTCCCACAGCGTGGCGGTGCGCACCGCGGCGGTTTTCACACTCCGCCAACTGGACGCTCCCGGCTGCGTCGATTTCCTGGCGCAGGAGGCAAGCGACTCATTGATCCGCGAAGCGGCCTTGCGCGCCATCGCCGACCACGCCTCCGGCGATGCCGGGATGCCGGTGAAACTTTTCACCGCTTCCCTGACAGACGACAACCCGCGTGTGGTTCTGCAAGCGTTGATCGGACTGCAACGCATGGGAGCAAGGCAAAGCGCCGAGGCCATTCTCGGCGCATCCGCCGCATGGAAGGATGGCAAAGTTTCACCGCGACTTCATCACACCGCGATGCAGGTGCTGGCGGCCCTTGGGAATGCGGAGCCGCTGCTCGCCGCCGTCGCCAGTGCGGACACACGCCAGCTCGCTCTGCTCTCGCTGATGCGCATTCACCGCATGG
Organism: Luteolibacter sp.; assembly: GCA_049430545.1. Taxonomy (GTDB): domain Bacteria; phylum Verrucomicrobiota; class Verrucomicrobiia; order Verrucomicrobiales; family Akkermansiaceae; genus Luteolibacter. Next base: position 28,537 of record JBMTCD010000012.1, read on the forward strand.
ATGTGGTCGATGGCTTGATCGCCCGCTTTCGGAAATCTGCGGATCCGGATGAGCGCTTCGATATCCTAGCCGCGCTCAGCCGCCTGTCTCACCGTGAACAGGAATGGGACCGGAAAAGCTGGTGGGGCACCCGGCCGGACGACCGTGGGCCCTATTTCCAACCGGTCGAGTGGGAAGCATCGGCCGACATCCGGGCGGCGATCGAGACGGGTTACGGCATGATCGCGGACGACCGCCGCGGCGAAATGATCCAAGTCCTTTCCCGCAACCGCCTGCCGGTCGCGCAACTCAAGCTGGCCGGTGCCGATCCGGTGCTGGTGGCGCTCAATTTGCCCCATTTCGACGACGCCACGCTGCGATTGCTCGCCGACGCGGCGATGGACAGGAAGCGTCCGTTCGCCGAGCGGGTCCGCATCTATCAGTCGCTTTCCCGCGGCGACGCCAAGGTTTCGCTGCCATGCTCCATTGAGGTGCTCGCCGCATGGTCGGCAGAGCCGGACAAGGCCGCCACCCACATCGGCGATTTCATCAACTCCCCCGAGCGGGCGAAACAAATCGCCATCCTGCGGCAGGTCGCGGCCAAGGGCGACGCCACCGTGTCCACCATCGCGTGGAAGGCCATGCTCACGGTGTTGCACAGCCCCTTGTTCCCGGAAAAATCCAAAAGCCAGGTGCGCGACGAACTGGCGAAAAACCCGATGGAAACCGGGTTTTTCCGTGCGGTGGCGGAGATGCGCTTGCCGGGATTGGAAACCCAGATCGCGGAAGCCTTGAAATCCGACAACCGTGAATTGGTGGAAGCCGCCAAGGCCGCACAGCGGAGTGATGCCGATGCCGCAGCAACCAACACCGCCAACATGTCACCGGAGCAATTGATGCAACATGCGATGACCCACCAGGGCGACATCGCGGTTGGCGCGCAACTCTATACCTCCCGCGGCTGCATCGCCTGCCACTCGATCGATCCCAATGCGGAACAGAAAGGCCCCTATCTGGGCGCGGCCGGCGCGAAATTCACCCGCGACTATCTCATCGATTCGATCCTCGATCCCAACAAGGTCGTGGCACAGGGATTCCAAACCAAGCTGCTGCATCTCAAGGACGGTAGCTCGAAACTCGGCTTCATCACCGGCGAGGAGGACGGCAGGGTGGAACTGCGCGACATCGCCGGCCAGGTCAGCCATGTCCGGCGCGAGGAGATCGCCAAGGAAACCGAACTGCCCAACTCGATGATGCCGCCCGGTCTTGCCAATGGTTTGACAGCCGACGAGTTCACCGCGCTGGTTGAATACCTCGTTTCGCTCCGCGCCACCGGCGGATAAGCCTCGCGGCGATCCGCGTCAGGCCAAGACGCAATCATCCGGCAATCAGTGAATTGAATTGGCCGAATCCGGGAACCGGGTTTGGCGGGTCCACCCTGCAATCAGGCATTCCGGCCACAAGCGGACGCGGGTGGGCATTGCCCATGAAGGTTCCGTCGCTTGCCCGCTTGCCCCGGGCGGATTTCACTTCCCGCGGGTGCTGCGGTCCTCGCCGCCCTTGAGGGCGCGCTTGCGGGCGTTGGCATCGAGGATGCGCTTGCGCAGGCGGATGTTCTTCGGCGTGGCCTCGACCAGCTCGTCGGTGTCGATGTATTCGATGGCGCGTTCGAGCGAGAAGCGGATGGGCGGGGTGAGTTTGGAGGTCTTGTCCTTGCCGGACGAGCGCATGTTGTCGAGGTGCTTCTCCTTGACCGGGTTCACCGGCAGATCGCCGACGCGCGGGTTTTCGCCGACGAGCATGCCGGAATAGACTGCGTCGTTGGGGCCCACGAAGAGGACGCCGCGTTCCTCGAGTGCTTGCAGCGCGTAGGTGGTGGCGGCGCCGTTTTCCATCGAGATGAGGGTGCCGGTGGTGCGGTTGGTGATTTCACCGGCGTGTTCGCCGTATTCCTTGAACAGGTGGCTCATGATGCCGTGGCCGGAGGTGAGGTTCACCAGTTCGGTTTCGAAGCCGATCAGGCCACGGGTCGGGATGACGGCCTGGATGAACGTGCGGCCGGACGGCTCGGTGTCCATGTGCTCCATCACGCCCTTGCGGTTGGCGAGCGTCTTGAGGATGCCCTGGGTGTAATCGCCGGGAGCTTCGATGTAGAGCGTTTCGTAAGGCTCCAGCAACTGCCCCGATTCGTCGCGGCGGAAAATCACCATCGGCCGCGAAACGCAGACCTCGTAGCCTTCGCGGCGCATCTGTTCAACGAGCACCGCGATCTGCATCGCGCCGCGCGCGGAGACGCTGAAGACACCGGCCTGGTCGGTGTCCTCCACCTGGATCGAGATGTTGGTTTTCAACTCGCGCATCAGGCGCTCGCGGATGGCCCGCGAGGTGACGTGCTTGCCCTCCTTGCCGGCCAGCGGGCCGTCGTTGATGGAAAACTGCATCTGCACGGTCGGCGGATCGATTTCGACGAATGGCAGCGCTTCCATCTCGGGCGAGCCGACCAGCGTTTCGCCGATGTCGATGTTCTCGATGCCGGCTGCGATTCCGACGATGCCGCCGGCGCTGCCGCCTTCCGAGTCATGCGTCGCGAGGCCGGAGTAGCTGAAGGTTTTCATCACCTTCGATTGCTGCCTGGTGCCGTCCTTGCGCAGCAGCCAGATGTTGTCGCCTTTTTTCACACTGCCGCCGAGCACCTTGCCGACCGCGACGCGGCCGACGTAGTCGTCCCACTCGATGTTGGAAACGAGCATGGAAAACGACGAGTCGGGATCGGCCTTCGGTTCGGGGATGCACTCGACGATTTTTTTCAGAAGCGGGATGCAGTCCTTCTTCTCCTCGTCCGGGTGGTTCATGAAATACCCGTCGCGGGCCGAGCCATAAACGAAGGGCGCGTTGAACTGGTCTTCAGTGGCGTCGAGGTCGAGGAAAAGTTCCAGCACCTGGTCGTGCACCTTGAGCGGATCGGCGAGCGGGCGGTCGATCTTGTTGATCACGACGATCGGCTTGAGGCCCTCCGCCAGCGCCTTGCGCAGCACGAAGCGCGTCTGTGCCTGCGGGCCGCCGAAGGCATCGACGACGAGCAGCACGCCATCGACCATTTTCATCACGCGCTCGACCTCCGCGCCGAAGTCGGCGTGGCCGGGGGTATCGACGATGTTGATGGTGTAGCCTTCCCAGTGGACCGAGGTGTTCTTGGCCTTGATGGTGATGCCCTTTTCGCGTTCGAGGTCCATCGAGTCCATCGCGCGCTCGGTGACGGCCTGGTTTTCACGGTAGGTGCCACCGGCTTGCAGGAGTTGGTCCACGAGCGTGGTCTTGCCGTGGTCCACGTGGGCGATGATGGCGAGGTTGCGGATATTGAGGGACATGAAGCGATGGAGGCGATGGTAGCGGCCCCGTCAGGCGGGGTCGGTGACTGTTGATTTGGATTCAAACGGCGGTCGGAGACCGCCGCCAAGGTGCCGCCACGGGCGACGGGCGCGCGGCTATGCCCGGTTTTGTCCGGTGTGGCAAGGCGCGATTCGGCGTAAAAAACGGCGGATTGCCGCCGGGTGCGTCAGGATTTCCCGTAAACCGCGTCCGGATCGAAGGATTTCTCCGCGCCGGACCATTCCAATTTCGCCTGGCCGTCCGCGGTGATTACCCTGCGGTAAAAACACGAACCGCGTCCGGTGTGGCAGGCGCCGGCACCGATTTGCTCGACCATCAGGACGAGTGCGTCCTGGTCGCAATCGGTGAGGATTTCCACGATTTTCTGCACGTGGCCGGAGGTGGCCCCCTTGTGCCAGTATTCCTTGCGCGAGCGCGACCAATAGACCGCCTCGCCGATCTCCAGCGTGCGGCGCAGCGACTCGGCGTTCATGTAGGCGAGCATGAGCGGCTGGCGCGTGGCGGCGTCCAAAGCCAGCGCGGGGATCAGGCCGTCTTGGTCGAACTTGGGCGCGAAATCCAGTGCCTCCTCCAACTGTTTCTTGTCGCCCCGCGGGGCGAAGGGTGCGTTCGGGTCCATGCCGGGGAAAGTGATTTGCGCCGACTCCGCTGTCCAGCGCGCACAAGCTCCATCGCTTCGCAAAAACGCCGCGGAATGCATCGTGCCCATGCAGGCCTGCCCGGGTGGATGGATTCAATGCCGGCGTCATGAAAGCCATCCTGCTTCCTGCGAATCCGCGCTCCCTCGCTCTGACGAGCGAGCCTACACGCCGCGCCGGTCGCCCCACATCCGGACGTGGAGGCGGTCGCAGAAACGATAGCCCTCGTCGCGGCAGGTTTCCGCCAGCCATGGCGCGGTCATGTCGAGTTCCGGGGAAGTGCGGCCCTCGGGCATCAGCAGGATGCGCTCGCGCGGAATGGCGTGCTTGAGTTGCAAGTCCCTGATTTCCGTTAGATCGCCGGGGCTGCAAACCACGAACTTGAACCATGCCTTTGGAGAATCGGCGAAATGACGCAGCGCCTTGGGAACCAGCCGCAGTGTTTCGGGCATGCCGGAGTTCGCAAGCTTCGGTGAAACATTGAACTGGTTCACCGCTTCCGCGAAAGCGGGGCTGGGGATCCGCGCGCCGTTGGTTTCCACTTCGAAGACGCAGTCCGGCATTTGCCCGCGGATGTGGCGGATGATTGCCAGGAACGCCTCTTCCTGGAGCAACGGCTCGCCGCCGGTGATGACCACGCGCGGGCAATTGAAATCGAGGATGCGCCGCGCGGTTTCCGCGGGTGTGGTCTCGAAGGTCACGTCCGCCTTGCGGTGCTTGGCGTATCTGGGAAGCTGGTCTTTTTCATGCGGCCATGGCGTGCCTTCGAAATTCCACGTGTGGTCCGTGTCGCACCACACGCAATGCAGGTTGCAACGCGAGGCCCGCACAAACACCGCCGGGCAACCGGCGGAAACGCCCTCGCCCTGGATCGTGTGGAAAATCTCCGGCCCGTCACCGAGTTTCGCGAGTTTCATCATCCCGAGGCATTCTTCTCTTGATCCGCCTCCCACACAACGGAGGCCTCGGTCTTGGCTTCGGCGAGCACGTCGAGAGTGCCGTGCTCGCCGCACCAG
>JBMTCD010000013.1:0-32173 GCA_049430545.1 Luteolibacter sp.
CAAGCTCCGTCCTTACCGAATTCATGAAAACAACGATCAAGCCCTTTGCTCCCGGTCTCCGAACCCCGCTTTAGCCCTCATGCGCACCAACCTGGAAAAGCAATTCCCCCGCAATGATGTTTCTGGGCCCCTCAAGAAACAGTCGTGGGTCCAACTGCTCGCATTGCTTCTCTGTCTCGCGGCCTCCCCGTGGCTCTGCCGGGCCGAATCGACCAAGCCGAACGTCGTGATCTTTCTCATCGACGACATGGGCTGGAAGGATCTGGGCTGCTTTGGCGCGCGGCTCTACGAAACGCCCAACATCGACGCCCTTTGCGCTGCGGGCACCCGATTCACTGCCGCCTACACTACGGCCGCGATTTGTTCCCCCGCACGCGCCGGCCTGATGACGGGCATGCATCACGTGCGCCTGGGGATGTGGAACCACCTGCATTACATCCGGCCCGGTCTGCCGATTCTGCCTTCCTTTCTCCAGACCGCAGGCTACCAGACCTGGCATGTTGGCAAATGGCACATGGGCAATCCCAATGACAAGACCATGCCCACGGACTTGGGATTTGACGTGAACGTCGGGGGGGGCATTGCCTGGGGGCCGGGATCGTATTTCTGGCCCTACGGTTGCCGGGCGGATGGCACGGGCAAGAACCTCAGGAACAGTGTGCCGTCGCTCTTTGCCGGCGGGCAGGAGGGCGAATACCTCACCGACCGGTTGACAGAGGAGGCCCTCAAACTGATTGACCGGCGCGATCCTGATCGGCCGTTCTATCTGAATCTATGGCACTACGCGGTTCATCAAAAGCATGAGGCCAAGCCCGAACTGGTGGAAAAATACGCCAGGAAAATCAAAGCACTGGGCATCGAGCACTCGTTTCGACTCGATCCGAAAACTGGCAGCGAATTGGTGACCAGCGAGGATAACGCCGTTTATGCCGCCATGATTGACAGCGTGGATCAATCCATCGGACGGATCGTGGATCGCCTGAAGCGTGAGCACCTGTATGAGAACACCTTGTTTGTGTTCTATTCGGATAACGGTCCGGTGACCGACGCGGTGCCCTGCCCACCGCTGAATGGGGGTAAGAACTCCACCTACGAAGCTGGCGAGCGGGTGCCCGCGTTCGTCACCTGGCCGGGGCGCGTCAAGGCGGGCAAATCCTGTGAAGCGCCCATCTCCATCGCCGACATGTTCTTTACCGTCCTGGATGCCGCCGGGATCGCACCGCCCAATCGCGACCGCGACGGGATTTCCCTCCTGCCCTATTTCCAGGGCGGCACGATTCCGGCGCGGGAGTTCTTTTGGTACTTCCCCGACAGTCGGCCCCATTGGGGGCAGCGGGCCAATGCCGCCCTGCGCAGCCGGGAAGGTTTCAAGTACGTCATGTTCTTCAACGGCGATCCCGACGAGCTTTACAATCTGAACACCGACCCGGCGGAGGCGCATGACCTCATCGGCCAACACCCGGAAGAGGCCGAAGCCATGCGGAAGCGGCTGGTGTCGCTCCTCGCCCCGTTCTATTCGGAGATGCCTCCTCCCCACAAAAAGTTCCGCGAAGGCGTCGAAGACCGGCTGGGAATCAAGGCTGCGAGCGGAACAGACAACTAGGAATCCGAAGCCTTCACGATGCAGAAGCCCCTGACCATCCCCGCCGCGTCTACACCCGGGCCCACATGGACGTCACCGCCGGGTCGGTGCTCGCCGTCTGGCAGCGGCGCGCGGACGTCCGCGGCCTGTGCCTGAGCTACGAGCCGCGATACCTGCGCTTCTTCCAGGCCCGCTTCGCGCGGCTGCAGGATCGCCTGACGATCAGCAGCCTGCGCCTTGATAAGAAATCGAACCTCAGCAAGACCATGATGAAAGGAAACTCCAACTCTCCCTCCCGTCGGCTGGCGCGGGTCTTCGGCTCGCTGTTGCTGGTCGCCCTGCTGCCGGGCCCCGCCGCGGCCACCCCGCTGCGGGTGGTGACCTACAATATCCACGGCGGCCACGGCGATCTGGCGGGCAATCTCACCACCTTCCGTGACACCATGCTCTCGGGTGAGGACGTGCTGTGCCTCCAGGAAGTCCCGGTCGGCGGCAACTGGAACACGGTGAAGTCGGTCTTCCCGGAATATCCGCACACCTTCCAGACGGTCAATACCACCACCGGGTGGATCTGGCCATGGGAGTCGCAACAACAAACCTCGGTCGCCATCCTCTCGAAACACCCGTTTCAGCTCACGCACAGCCAGCTGATCCAGATCGACCCCGGCGGCGACGAGTGGGAGCGCCACGCGCAGCACGTGCGCATCGACCCCGGCACCGGAGCGGTAGATGTGTTCAACTTCCACAACACCTACAACTGGTTCGAGAACGACTACGAGTCCGAGCAGGCCGGGCTGGCGAAGTTCCGCGACTACGTGAGCGGGCGCCTCGGGGTGGCCACGCCTGCTGACGCCGGACGCCTGGTCATGGCTGGCGACTTCAATCTCCTCGCCGCCAAGGTGGCGGCCATCCTGCCTACGCCGAGCCGAGCCAGCAACGGCCTCGACCACGTCTGCTCGGTCCTGACATTCACCAGCAAGGGCACCTACGGCACCTATGGCGCCGGCTTGTCCGACCACAACGCCGTGTGGGCCGTGGCAAACGCGGGCAGCAGCGCCTGCGACATGCTCAGCTTCACCATCGACGGCATGACCGGGATCATTGACGGCACCGATGTCACGGTGACCGTCCCTTTCGGCACCGACGTCACCACGCTCGATCCGACGTTCACGCTCTCCCCGGGCGCGACGGCCGATCCGCCCTCGGGGACCACGCGCAACTTCACCACCCCGCAAAGCTACACGATCACCGCCCGGGATGGCCTGACCACCAGGACCTACACCGCCGCCGTCCACCAGGCGGCACCACCCGGCGTAACCTGGGACACCGCCCCCGGGATGGTTGGCACCGGCGACAGCGCCGTCACTGGCGGAGCGGGTATCTGGGACACCAACAACGGCAACTGGACCGTCGACGCCGGAGCCAACAACATCGCGTGGATCAACGGCAACAACGACACCGCCATCTTCGGCGGCACGGCCGGCACGGTGACCGTGGCGACCGGGGGCGTGACGGTCGGCGGGCTCCAGTTCAACACCAACAACTACCTCGTCGGCGGCGATCCGATCAACTTCGGGGCTGCGGGCGGCATCAATGTGAGCACCGGGACCAGCAAGATTACCGCAGCCATCACCAGCAGCTTCGGACTCACCAAGACCGGTAGCGGGACGGTGCTCCTGAAAACCATGCAGAACACCCTCACCGGCAACATTAGTGTGCAGGGTGGAACGCTCTTCATCGGAGCCGACAGCGCCGACAACATTTCCCGGCGGCTTGGCAGCGGAAACTTCACCGGCGACATCGACATCGCCTCCGGGGCCACCTTCCAGTTCTGGACAGGCGTCAGCGAGGCCCAGGAGTTCAGCGGCGTAATCAGCGGGGCCGGAAACGTCAGGCTGGCTTACAAGGGCAACTACACCCTTTCGGGTGACAACACCTACACCGGCAAGACCACCGTCCACGGGGAATACAACGGCAACACCGCCACCCTCAACGTCTCCTCGTTCAACAGCGTCAACGGTGGCTCGCCGCCGCTGGCCAGCAGCTCGCTCGGCGCCCCCACCACCGTGGCCAACGGCACCGTCGACATCGGTCGCACCGGCATGCAGGCCTCGGCCATCCTCAACTACACCGGGCCGGGGGAAACCACTGACCGCGTCATGAACCTCGTTTCCAGCGGCAACAGCCAAAGGAAGGGCGTGAGCAACCTGGGCTCAGGCACCTTGACCTTCACCAGCCCTTGGATCGGGCCCGTTGGGGTGAATAACAACACGATACCGATCACCACGAATGCGGACATGATCCTCAACGGCAGCGTCCCGGACAACTTCTTGGCCTTGGAGAAGCGCGGCAATGCCAAGCTCAGCCTGAGCGGCCCTTGCACCATCTACAACAACGTCAGCCTCCACGCGGGAACTCTTGAAGTTGACAGCGAGATCAACGACGGCGGCGTCTATGCTGGTGCCATCGGCACGGGCCCGGGAGACGGCGGCACCAACTTCATCAACGTCCCTGCAGGCACCCCGATCGCCGTGGGGATGAGCATCGTCCACCCGAGACTCGCCCCCGGGACCACAGTTGTGGGCATTACCGATATAAACGCCAACCCGATCATAGCGCAGATCAGCAGCAACTCCGACGCCACGAACCGGGCAGAGACCGGATACATCGGATTCAACGGTGCCCTTGGCATCATCCCCCCAACCGCCGGCAAGCTGCGGTGGTTTGGCGACGCGACCCTCAAATATGACGGGCCCGACGACAGCACAAACCGGAACTTCACGATCGACAATACGTTCACTTCCACCTGGGAGATCATCACAGGCAGCACGCTCGAAGTCTCCGGCGCCACGACGAACACCACGGGCAAGATCACGAAAACCGGAGCCGGCACGCTCATTCTCAGCGGCAATCTCCTTCACGACGGCGTCAACAACGTCGATGCCGGCACCCTGCTCATCAACGGGAATTCCAGCGGCATGACCGGAGACGTCAATGTGAACAACACCGCGATCCTCGGCGGCAGCGGCACGATTGGCGGGTCGGTTGTCGTGGGTTCGACCGCAGGCCTCGCCCCCGGGACTTCGATCGGCACCCTTACAATCGCCGGCGATCTCGACATCTCCGCCATGGCCGGAGTCGCCAACGCGGGTGTTCTGAACATCGATCTCGATACCATCGCCGCCAGTGACAGAATCGCCACCGGGACGGTGAACATCGGCACCGGCGTGCTCAACTTCGCGGACTTCAATTTCACGGCGCACGGCGGCCTCGAGAACGGCACCTACACGCTCATCAGCAGCGGCGCGGCGGTCAGCGGCACGCTCGACACCACCCCGGCCAACCTTACCGGCACCATTGGCGCGGGTCCCGCCACTGGCACCCTCCGGATCAGCGGCAGCGGCACCAACATCGAACTCGTCGTCAGCAGTGTCGGCGGTCTCACCGGCTACGCCCTCTGGGCCTCCGCCAACGCTCCATCACCCCAGACTCCAGATCAGGACTACGATCTGGACGGCGTGAGCAATGCGGTGGAATTCGTGCTCGGCGGCGACAAGGACACCAACGACCTCGGCAAGCTGCCGGAAGTGGGTGATGACGGCACGAACATGATCTTCAGCTTTGAGCGTGACCAAGACTCAATCGATGCTTCCGTTTCCGTAGAGATTGAAGTGGGCACCGATCTGGGGAGTTGGCCGGACTCCTACACCGTTGGAGCCGACACTGACGGTTCGGACGCCGGTGTCACCGTAAGCAAGGACGATCCTGAATCCGGAACAGATACCGTCACCCTCAGCGTGACCAAGGCACCGGACACCAGGAAATTCGCCAGACTCAAGGTCGTTATCGCTCCCTGAGCCCATTCCATCCGATCAGCCCTGCACTGATTTGCCATGAAACCGAGACACGCCATCCTGCCCCTGCTCATATGCCTTGCCGCATCGTCCGCCCACGCGGGCGACGGTTCTTTGAACGTCACCGAAGGTGGCGACCGGGGCACGGTGCCGGCGATGCTCGCGGCGGAATCGGCGGCCCAGCCCGCCATCCTCCTGCGTGACGGGCTGTTAATCCAGTCGGTGGCACGCTACGGACGCAGCGCCTTCCACACGGACGCCATTGAAGCCGCGCTGGTGTCCGGTCAATGGTCGGCACCGCGCGCGGGGGAGACGGTGGTGCTCCCCGACGGCACGAGCCGCACCTGGGAAGCGATGGTTGCGGATGAGAACGGCACCTTTTCCGGAGCGGTGTTGCGCGGGGGATATGCCTGCATCCCGTATGTGGCCGAGCGGGACGAGGTGCTGTTGCTCAAGGCCTCCGGACATTCGCTGGTGTATGTGAACGGGGAACCGCGTGTGGGCGCACCGTATCGCAAGATGAAGACCGTCCTGCCCATCCGGCTGCACGCCGGTACCAATGACCTCCTCTTTCTCAGTGGGCGTGGTGATCTGCGTGTGGAACTGCAGCCGCCGACGGCACCGGTCACTCTGGCAACCCACGACCTGACGCTGCCGGATTTGATTGTGAACCAGGAGAACGATCACTGGGGAGCATTGCTGGTGGTGAACAGCACCACCAACCTTCTCACGGATCTCAAGATTGTGAGTGTTGCGGCAGGAGGAACGCCGGTCACCACCCGGCTTCCGTCCGTCTTGCCGCTGAGCGTGCGCAAAGTGGGGTTCCGCCTGCAGCACTCGGGACAGAGCGATACCAACCGGGTGGAGTTCGAAGTGACACTTTCGCGGGGTGGGGAGGACGCTTCGCCGATGCTGGATTCGGTTCGGATCCCGTTGCGACTGCGGGAGGCGTGGCAAACGCACAAGCGGACGTTCATCAGCGACATTGACGGCAGCGTGCAATACTTCGCGGTCACTCCAGCCCGGCCGTTGGATGCGGATCATCCGGCGAAGGCGCTGGTCCTTAGCCTGCACGGCGCGGCGGTGGAGGCACTGGGCCATGCTGCATCCTACAAGAACAAGACATGGGCGACCATCGCCGCGCCGACCAACCGGCGGCCGTTTGGGTTTGATTGGGAGGATTGGGGACGGATGGATGCCTTGGAAGTGCTGGCCATTGCACAGGAGGCGTTCCGCACCGACCCGCATCAGATCTATTTGAGCGGCCATTCCATGGGGGGGCACGGCACCTGGCACATCGGCGTCAACTACCCGGACCGGTTCGCGGCCCTGGGCCCGAGCGCGGGTTGGATCAGCTTCTTCTCCTATGCGGGCGGCAGGCGCCCTGAGAGCACCAATGCGCTCGCGCAGTTGATCCAGCGCGCCAGCACCCCTTCGGACACGCTGGTCATGAAGGGCAATTACTTGCAGCAAGCCATCTACATCCTGCATGGCGACGCCGACAACAATGTGCCGGTGACGCAGGCGCGCACCATGCGGACCGTGTTGGAAGGCTTAAACCATGATTTTCGTTATCACGAGCAACCGGGTGCCGGTCATTGGTGGGGCAATCCATGTGTGGACTGGCCGCCCATGTTCGACCTGTTCGCCCGGCACAAGATCCCGGACCCTGATGCCGTGCGGGAGATCAACTTTACCACCGCCAATCCGGGCGTTTCCGCCTCCTGCCATTGGGTGACGATCGAGGCGCAGCAACGTGCCCTGGAAAAGAGCGTCGTGAATGTGCGCTGGGATCCGGCCACCCGCCGTCGGGACATACGTCTTGCGGGCACCACCGAGAACGTGGCGCGCCTTTCGGTGGACGTGGCACAAACAAGTTCCTCGGGTCCCTTTCTGGTGGAGTTGGATGGCCAGACGCTGACCAATGTTTCAGTGTTCGCCGGTGAGTCGAGGTTATGGTTTGTCCGGGACGCCGGCGGCTGGAGGCAGAGTCACCCGGTTTCCCTTGCATCCAAGGGCCCGCACCGTTGCGGGCCGTTCAAGGAGGCGTTCCAGCATCGCATGCAGTTTGTTTATGGCACGCGCGGCACGCCGGCAGAGAATGCCTGGGCTTTGTTGAAGGCGCGTTACGACGCCGAAACCTGGTGGTATCGCGGGAATGGCAGCGTGGACGTCCTGCCCGACACCGCCTTCGATCCGGCGGCGGAACCCGATCGGGGTGTCATTCTCTATGGGCACGCCGACAGCAATGGCGCCTGGGACCCGTTGCTGGGCGACAGTCCGGTGCAGGTGAAACGGGGGCGTGTGGTAATCGGCGGGCGCACGTTGAGTGGCGAAGACCTGGCCTGCCTGTTCCTCCGGCCGCGCCCGGGCAGTGACGTGGCCTGTGTGGGGGTGGTGGCTGGCAGCGGGTTGACGGGCATGCGGTTGACGGATCGCGCGCCCTATTTCACCTCCGGCGTGGCTTATCCGGATTGCACGGTCTTTGATCCAACGGTGTTGTCCCAAGGAGCGGACGCGGCGCGCGTGGCCGGCTTTTTTGGCAACGACTGGAGTGTGGAGCAGGGAGAGTTCGCGTGGCGCGATGACTCGCCCCGCTGAGCCAAAACGATTATGAGAAGAATGAATCAGTTCAAATGGGCAGCAAGCTGCGGCCTGGCGATGCTGGCGGTGGCGTCAAGAATGGATGGCGTCATGGCTTCGGAGGTCAAGGCCGATCGGCCGCCAAACGTAATCCTGGTCGTGGTGGACGATTTGGGTTGGACGGACTTGAGCTGTTTTGGTTCGACCTACTACGAAACATCCAACATTGACCGTCTCTGCGCTCAGGGCATGAAGTTCACCGACGCCTATGCGGCGTGCGCGGTCTGTTCCCCGACGCGTGCGGCCATCCAGACCGGCCGTTATCCTGCGAGAGTAGGCATCACCGACTGGATCCGCTTTCTTGGGTTCAAAGGCAGCCGGACCGATCTGGATCAGCCGGCCCCGACCAACTACGTGGGAGGCGCCAGAAGTCCACTGCTGTGTCCGCCCAATCCGTTCTGGATGGATTTGAGTGAGGTGACCCTGGCCGAAGTCCTCAAGGAGCGAGGCTACGTCACCAGTCACATCGGCAAGTGGCATCTTGGCCCTGATGCCTGGTATCCCGACCGGCAGGGCTATGACGAGAACATCGGCGGCTGCGACCACGGCCAGCCGCCCGGTTACTTTGATCCGTATCACCGCGATGCCCAACGGCCGAACATCCCGACCCTCAAGCCACGCAAGGAAGGGGAATACCTGACGGACCGCGAAGCCGACGAGGCGGCCGGCTTCATCACCCGGCACCGGGACAAGCCGTTCTTCCTTTCGCTTTGTCATTACGCAGTGCACAAGCCGATCGAGGCCAAGTCCGATATCGTAGCCAAATATGAGGTGAAGCCGAAAACCAATCACAAGGATCCCGGCTATGCCGCCATGGTGGAAAGCGTCGATGACGCGATGGGCCGGATTCTGGAGACATTGGACCAACTGAAGATTTCCGATCGGACCCTCATCATCTTTACCTCGGACAACGGCGGCTTGTTGGAACCCACCAGCAACACGCCCCTGCGGGCCGGAAAAGGGCATCCTTACGAAGGCGGAATCCGCATTCCGCAGATCATCCGCTGGCCGGGGGTGGTGAAACCGGGCAGCGTGTGTTCCGTGCCGGTCAGCAGCGTGGATTTCCTGCCGACCATCGTCGAGGCGACCGACGCCCAGTTGCCCGACCGGGTTATTGACGGCGAGAGCCTGGTGCCCTTGCTGAGCCAGAAGGGCGGGCTCAAGCGCGACGCGATCTTCTGGCATTTCCCGCACTATCGCGGAGGCATCCAGCCCTACAGCCTCATCCGCCAGGGACCGTGGAAGTTGATCAAGCGGTATGATGGCACGCCGTCCGAGTTGTTCAACCTGAACGCCGACCTGTCCGAAACGCACGACCTCGCCGCGCAACAACCCGAACTGGTAAAATCGCTGGAGGAAAGACTTGCCGCCTGGTTGCAGGCGACCGGCGCGAAGCTGCCCATCCGGAACCCAGACTGCATCCCGCGTGCTGTTCGCGCCAAGGATGGGAATGCCCAGCAAGAATGAACCCCATGAATCCCAAGTCCAATCCCATGATCAACAACCTCAACTCCCCGCTGGCGGCTGCCTGCGTCCCCACTTCGGCCTTTTGCCGCGCCGGCTGGGTGCGCTCGTCCGGCCTCCTGCTGGCGTCCGCCGTTGCGCTCGGCGTGGGGGCAGCACCGTGTCCCGCCGCCGTCCAGCCCCACAGCAAACCCAACATCGTTTACATCCTCGCCGACGACCTGGGTCATGGCGATGTGAAGAGTTTCAATCCGGCGTGCGGCTTTGCCACGCCGGGGGTGGATCGCCTGGCGCGGGAAGGGATGCGGTTTACTGACGCGCACAGCGCTTCGGCGGTGTGCAGCCCGACGCGCTACGGCCTGTTGACCGGGCGCTACCCCTGGCGCACGCGGTTGCAGCGGGGGGTCATGCAGACTGGCCAGGACCCGCTCATCGCCAGGGATGTGCTGACCGTGCCGCAGTTTCTCAAACAACAAGGCTACAAGACGGCCATCGTCGGCAAGTGGCATTTGGGTTTCCACTATGACCTGCCGCCCGGCACCCAGATCGAGAAACCCAAAGGCGAGCAAGCCGGCGCGCCCGTCGGATCCCGGGTGCTGGAAGGTCCCATCACGCGGGGATTCGATCGGTTCTGGGGATACCATCATGCCGGCGAAATGCGCACCTGGATTGAGCAGGACCGGGTGACGGCCAACATCTCCAGCGAAGAAATGCTGCCGCGGATTTGCGCCACCAGCGTGGCTTACATCCGGGAGCGCGGCAGGGAACGGGACGTTCCATTTTTTCTCTATATTCCGCTGAATTCACCCCACGGCCCGCTGGTGCCCACCGAGGAATGGCGGGGCCGGAGCGGCTTGAACATCTATGCGGACTACGTCATGCAAACCGACGACGTGGTGCGGCAGATCGTGGAGGCCTTGGATGAGTCCGGTCTGGCCGAGAACACCCTGGTGGTGTTCACGAGTGACAATGGTTGCGCGCCGGTTGCCAAGATTGATGCGCTTCGCGCGAAGGGGCATGATCCATTGGCGGGCCTGCGCGGGCACAAGGCAGACATCTGGGAGGGCGGACATCGTGTGCCCTTTGTGGTCCGCTGGCCCGCTGTCGTCGAACCCGGAAGCGTTTCAACGGACGCCATTTGCCACAACAGTCTGCTGGCCACCTGCGCGGACATTCTTGGCACGCCATTGCCGGAAGGCGCCGGCGCGGACAGTTTTTCCATCCTTCCGCTCCTCGATCGCACCCCCCTGAAGCAACCGACTCATCCGCTCATCGTTCATGCTTCGGTCCAAGGCAACTTCGCTATTCGCCAGGGCCCGTGGAAATTTGTCGCCTGTCAAGGCTCGGGTGGCTGGAGCAGGGGGGACGACGGGCATCCGGCTCAGTTGTATGACATGGCAGCGGATCGTGGCGAGCAGTCGAATCGCATCGAATCGGATGCCGCCGTGGCGGGAAGAATGGCTGATCTGCTGGAGCGGACGGTGGCTGCCGGTCGCAGCCGGCCCGGCCCGGCCGCCAGCAACGATGTGCCGGTGGACATCTGGAAGACCGAGGCGGGACGTCCCGCGTTGTTGCGATCCCGGGACGCTGGAGATTCGCCCGGCCAGGTCATCGATCTGCAAAGTTCGCGGGAGGGGTTGAAGATCCTGCATTCCTACTCGGGCGATCCGGATGCGCAGGGAGTGATGGAAACCTTCACCCTTCAGGTGCCGGCATTCACGCGCGGGGTTTATTACCGGGGGTTTTGGTGGCCCTATGGCGGCAACCGGGTGAGGGGCAACATCATCACCCGGCCCGAAGGCGACGAAGGCGGCATGTTCCTGCTGCTTGAACTGGAGGGGGGCGGTTATCTGGCCGCGCTGCCGTTGTGCGGCGATCAGGCCTACGCCTGGTTTGCCCCCGATGGCGCCGCGTTCCAACTCAAGTTCGGCACGCACGGGACTGCATCCATCCGCGGCGACATGCCGCTGCTCTGCTGGGTGCGGGCGAATTCGCCCTACGAAGCGTGTTACCGCGTGTGGAAGATGGCTTCCGAAGCCGAGCAGATCCGGGGACACCTGAAGCTGCGCGAGAAGAAGTCCTACCCGGAAGTCTTCAAGTATCTGGGATGGTGTTCCTGGGAGGGGTATCACAAGAAGATCAGTTCGGAGGGTTTGACCCTGGAGATGAAAGGGCTGCGCGACAGCGGGGTTCCCGTCCGCTATTTCCTGGTGGATGACGGCCATTTCGATACCCGGTCGCTTGCGCCGGATCCCGGGAAGTTTCCCGACGGATACAAGCCGCTGACGGATCTGCGTTCCAAGGACGGCATCCGCTGGGTGGGCATGTGGCATGCCTTGCTGGGCGACGCCACGGCGGTTTCAGTCGGCCATCCTGAGGGCATCCTCGACTCCATGATGATGGCGCACAACGGGCGGATGGTGCCCAAACCCGACGCCCGCGCCATCGAAACGTTCCTGCGTTACCTGGTGCAGCATTCGGTTCGGGACGGGATTGATTTTGTGAAGGTGGATTTTTGCGGCACCCTGCTTCCGGTTTATGCCGGCACCACCCAAAAGCTGCCCCTGGGTTCATTCCCGGACACCAACGAACACGCCATCGGCAACCCTTCCGAAGCCACCGCCACATATGCACGCCTCTACCAGAAGGTGATGGAGGATGAATTCAACGGGTTGATCAACTGCAACTGGCACGTGCCGCATTTCCTGTTCAATTCCGGCAACAGCGTCGTCGGGCGTTGCAGCGAGGATTACAAACTGGGCAACCTGAAACAGGCCAAGGCGCATTTGTATCACTCCTACAGCGCCATCCCCTGGCAAGGCCAGATCGCCTGGGGCGACCACGACATGTTCCATTCAAGCGACCCGGCGGCTGGACGGATGATGGCGGTGTCCAAGGCCCTCTCCGGCGGTCCGGTCTATCTATCCGACCGCCGCGAGCAGTTGGTGCCGGAACTGATTCGCCCGCTCTGTTACGAGGACGGGCAGCTGCTGAGGCCGCTGGCCCCCGCCAGTCCGCTGCGGGAAGATCTGTTCCACGATCTGACCAACACCTCGCTCTACCGGGTGATGGCCCCGCTTGCCAACCGCTCGGCCGTGTTCGCGGTATATAATTTTCTCGGGGACGGCGAAGGTACCGGGCCTGAGTTGTCGGCCGCCATCACGGCGGACGATTACGCCTCGGCCTCTGCAATGGTTCAACCCTACGCCGGTCCGTGGGAAGTGCCGCAAGAGGGATTGGTGGTTTATGATTGGGACGCCGGCCAGGCGCGGAAGCTCGATGGGCAGTATCCGGTATCGATCCGGGGTTTCGGTGAACGGCTCCTGCAAGTGAGCCCCATTCAGCACGGCTGGTCGGTCATCGGACGGACCGACAAGTATCTTCCGGCTGCCGCTGTGGAGGTCCTCGCCTGCTCGGACCGCCAGTTGAAACTGAAGCTGCACGAGGCGGGACCGCTGGCAGTCTGGTGCGCGGATGGAGTGCCCGAAGCGAAGGGGGTCCGCTTCGTTCCACAAGGCAATGGTCTGTTCAAGGCCGACCTGCCGCTGCAGCCCGGCCCTGTGGTCCACACGATCGAAAGGCGGTAAGCAACCCTGTGCAAATCAATTCATGAAGCCATCACTATTGAACATAAGCGGACTCCTGGGAATCCTCTTCGCCGTCGCGGCGATGTGCTCGACGCCAACAGCCGCACCTGCGAGGGAGACAACTGCTGCCCGGCCCAACATTCTCTTTGCGCTTGCCGATGACTGGGGCTTTGGCCACGCGGGCGCATACGGCTGCAGCTGGGTCAAGACGCCGAGCTTCGATCGCGTCGCAAGCCAGGGGCTTTTGTTCACGCACTGCTTCACACCGACCGGCAAGTGCGCACCCTCGCGCGCTGCCATCCTCACGGGACGCAACCCGTGGCAGCTCAAGGCCGCCGCCAATCATTGGTGTTTCTTTCCGGCGGAATTCAAGACCTATCCCGAGGCCCTGGCCGAGCACGGTTACTTTGTCGGCATGACGGCAAAAGGCTGGAGCCCGGGAGTTGCCAAGGACACCAACGGGCAACCGCGCCAAATGGCCGGGCAACCGTTTGACAGGCGCAAGATCAAACCGCCGACATCCAAAATCAGCAAGACCGACTACGCCGGCAATTTCGCGGATTTCCTCGACGCCGCGCCGAAGAACCAGCCGTGGTGTTTCTGGTATGGCGGACACGAACCGCATCGGGGCTACGAGTATGGCTCCGGTGTGGCCAAGGGGGGCAAGAAACCCGCCGATATTGACCGTGTGCCCGCGTGCTGGCCCGATCTGCCGGAAGTGCGCAATGACATGCTCGATTATGCGTTCGAAGTGGAGTATTTCGACCAGCACCTTGGCCGGATGCTGGCGCTGCTGGAAACGCGCGGTTTACTTGCCAACACCATCGTCGTGGTGTCCGGCGACAATGGCATGCCGTTTCCACACGACAAAGGCCACCCCTATCTGGGCGGTGATCATCTGCCGCTGGCGGTCATGTGGCCGCGCGGCATCCGCGCCCCGGGGCGCGTGATCGAGGATTACGTCAGCTTCATTGACCTCGCGCCGACATTCATCGAGCTGGCGGGTTTGAAATGGGAGCAGACCGGCATGGCGCCGGCGACGGGGCGCAGTTGGGTGGAGATTTTTTCTTCAGAAAAGTCCGGCCAGGTGGTCAGCACGCGCGACCATGTGCTAGTGGGGCGCGAACGCAACGACATCGGCCGGCCGCATGATCAAGGCTATCCCGTCCGTGGCATCGCCAAGGGTGACTGGCTCTATCTTCACAACTTTGAGCCCTCGCGCTGGCCTTGCGGCAATCCAGAGACCGGCTATCAGGATACCGACGGCAGCCCGACGAAAAAGGCGGTTCTGGCAACGGAACAAGTGCCCGAGCTGAAACATTTCTGGAACGTTTGTTTCGGGATGCGACCGCAGGAGGAATTGTATGATATCAAGCGCGACCCGGACTGCGTTCAGAATCTCGCCGGCCAGCCGGAGCAGGCAGGGCGACAGGCCGCGCTGAAGAGGCGGCTCTTCGACGAACTGAAGCAGCAACAGGATCCGCGCGTGCTTGGTCAGGGGCATGTCTTCGATGAGTATCCCCACGCCAGCAAACCCGGATTTTACGAGCGTTTCATGAAAGACAACCCCATTGCTCCCGGTCTCCGAGTGCGTTCCCTCGGTTCTCCTTAGCTTCCGCCGTCATTCACCGCTCCCCGAGCCCCACCAGATCAAAAGCAAATATGAATACCAGACACAAACCGACCACCGCCTTGATTGCCGTTGCCCTTGCGGCGGCCCTCATTTCTCCCTGTGCCGCCGCCAGGAAGAAGGAAACCATGACCCGGCCCGACTTCACCAAGGGTGATCCCATCCCCGCAGGTGCGACCCACGATTGGAACCTCGGTGCCACGGGCTGCCGCGGGTGGATGTTCAGCGACAAGAGGTCCACCGCCGGCACCCGGCAGATCCGGATCACGGCAATCACGAAGGGCTCCCCGGCCGATGGCGTTCTCAAAGTCGGAGACGTGATCCTCGGCGTGGCCGGAAAGCCATTCTCCCATGACCCGCGCACCGAGTTCGGCAAGGCCCTGACCATCGCCGAATCCGAAGCCGGTGGCGGCAAGCTCGCGCTCACCCGCTGGCGCGGTGGCAAGACGGACGAAGTGACGGTGAAACTCCCCGTGCTTGGGACCTACAGCGCCACCGCACCCTACGCCTGCCCGAAGTCTCAACGCATCCTCGAGCTGGGTTGCGAGGCCTTGGCGAAACGCATCGCCAGTCCGTCCTACAAGGAGAATCCGATCGTCCGGTCGCTCAACGCCCTCGCGCTGCTCGCCAGCGGCAATCCGAAATACATCCCATTGGTGAAAAAGGAGGCCGAATGGGCGTCCGGCTACTCGACCGACGCGTTTGCAACCTGGTACTACGGCTATGTCATCATGCTGCTCTCCGAGTATGAGATGGCCACCGGCGACCAGTCGGTGATGCCGGACCTCCGGCGGCTCGCATTGGAGGCCGCGAACGGTCAGAGCATCGTCGGCTCCTGGGGCCACCGGTTCGCCGGAGCCGATGGCCGCCTCGTCGGTTACGGAATGATGAACGCCCCGGGCGTGCCGCTGACGATTTCACTGGTGATGGCGCGCGCCGCAGGGGTGGACGACCCGAAGATCTCCCAAGCAATCGAGCGCAGCGCCAGGCTGCTGCGCTTCTACGCCGGCAAAGGCTCCGTTCCCTATGGCGACCACCCCCCGGGGATACGGACCCACGACGACAACGGCAAGAATGGGATGGCGGCGGTGCTGTTCAATCTGATCGACGAACCGCAGCGGGCCGAGTATTTCTCGCGGATGTCCGTCGCCTCCCACGGTGCGGAGCGTGACGAAGGGCACACCGGAAACTTCTGCAACATCCTGTGGTCGATGCCCGGCGTCGCCCAGTCCGGACCGCAGGCCACCGGCGCGTGGATGAAGGAATTCGGCGCCTGGCATTTTGACCTCGCCCGCCACTGGGACGGAAGCTTCACCCATCAGGGGGCGCCGGAAATGAAGGGTGACTCGTATAAGGGCTGGGACTGCAGCGGCGGCTACCTGCTGGCCTATGCGATGCCGCTCAAGAAGATCTGGCTCACCGGAAAGAGACCAAGCAAGGTCACGCAGGTTGACGCCGCCACCGCGCGACAACTCATCCTTGACGGGCGCGGTTGGAGTCACAAGGACCCTAACAGCGCCTATGACAAACTGAGTGGGGACCAGCTTTTCGAACGCTTGGAAAGTTGGTCGCCGATCGTCCGCGAGCGGGCCTCCGTCGCCCTTGCCCGCCGCAGCGACACGCGGGTTTCGGCGCTTGTGAAACTGCTGGAATCCCCGCAGCTCGAATCCCGCCTCGGTGCCTGCCAGGCGCTCGCCCAATTGAAGGACAAGGCCGCCCCCGCCGTGCCGGCCCTGCGGAAAACCCTCCGCAGCGAAGACCTCTGGCTGCGTATCAATGCCGCCGACGCGCTCGCGGCCATCGGCGGAGCCGCAATGCCCGCACTGCCCGACCTCCTCGGCATGCTCGCCGAGGGCCCGTCCAAGGACGACCCTCGCAACATGCAGCAGCGTTATCTTTCCTTCGCCCTTTTCGACAAGCGCAGTGGGTTGATCGGCCGCTCGCTCGACGGCGTCGACCGCGAACTCCTCTACAAGGCCGTTTGCGCCGGCTTGCAAAACGAGGACGGCCGGGCGCGCGGCAGTTATCTCACCGTTTTTGATAACCTCACCTATGACGAAATCAAGCCCCTGCTGCCCGCCATCCTCCGGGCGGTCGTCGAGCCCGCGCCGAGCGGAATCATGTTTGCCGACAACATCCGCATGGGCGGCCTGCATATCCTCGTCAAGCACCGGGTTCCGGAAGGCGTCGGCGCCTGCGTGGATTGGGTGCGCACGCAGAACCACTGGCACAGCCCGGCCCGCACGGCGGAAATCATGAAGATCCTGCTCGAATACGGAGCCGCGGCAAAGCCCGCCATTCCGGAACTGAAAAAAATCGCCGACAGCCTCGAGCCGGATGCGCAGAGCCGCATGAGCAAGCTCTCTCCCAAACAGGCCTCGGCCATCCGCAAGGCCATCCTCGAGACCCTGCCCGCGCTCGAGGCGCTGTAGAATGAGAGGAAAATCCCGCTCCTTGGTTTGCGTGGTCCGGGCTATGATGGGCCCATGTCAGCACCAAACCAAGCCGGGCGGGTCCGCATGTTCCGGCATGTCTACATCGCCTTTTCTCGCCTTGGGCCGACGTAGCCTTAACATTGCCCACCCCTCATCCGCACCAACCGTCAAAAACAATTTAAAGCAATCAATTTCCACGATATCGGTTCCGCCATCGCGCGGGCCAGCAGGTCGTCGGCAATCATGAATCAGTAGTGCGTGAAAAGTTCCTGCAGCGCCGGCGTCTCCGTCGTGCGCGCCAGCCCCAGCATCAGCAGCACGCGGGCTTTCTGCGGATTGAGTTCCTCGGCCGCGATGAAGCCGGCCGCGCTGTCATCCACCTCGATGTTGCGCTCCACCACCCCGCCGCCTGTTCGCGAACTTCGCACCACCGCGACGCCCGCCCGCGCCGCCTCGATGCAGGCCTGCAATGCCGGCGCGGCGAAATTCCCGTTCCCCACCCCGGCGATGATGAGGCCCTTCGCACCGCCACGCACCGCCGCATCAATCAAGGCCCGCCCCATGCCGGCATGCGCGTGGATGATCTCGACCGGCGGCAGGGATCCGACCGGGGCCTGCGCGAATTCGCTGGCCGCCGTGTGCCGGCGCGGTGCCGGGCCGAACCAGTGCAGGCGGCCGGTATTCACCAATCCCGCCAGCCCGCGGTTGGGCGAACGGAAGGTCGCCAGTTGCGTGGTGTTGGTCTTGGCAATCTCGCGGGCAAAATGGATTTCGTCGTTGGCCGTCACCAATACCCCGCGCCCCCCGGCCCCGCGGTCGGCGGCCGCAGCCACCGCATTGAACAGGTTCATCGGGCCGTCCGCGCTGATCGCGGTGGTCGGACGCATCGCGCCCACCAGCACCACGGGTTTGCTGGTGCGCAGCACCAGGTTCAGAAAATATGCCGTCTCCTCCATCGTGTCGGTGCCGTGCGTGATCACAAGGCCCGTCACCGCGGGTTCATCCAGCGCCGCCTGCGCGCGCGCCGCCAGTTGCCGCCAGACCTCCTCGTTCATGTCCTGACTGGCGATGCCGGCGACCTGCTCGGTGGTAATCTGTGCGAGCGAACCCAACTGCGGCACCGCCGCCACCAGCGCCCCGGCCGTCAGCGTGGCGGCGGCATAGCTGCGCCCGCCGGTGTGTGCCCCGGCGATGGTGCCGCCGGTGGCGAGCAGGTGGATGCGGGGCAGGGTCCTGTTCATGGAGCGGCCGGAGTCTAACAACCACGCCCGTGATGGAAACATCGAAGTTGGCATCGCTCAACCCCCTTTTCCCCGCCCTCCGGTCCGACCCAATGGCTCTTTGGACCGCCGTATCGTGCGGGGGAAGTGACGCAAAATACAGGTAGATTGGCGCAACGATGGGTTGTGCCTGAAGTTCCCCCGTTGCACATTCGCAATGTGTTGAGGCATGATCGAGGTTGCTCGTTTCGCTCTTCACTCCCGTTGCCAGGCTCCCTCCTTCCCGAATTCATGAAAACCACCACCATGCATCTTGGCATCGCCGTCCGGTCCGGCCAACGGCCTGCTCAACAACCTTCAACCGCAATTTCCCAACAACCCGTGAACATGGGAACTTTGCTCTCCAGAATCGGCAAATCCCTCATGTTCCGCCGATCGGGAGTGTTTGACCTGGTTGTTCTTGTGGCAATGCTCTCCGGACTCGCATTCGGCCAGTCCACCAATCAGATTGCCGCCGTCAGTCCGGCAACGGCGGCGCAGGGCACGGCCTTGACGGTGACCTTCACCTTGGATTCTGATGCGCCACCTCCCCCACCTGCGGGGGTGATGCCCGCGAGCGTGACTCTGGGCACGATGACCGGAAGCTCGGTCACCCACGCCAGCCAATACACCGTCACCGCCCAGTTCAGCATCTCGGGCGCGGAAACCGTGGGCGCGAAGGATGCCAGCATCGTTTTCTCCACGCCAAATGGCACATTGACCTTCAGCAAGTCGGCCGCCTTTCAGGTTACCACCGGATCGGGACTGGTGGCCGGCTTCACAGGCACGCCGGTGAGCGGCACGGCGCCTTTGACGGTGAACTTCACCGACGCCTCGACTGGAACGATCACCAGCCGCCTGTGGGATTTCGGCGACGGTGCGACGAGCACTGCGACGAATCCCTCGCACACGTATACGAGCACAGGGAGCTTCACGGCCAGCCTGACCGTAACCGGCGCGAGCGGCTCGGACACGCTGACCCGCTCCGGTTACGTGACCGTTTCCGCAGCGGGCACTCCGGGTGGTTACATGGTCGTGGATACCGGCCAGACCCAGTGTTATGACACCACGACGACCATCACTGCTCCGGCTTCGAGCGAGGCCTTCTACGGCCAGGACGCGCAGTCGTACGGAAACCAGCCCAGCTACACCACCGGCGCTGACGGCTTGACCGTTTACGACAACAACACGGGCCTGACCTGGATGCAAAGCCCGGACACCAACCGCGATGGTTCCCTCACTTACGCCGACAAGCTTACGTGGGCCCAGGCCCAAGCGCTGCCGGCCACTTTCAACGCCGTCAGCTACGGCGGCTACAGCGATTGGCGCCTGCCCACCATCAAGGAACAGTATTCCCTGATCGACTTCCGCGGCACCGACCCCAGTGGCCTCTCTGGCAGCGACACCTCGGGCCTGACACCGTTCATCGACACAAATCACTTCGGCTTCGCGTACGGCTTCACCAGCTCCGGCGAGCGGATCATCGACTCGCAGTACGCCTCCAGCACGCTATATGCCGGCGACACCAGCATGCTCTTCGGCGTGAATTTCGCCGACGGCCGGATCAAAGGATACGGGTTGACCTTGGGTGGCACGGACAAGAAATTCTGCGTCCAGTTGGTGCGGGGTAACACCAGTTACGGAATAAACAACTTCACCGACAACGGCGACGGCACGGTGACCGACAGCGCCACGGGACTGATGTGGACGCAAGCCGACAGTGGCTCGGGCATGAACTGGCAGGACGCGCTCGCTTGGGCACAGACCAAGAACGCCGAGAACCACCTGGGCCATGACGACTGGCGTCTGCCAAACGTCAAGGAGCTGCAGAGCATCGTGGACTACACCCGCTCTCCCGTCACGACCAGTTCGGCAGCCATCAATGCCGTCTTTTCCTGCACTCAGATCACGGGCGAGAACGGTCAGGCGGATTACCCCTGGTACTGGTCGGGGACGACGCACGCGGCCTACACTGGGTCCGCAGAGGCCGGCGCCTATGTGTGTTTCGGAAAGGGCTGGGGCTACATGAACAGCACTTGGATCGATGTCCACGGCGCGGGCTGCCAGCGAAGCGACCCGAAGTCCGGCAGCCTTGCGGACTACACCTACGCCCCCTACGGCTATTACCACCCCATCGCTCCGCAAGGCGACGGAATCCGCCTGTTGAACCATGTTCGCCTCGTGCGGGCAGGCAACCACAGCGCGGTCGATCATGTTGGCGACGGCATCCCCGATTGGTGGCGTCGCCAATACTTCGGCGGCAGCGGAACCACGGTCACTACCGAGTCCGCTGCAAGCGCCGACCCGGATGGTGACACCGTGACCAATTACAGTGAATATGTCGCGGGCACCCATCCGCTCAGCGGATCGTCAGTATTCAAGATCGGGACCATCTCCCTGGATTCCGGTTTCACCGTCTTTTTCCAGTCGTTCGCCGGGCGAAGATACACCCTTTACCACGCGACTGATCTGACTTCAGGTGCATGGACCCCGGTCCCCTCGCAGATTGACGTCCCCGGAAGCGGCGCCGTGGATTCGCTCACGGATCCTTCGCCGGGCGGTGCGCGGCAATTCTACCGCGTCGGGGTTCGATTGCCCTGATCTACCGTTTTCTCGCCTTGGGGGGCGTAGCCTTAGCGAAGCCCCCAGGTCTCCGAACCCAGCTTTAGCCCCTCATGCACACCAACCGTGAAAGGCAATTTCCTGGCAATCCGCCAAAAATGCAAACCGTGGCGCGGCGAGTTGCGGCTCTTCGTCCTGATCTTAACATGAAAAAGCTGTTCTTCATTCTCAACGCGCTGCTGCTGCTGGCACCGGCCGCCCTGCAGGCCGCGGACGCACCCGCGCCGCGACCCAACATCCTCTGGCTCGTTTGCGAGGACTCGAACGTGAACTGGATCGGTTGCTACGGGTTTCCCGAGGCGAAGACGCCGAACATCGACGCGCTCGCGAAAGAGGGTTTCCGCTACACCAACGTTTATGCCAGCGCGCCGGTGTGCGCGGCCCAGCGGAGCACCTGGATCACCGGCATCAACTCGATCTCGATGGGGACGCACCCGATGCGCAGCCGCTACCCGGTCCCGCACGACCTCATCAAATACTACCCGGACTACCTCCGCGCCGCGGGCTACTATGCCGCCAACCACACCAAGACCGACTACAACATCGGCGGGCGGGCGGACACGGACTGTTGGGACAGCAGCGTGGCGGACGCCTGGAACAAGCGGAAGCCCGGCCAGCCGTTCTTCCAAGTGATCAATTTCAACGAATCACACGAGAGCAAGGCGCAGGGCGATGTCACCCGCACCCGCCACACTCCGGAGGATGTGACGCTGAGGAAATACCACCCCGACGAAGCCTCCATCCGCATGAACTACGCCAAGTACTATGACGCGGTGGAGAACATGGACACCCAGATCGGCAAGGCGCTCGCGGCCCTCAATCAGGCCGGTATCGCCGATGACACCATCGTGGTCTTCAATTCCGACCACGGTGGCGTGCTGCCGCGCAGCAAGCGCTTCCTCTTCGACAGCGGCCTGCATGTGCCGCTCATCGTCCGCATCCCGGAGAAATACAAACACCTCTGGCCGGCCGACAAGCCGGGCACCACCATCGACCGCCTCGTCAGCTTTCTCGATCTGCCCAAGACCTGGCTGAGCATCACCGGCTCCGAAGTGCCGGCGGTCATGCAGGGCCGCGTTTTCCTGGGCCCGCAGGCCGAGCCCGAGCCGGAGTATGTGTTCAGCTTCCGCGAGCGCATGGACGAGCGCTTCGACAACCAGCGTGCCGTCCGCAACAAGCGCTACGTATATATCAAAAACTACATGCCCTACGTCCCGTGGGGCCAGCACCTCGACACCCTGTGGAAGATGGTCGCCACGCGGACCTGGGAGGACGCCTTCAAGAACCACCGCACCAACGGGGTGACAGGCCGCTTCTTCACCAACAAGCCGGTGGAGGAACTCTACGACATGCAGGCGGATCCGGACAACGTCGTCAACCTCGCCGGCCGGCCGGAATGCCAGCAGACGCTCGAAACGATGCGCGCCAGGCTGCGGGAGTGGCAGCTCGCCATCCACGATACCGGCCTGCTGCCCGAGGGGGAACGCGAGCGCCGCGCGCGGGAAAACAAGATGACCATCTATCAAATGGTGCGCGACCCGAAACTCTATAATCTCCCCGCCTACCTCGACGCCGCCGATCTGGCGCTGGCGATGAACCCCGCGAACCGCCCGCGCTTCATCGGGTTGCTCGCCAGCAAGGACTCCGGCCTGCGGTATTGGGGCACCGTCGGCCTGTTCATGCTGGGCAAGGCCGACGCCGCCACCCAAACCGCGCTGGAAGCCGTGCTCCACGATCCATGCGGCGAAGTCAGTGCGATGGCGGCCTGGGCCTTGATTCAATCCGGAAACCCGGCGAAGGGGCAGGCGGCTCTCGCCGGTCTGGTGCAACACCGCGTGCCCGCCACCCTGCTGGCCCTCAACGTGCTGGACTGGTCGCATGTCGCGATTGCCCCGTATCTCGCGCCGCTGGATGCGCTGGCCAAGGACAAGCCGGTCGGCTATGAGATGCGGATGATCGATTTCCTCCGCGAATCCAACGGCCTGGATCATCCGCAGGCCCCCGCAGGAGAGGTCAAACGCCGGCAGAAAAAGGCCGTCAAACAGGACCTGTGAAGGACCGGTGCCCGACCGGATTGAGTGATATGGGAACGCCACCAACGATCATCGCCGTTTTCGCCACGCTGCCGGCGCCACTTGCGACCCTCCAGCATAAGCAACCGGATCTCGGCCGCAGCCTCGAAGCGCTCGCCCAAGAGGTGGAAAAACCGCGCGGCGAAGTCTCCGCGAAGCGTTTGGAGTGATCCCCGCCGCCAACCAGGGGGCATGCGGGGGCAGTCGCCGGGAACCGCCGTATCGTGCCGGCGGGGGGATGACGCAAAATACAGGAAGGTTGGCGCAAGGAGGGGTTGTGCCGGAAGTGTCGCCCCGTTACACATTCCCAATGTGTTGAGGCATGATCGAGATTGCTCGTTTCGCTCTTCACTCCCGTTGCCAACCTCCGTCCTTCCCAAATCCATGAAAACAACGATCACCCCCTTTTCTCCCGGTCTCCGAACTCAACCAATCCCAGTCCCGAACAACATGAAAATTCTGATCAAGACACTCGTCGGCGTGATCACCTCGCTGTTCCTCGCCACACCATCCCATGCCGCGATCACGATGGTCGACACCCTCGTTGCGACATCCCAGACAGCCGGATTGAGTTACACCATAGATGGCAGTTCCCTCTCATTTACCGGAGCTTCCAAACTGGTAGTCACCATTGCATCCGAGGGAACCGCTTCAAATACCGCCGTTCCATCCGCGATTCAATCCCTGACTTACGGAGGTGTCGCGCTGAGTGTGGCAGCTCCCACCAGCAATACCCGCTCCAACGTGTGGTATGTCGATCTGGCCGGTGAAACGCCGGAAAGCACGGATTTCCAGCTCGAATTCGCGGGATCGGTGGACAATCGTGGCTATTTCTTTTCCGCCTACACGCTGGCCGGCACAGCCGATGGCGTGTCTTCAACAGCATATGCGGTAAATAACTGGGTGATCGATCTCAATCCCCCTACGGTCGGAGAGTTTGTGGTCGTTTCCTACTCCCGCAACAGCAGCAACAGCTTTCCCACCATTGTTACTCCGAGCTTGGAGTTGTTGGCTCAGGCGAGCCTTAGCGGCCAATACACTTCGGCAAGTATCTATGGAACACTTGCAAACTCGGGAGCGCAACAGATCGAGATCCAAGGAATCGGGAACAGTGCCGGTGCCAATGTCGTCGCCACCTTTGCTGCCGCCGTACCGGAGCCTCGCGCGGCTTTGCTGGGTGGCCTTGGCCTGCTCGCGCTGCTGCGGCGTCGCCGTTGAATGCGCCGCGAACCAACTGTCTCACCTTACCCCAAAAGCAAATTCCTGGCAGCCAACGTCGTCACGACCGATGGCAGTGGCAACGCCACCGTCCAGTTCGATCTCGGCACCGCCAAGCCCGCTACCTTCATCCGCGCGGAGAGCGCTCCGTGATCTATCAGACACATGAAATTCCTGCCCATTTTAGCCGCGCTGGTTCTTTCCCCAGCCGCCGCCCCCGCCGCCAGACCCAATGTCATCGTGATCATGGTGGACGACATGGGATTCTCGGACCTCGGGTGCTACGGCAGCGAGATCCACACCCCGAACCTTGACCGCCTTGCCGGCCAAGGGGTGCGCTTCACCGAGTTCTACAACACGGCGAAGTGCGAAACCTCGCGCCGCTCGCTGATGAGCGGCCTGTGGCATCCGCAATATCAGAGCGAACCACAACGCAACTTTGTAACGGTCGCCGAGGTGATGCGCGGCGCCGGTTACACCACCCTGATGACCGGCAAGTGGCATATCGACGGCGAACCCCTCACCCGCGGCTTCGACCACTACTTCGGCCACCTGAGCGGCTCGACGGATTTCTTTTTCGGCGACAAAACCTTCCGGCTCGACGACCAGCCGTTCAAGGTCCCGCGGCAGGGGTTCTACACCACCGATGCCAACACCGACTACGCGATGCGCTTTATCGGCGAGGCGGTGAAACAAAAGGACAAGCCCTTCTTCCTCTACATCGCCTACAACGCCCCGCACTACCCGCTTCAGGCACCGAAGCAGGAAATCGACAAATACCGCGGCAAATACCGCGTCGGCTGGGATGAACTCCGCCGACAGCGCTACGCCCGCCAGCTTGAGATGGGGCTGATCCGCAAGGAGTGGCCACTCAGCCCGCGCCCAGCCAACGTCAAGCCATGGAACGAACTGACGTCCGCGCAGCAGGACGACCAGGATCTCAAGATGGCAACCTTTGCCGCAATGATCGATCGGCTCGACCAGAACATCGGACGCCTCACCGCGCGGCTCAAGGAACTCGGCGTCGATCAAAACACGGTGCTGATGTTCTTCTCCGACAACGGCGGCTGCCCGTTCGACCGCAACAACAGGAACGAAATCCCGCCGTGGGAGGGCGGCGGCCACTGGGCCTACGATGCATCGTGGGCGGGTGCCAGCAACACCCCGTTCCGCTGGTACAAGCAGAACAACCACGAAGGCGGCATCGCCTCACCGATGATCGTCCACTGGCCGGCCGGAATTCCCCAGGGTGGGCAGATCGTCACGACGCCGGCCCATCTCGTCGACATTCTCCCGACCTGTGCCGCGCTCGCCAATGCGCAACGGCCGGCGGAGTTCGAGGGTGCGAAGCTGGCACCGCTGGTCGGCCGGTCGCTGGTGCCGCTGTGGCAGGGCGGCACGTTTGAGGAGCGCACCCTGGTCTGGACCTTTGCCAATAACCGCGCGGTCCGCACCGGTCCCTGGAAACTCGTCTCCGCCCTCGGCGGTCCGTGGGAGCTCTACAACATGGAGGCCGACCGCACCGAGCTGAACAACCTCGCGGCCAAGGATCCCCAGCGCGTTGCCGAGTTATCCGCCGCCTGGGACCAGCTCAACCCCGGCGGACTGGCAGCCGGGGCGAAGCGGAGGAAAGCGCCCGCCACCAACGCCGACCCCCGACCGACCCGGCGGTGAAAGAGCTGCAATTCCACCGACAGACAACCATGGGCACTCACGACTTGACCCGCCGATCCTTCCTCAAGACCGCCGCGGCCGGAGGCTTCGGCCTAGCCTCGGGCCTGCTCCCGGGCGCGAGCCTCGCCCGGGAGGTTCCTCTCAAGGACGGCAGCCTGGAGGTCTCGCTGCAATTGCTCAACCTCTGGGGGAAAAAGCCCGAGAAGGTGAATGCCCTGTTTTCGGCGATCTACAATGCCCTGGCGACCAGTCCCGCCGCGGACTTCCGCACCGTCTCGCAGAACGAGGAGGTGCGCAGGTTGTGTGGTGAACTGGGAATCGTGCACCTCGGCGGCCCGATGCTGGGATGCCTCCAAAAGGATGGCGCGAGCGTGTGGGTGCGCACGCTCCAACCGGCCGAGGTCACGGTGGTGGCGACGGTGAACGGTGCGGAAAAGACCTACGGCCCGGTCAAGACCAGCCACGAGACCGATCTCACCGCGGTCGTCAAGGTGAACGGCCTGCCCGCCGGCACGAGCACGCCTTACAAGGTCCTCGTCGATGGCAGGGAAATCCCGGTGCCGAGGAACGCCGCCATCACGACCTGCGCCATGGGCGGCGACGCCCTCACCCGGATCACCTTCGGCACCTGCCAGCACCGCTGGGG
Organism: Luteolibacter sp.; assembly: GCA_049430545.1. Taxonomy (GTDB): domain Bacteria; phylum Verrucomicrobiota; class Verrucomicrobiia; order Verrucomicrobiales; family Akkermansiaceae; genus Luteolibacter. The sequence goes on from JBMTCD010000013.1 coordinate 26,687, forward strand.
CCTGGGCAATGAAAGGCAGACCGGCACCATCCTCGGCCGCAAGCCGCACGCGATGCTCATGTATGGTGACATCGCCGTGCAGGACCGCATGACCGACTTCGGAATGCATCGCGCCGACTATGCCCTGCGCGATTTCCACCCCGCCTGGAGGGACCTCGTGGCGGCGGTGCCGGTCTACGCGTCGTGGGACGACCACGACTACCTTGACAACGACAAGTGGGGCTGCCCGCCCGGTGGAGACGAGCAGGCCCACCTCGGCCTCCGCAAGGTCTTCTCCCAGGCCTGGAACAACCCCTACTACGGGCTGGGCGACTCGGGCGGCGGCATTTTCCAGCACACCCGCATCGGCCCCTGCGACATCATCATGACCGACAACCGCTATTTCCGCACTGCCACCGGCAAGCATTGCTTCCTCGGGCCGGAGCAGATGGCGTGGCTCAAGAAAACGCTCCGCGCCTGCCGGGGGCCGTTCATCATCATGTCCTGCGGCACCATGTGGAGCGACTACGTGAGCGGCGGAAAGGACTCGTGGGGCAAGTTCGACCCGGAGGGCCGCGAGGAGATCTTCCGCCTCATCGAGGAAGAGAAAATCAGCGGCGTCCTGCTCATCTCCGGGGACCGGCACGGCGCGCGGGGTTTCACGATTCCGCGGCCCTCGGGCTTCAAGTTTTACGAATTCGAACCGGCCAGCCTCGGCGGTCGTCACGGACCCCCGCCGACAAACCCGCGCTGGCAGACCCAGCTCTTCGGGATCACCAGCACCTACGCCTTCGGCGAGTTCACCTTCGACCTCTCCAAGACCGACCCCGAGGTGACCTTCCGCCTGGTCCACAGCGAGGAAAACCGGATCATTCACGAACTCACCCTCAAGCGGAGCCAACTCACCCCCGCATGAATTCCAGTGATCAACCCCTTTTTCCCTCGCCTCCGGTCCGGCCACCGGCCCTTTCAACGGCCCTCACCGCAAAAGCAAATTCCTGGCAACCAAAGCTCCCCGGCATCCTCGCGGCCGGCACAACGCGGGGACCCACCTTGCATGTTTGTCCACCACTTTCCTCACCGCTGAAATATGAAAACACAAAACCCCGCATCATGGCTTCGCTTCGCCATCATCTTCGCCGCTTCGTCATCCATCCAGATTACGGCCTCCCTCGCGGAAACCTACACTTGGAACCTCGACGCGTCCGGACCGTCGGATTGGAATAACAATTCGAGTTGGACTCCGAATACCGGCTTTCCCGACGCTATCGATGATGTCGCCAACCTGAACAACGACATCTTGAGCAATAATGCCATCGGCATGGGCGCTCCGGTCACCGTCGGGTCTCTGAACATCGGCGACTTGGGCGGCAACAACAAGTTCACTATCAACTCGGGCAGTGCGCTCACTTTCGACGTGTCGTCCGGTTCCGCCGCGATCACGCGGACCGCCACGGGCGATGGAGCCGACGCGATCAACACCGCAATCGTGCTCAATGACGACCTCATCGTCACGATCAACAGCACCAAAGGCTTACTGACTCTCGGCGGAGCCATCAGCGGCTCTGGCAAGTCCCTCACGAAGGAAGGCGACGGCTGGCTGGTGCTCGGCGGCACCAACACCTATGGCGGCTCCACTTATGTCAACTCGGGTGCCCTCGATTTCAGGAACGTCAGCCTGGACGGCTTCGGCGGCGGAAGCGGGCGCAACATCTCGGTGGCCGCCGGAGCTATCGTGAAGCGTTCCGCCCTCGACAACGCGTTCCTCAATCGCCTCGTCGAAACCACCAGCGAAATCACGGTGATGACCGACAACACCGCCAATAGCCTCGACTTCAGCAGCAGCACCGGAGCCAATCTCCCCAACGCCTTCCTTGGCAATTGGGCCGGCAACGGCTCCAAGAGGGAGTATTCGGGAACGATCACTCCGGCCAGTGACGCCTATCGCCTCGGCGGCAAGGGCAGCACTGGTTTGTTGGGGATTGTGGGAGCCAACAAGCTCACTGGCCCGCAAGGTCTTATCGTCGGCGGCACCGGAGCCAGCAAGATCCGCGTGAACCTCGCCGAAGCCCAGGATTTCACCGGCGAAACCGTGATCAATTCCGGTGCCAAGCTCACCCTCGGCAACAACCTCGCCATTCAGAACAGCGTGCTCAATGTCGGTTCCTCCGGCGGAAACTTCGCCTGCGCCGCCGGAACCAATGCCGCTCGTATCACCGGCGAAACCGCATCGCCCAGCCCTACATTCGGCGGCCTCGTGGGCAGCCGCAACCTCCTGTCGGTCTTCAGTAGTGACGGAGGCAACAACGAAACCAACCTCGCCGCCACCGCCATCACCGGATTCACCCTGAACACCGGAACCGGCGTCAACGTCACCTATTCCGGCATCATCGCCGACTTCGCCCCCGCCACCACACTCACCAAATCCGGCGCGGGCACCCAGGTGCTCAGCGGCAACCACAGCTACACCGGCGCCACCACCATCCACGCCGGAACCCTGGCCATCGGCCATCCCTATCTCGCGCTTGAAGCGCCGCTCACCATCGACAGCGGAGCCAACCTGCGCCTCGACTTCGAGGGAACGGTCGAGGTCACCACCCTCATCCTCGATGGAGAGACCCAGCCGAAGGGCGTTTACAACAGTGAGAACGCCTCCCCCTTCATTGCCGGTATCGGGACCGTGACGGTCGTCGATCTGGATACCGACGATGACGGCCTGCCGGACGATTACGAACTGGCCCACACCACCCCGCCATCCGCCACGACCCTCAACCCGGGCGACGACCTCGAAAACGGCGGTGCCGGCGACGGCCTCACCAACCTCCAGGAATACCAGCTCGGCACCGACCCGAACGATCCCGACACCGACAACGACGGGCTCGATGACGGTCCCGAGCTTGCAGGCGTGGGATTGCGCCCGCCGACCGACCCGCTCAAGTACGATACCGATGGCGACGGCTTTTCCGACGGCGTCGAAACCAACACCGGCTCGTGGGCGGGCAGCACGGACACCGGCACCAATCCCGTCAATCCCGATACTGACGGCGACGGCCTGAAGGATGGCGTGGAAACCCACACCGCAATCTACGTGAGCGAGACCAACGCGGGATGCGACCCGCACGATGCCGACAGCGATGACGACAACGTCAGCGACTGGTATGAAGTCGCAGCCAGCTATACCGACCCGAACATCGCGACCAGCAAGCCGAAGGTTCCCTATCCGCTGCCCGATCCCGACGGCTCGACCGGCGCCACCGACAAGCCGGTGAAGGTGTTCATCCTGATGGGCCAGTCCAACATGGTCGGCCAGGGCGACATCGACCCCATCGGCACCCTTGGCACCCTCGCCACCACCGTCAAACAGGATGGCAAGTTCCCGAACCTGCTCGACACCGGCGGCAACTGGCTGCCGCGCAATGACGTCACTTACAAGGGAGTCGTCGCGGCCACCGGCCTGCCCGGCCCCTTGCAACCCGGCCAGGGAGGCAACACCTCCTCGATCGGTCCGGAACTCGGCTTCGGCCAGATCATGGGCTATCATTTCGACGAACCCGTGCTCGTGCTCAAGACCTCGGAGGGCGGCAAGAACCTCGGCTACCAACTGCTGCCACCGGGAAGCCCGCAATATACCAGCGGCGGCTATACCTACGCGGGATATGGTGACTCACCCAACAAGTGGACAACCGGCACGACACCGGTGCCGGACGGAACGAAGGGAGGTGAACAATACGACAAGACGGTGGCCGCCGCAAAGGGTGTCCTGGACGATTTCAACACCCTCTATCCGGACTATGCCACCCAGGGATATGTCATCGCCGGTTTCGTCTGGTTCCAGGGATGGAACGATATCGCGGGCGATCAGACCTACGTGGACCGGTACGAGATGAATCTGGCCAACTACATCAATGCCATCCGGACGGAGTTCAGTGCGCCCAATGCCCCCTTCGTGGTCTGCAGCAGTGGCTTCAACGGCTCGGCTGCCAGCGGCGACATCTTGAACGTCATCAACGCGCAGCTCGCCGTCGGTGATCCGGTCAAGTATCCGGCCTTCGCCGGCAATGTGAAAGCCTTCGACTCGCGCGGCTACTGGCGGACGGCCGCCGAGTCCCGGGTCGACCAAAACTATCACTACCACCGGAACGCCGAGACCTTCCTGCTCGTCGGCGATGCGGCCGGCCGCGCCATGATCGATCTGTTGGAAAACGCCGGCGGCGGATATTCGACTTGGCTATCGACCAACGGCGCCACCGGTCAAACCCTCGATCAGGACCACGACGGCGACGGAGTCTCCAACGGCATCGAATACTTCCTCGGCGGACCAAGCGGCGACACCACCGGCTTTACCGCATTGCCGGGCATTTCCAACACCGGAGGCACATTCAGCATCACCTGGACCAAGGGCACCGGCTACACCGGCAACTACGGCACCGATTTCGTGGTCGAAACCTCCGACACGCTGACCGGCGCGTGGACTTCGGAGACCCTCGGCGTGAACGTGACCATCTCAGGCAATGACGTGACCTACACGTTCCCATCGCCGCCAGGCACCCGGAAATTTGCCCGCCTCAAAGTTGTGGAGTCTCCGTAATTGAAGACTGCTTTGTGAATACAAAGCGGAACCCGGCAGAAGGGTTGTTCCAAGGCTATGCATCAAAAGCATCAACGGCCTTGAAGACCAACTGCCCCAATCCATCCTGCCGGCTCAAATTCGAAGGTCCGAAGTCCTGCATCGGCAAACGGGTGGGTTTGCCCCGGGTGCGCCCACGAATTCATCTGGAGCGACCGGCACCATCCCGGCGACACTTTCATGACATCAGGCGCTGCTGCCAATGGTTTGATATCCAATCGAACAGACCAGGAGGAGAACCCCATCTCCAATCAACGCAAGGGATTGCCGGAAATCCTCTGTTTGATTTGAGGCGCGATGTCGCTTGCTTCCAGCCAGGCGCGACCCGCCTCGGGCTTTTGCCGCAGGTAAATCTGGCCGACGCGGGTGATCGTTCGATCGCGCAGCGCAGCGTCCTCGATGCTTTCAGCCCATTGCATCGACAGCTCGGGGTTTTGCCATGCGTAGCCGTCCGCAAAACCGCTGATCGATTTGTCACGCAGCGGCGAGGAAGGCATGGACAAGAGGTGGTTGCTGGCAGCCACGGGATCGCTGTCTTCCCAACTGTTGAAGGCAGCCGCCATGCCGGATGTCTGGCCGTTGCCGGCGGGAAGGGATTCGAGCCAACTCACGGCCGCCTGCGGGTTTTGGTTGGCCCATCGTGCGCCGATGGTCCCGATGGCACGGGCGGCATAGTCCTCGGAAGCGTGGCGTTGTGCCCAGGCGGCGGCGGCTTCGGGGTCACGCTTGGTGAATTCACCGGCGATATGGTTCATTGCGGCACCTTTGAGGGATCCGTCGGGCAGGGATTCGGACCATAGGGACGCGGCGGCGGCACCATCGGCGCGGACGGTTTCGCGGGCCACGATTTCCATCAAGCCAGGGGCGTGGTGAGTTACCAG
>JBMTCD010000014.1:0-31680 GCA_049430545.1 Luteolibacter sp.
CCGGCGATCTCGTAGTCGCCGGCACCGCCACGCCATGAGCCATCTGCGTTCTGGGTGGCGAGGAGGAATTGCAAGCCACGCTCGATCGCGAGGTCGGCGGCCTCGGTGAGTTCCGGGGCGTCGGCGGCGGGGGCGGCTGGTCCGTTGGTGGTTTGGGCGTGCAAGGGGGAAAGCAGGGAGAAACACCCAAACACCCAAGTGGCCGGGGCATGACGGAATACCCAATAGCCCAAATTCCCAAGGCATGACGAAGGTCCGGATTCGACATTCGGTTTTACGGATTTCTTTGGGTATTTCGGCGTTTCGCCATCCGGATTTTTCATTTCGCCACTCTTTCGTAATAGTTCTTCAGTGTCGCCCGATATTCGAGCGGCAGCTCGCGGGCGAAGTTCTGGTTGAGGGCGGCGCGGTTGCGCTCGCCGAGGATTTCCCATTCAGATTTCTTGTCCTTGGGTGCCTCACCGCTGACGAAGTCCGAGACGAAACCCACTGCGTCGGAGTAGTAGAGGTCGTTGGTTTCGATTTCGGCGGGGACATCCTCCGGGCTGCCCGAGGCCGGTGGCCTGGCGGTGTTGAGGACCAGCGCTTGTTCGATGATGAAATGGCGCAGCGCCTGGTCGGCGGCCTGCTGCAACCGGGTCGCCTCGTCTTTGCGTGTGGCTTGCAGTGCGGCGGCGGCCGGCATCAGCCGGGCATGGGCGGTGGCCAGCAGCGGGTGGCTGGATTCGCCTCCGTTGAGCTTGGCGGCGGCCTCGGCGAGCTTCGATTGCTCGGGCGCGAGCGCCGCAAGTTCCTGCACTGCGGCACCGTGCGTCCGGCGCAGCAGGTGGCGTTGCTTGCTGGCCAGGTCGAGGGCGGCGATCAGGCGGTGCAGTTCCGGCGGGTCGGCATTGGTCAGGGTGATGCCAGGCAGGCCGTTGAGCATGGTGATGATGACCAGCAGCTGCTCCGAGTTGGCGTTCAGTGCGTCCTCGGCGGCCTGCATCGCGCGGTCGGCAGGCTGGCCGGATTGAATGAGCCGGACCGTCTCCTGCATGTGTGCGGCGGGTGCCAGGAAATCAACCCGCAGGGCGAGGTCGCCGAGTTTTTCGCGCACGCTTTCCTCCAATTGTTGGAGTGTGATGGTGCCGGCGATCTCGGTCAGTAGCTGGCCGTAATCCGCGGCCTCGGCAGCGAGCGCCTGCTGCCGGGCGAGTGCGCCGTCGCCGCCTTGTTCGCGAAGCTGCCGCTGGCGGAAGGCGAAGACGGCGGCAGCGGATTGCGCCTCGTGAAGGAACTGGACGATTTCGGCGACATAGCCGGTCTGGGTGGAAATATCGGCGACCAGACCCTGTGACTTGGCCAGTGATGCGACGGCGATTTCCATGATCTCCACGGCCTCCTCCGCCTCGCCGTCCTCCATCGCGAGCAGGGCGTCCTCGACATCCGAGGCGGCGAAAACCAGCGGCGTGCCGACGTCGAGGCGCGCGGCGACGAGGTCGAGCGTGGGGGCGATGTCGGTAAGGCAGGCGAGCAGGTTTTTCTGTGGGGCGAGCAGCGGCGGCAGCGCAGCCTCGTCGGCGGCAGCGGTCGCGGCGATCAGGTCATTCTGGCCGCCGACGATGTCGTCCATGCCTTCGCTTGCCTTGGCGACCGCCTGTTCGAAGCCGATGAGCTGCTGGAGCAGGTTGAGTTGGAGCAACTGGCGTTCGGCGATCGCGCGGGCCTCGGCGAGGGCGGTGGCGGCTACCTCCTGTGGTTCGATCGCATCCTCGGCGCGCTTTTCCTGCAAGGCGGTGGCGGCGAGCTTCATGGCCGCCGAAACAGACCCGAGCCGGTCGAGCAGTGGCAGGGCCTCCTTCGCCGGGTCGGCGCCATCGCCGGTGAGTTCAGCTTGGAAGGCCTCGGCCTCGGCGAGCAGCGCCTGTTGGTCGGCGACCAGCCCCCCGGGGTCCTTCTCATCGAGGGCGGCCTCCTCCGTTTGCTCAAGCAAGCCGATCTGGCGGGTTTCGAGTTTATCCAGAACCCCGGCGCGGTTGGTGGCGTCGGAAACGAGCGATGAAACTCCGAGCGACTTCTGGGCGAGTTCGCCCGACCAGGCGTCGAGGATGGCATCGAGTTCGCGCATGGCGGCGAGTGTTTCGCGCTGGCTGGCGATGGCCTCGTCGCGGCTGCCGGAAGCGAGTTGCTGGATCGCCCCGCTCATCAAGGACTCCGCGCGGAGGCGCAGGTCGTCGCTGGGAGGGGCCGAGGAAAACTCCTTGTCCATCAGCCGTGGCCGGGCGGCCGGGATTCTTGGCAGCGGCGCAAGGACCAAGGCCTCGCGGAGGTCGGTCTGGCGCTTGGCCAGCTCCGGCCTGCGTTCGCCGAGATCGGCCAATTCCTCGCAGGTGCCGAGAAGCTCCTGCTGCCCGGCCATCAGCGCGCCGAGTTGTTCGCGCAAGCCGCGGATCAGGGCGAACTCGGAGCCGGTGCGCATGGTGAAGCCAGCCTCCAACAACGGACGGATCAATGGATACTGGGCGGTGGCGGCATCGGTGAATTGCCCTTCGCCGGCGAGAGTGGAAGCCTTGCGGATCGAATCGGCCAGGCCGGCGGCGCGGAGGTCGTGGATGCGGCGGCTCAGCCCGAGGACGGCGAGCGGACGCTGGTCGTAGCGCATACCCTGGGTGAGCCGGGCGAGCAGTTCATCGGTCCATGCGGCGACGTCCTCGTGTCCTTTGGCGAGTGTCGCCGATTGCTCCGGGGTGGCTTGCAACAAGCGCAGGCGCAACCCGGCGAGTTCGCGGGCCAGCATGTGGGTCTCGCGGGCGAACACCTCGCGGGCGGCGTCGATGCCACGCTGGAGGACCAACCCGGCGAGTTCGCGGGCGGCCTCGTTGACCGCGCCGATGGCCGGAAGCGGATCGCGGGTTTCGGCACCGACCTGCGCGCGCAGGCGGTCGGCGGCAGTGGCCACCGGGCCGGCGGCGATCTGTTTCAGCCCGTCGCGCAGGGCGACGAGCGAGTCGCTTTCCACCGCGTCGCTCACCTGGTTGGCGGCGAGATCGTCGAGCAGCGCCTGCACCTCATCGGCGGTGGTTTCCAGTTGCTCGCGCACCATTTCCTGGCGGATCGCCTCGAGCTGGCAGGTCGGCACGAAGCTGTCGGCCGCCGGATCGAGCGCGAGGACCAGCTCGTGGGCGGAGCGCTGCTGGCGGTAGAGGGTGCGGACGCGCGTCAGCAGCCGCTCCATCTGCTTGTTGATCTCGGCGAGGTATTCCTCGCGCGACAGGAAAGTGATGCGCCGCGCCTCGCTGCGCGCGCGATGCGGCCCGGCCTCGCCGGGATAACGGTCGGCGACCTCGACGACGAAGGAAACCGAGTCGCCGATCTGGAGGTCGGGCAGTTCCTCGCGGTAGTCCCAGCCGAGCGCCTGCTCGCCGCCGCTGCCGGCCACCGGTGTCGCCAACGCGATCGTTTTCTCCGGCCTCCGGTTCACGCGGCAGGTGATGGTTGTGGCACCGATGCCGTGGTCATCCTGCGCTCGAACAGCCAGCTTGAGCGGGCGGCCGAGCATCGCGTTGAGGTTGGCGGCGGGTGTGGTCAGCTCGACCCGTGGCGGCTGGTCGGAGGCGACCTGGAGGAACGACCGCGGGCTGGTGAAATCGAAGCCATGCGCCTTTTCCACCCATGAAAAGCTGTAGCCGCGCGAGGCCGTGGCGGTTTCCGAAAGCGTGAGCGTGCGGCCGTCGTCGCCGATCGTCAGTGGCAGGTCGTCGGCACCGTCGCGGTGCAGCGTCGCCTCGCGGATCGGCGTGTCGAGCGTGAGCCGCCAATTCACCTTCGTGCCCTCGGGCACGGTCAGCGTGAGTGCCTCGACCGTTTCGTTCGGGCGCTCGATGTAATCGGGGAAATCGAGTTCCACCATCACCTCGGCAAGGCGCGGGGCGGGGATCACGCGCACCTGCCGCCACTCGCTGCGGGCATCGCCGGCCTCGACGCGGTAGCTGAAATCGCGCGCCGCCGAGGCGATCTCATAAATGGCCAGGCCATCGACCACCGCCAGCTCGATCTCGCGCGGGCGGCCCTGGCCGGTCTGCAGGACGAAGTCCGCGGACTCCGGCACCGAGCCGGAAATCCGGACCTCGATCCTGGCCGCCGCGCCTTGTTTGAGGACCAAGTTGCCCGCACCGGGATCGATCTTCGTGTTGGTCGGATAGGCGATCGCCAGCCACGGCGTGAACATGCGCCCGAATCCGGCGGCGAGGAACGGGCCCTTGAGGAGCGCCAGCAGCAGCAGCACCGCGGCGATGCCGGCCGCAAGGCGCAGCGGGCGCTTGAGGTCGCGCAGGCTTACGATTTCCCGTGGCGGAATCGTTCCGGCGGCCGCCTCCGCGTTGCGTTGGGTGAGTTCCCACATCGCCGCCGAGGTGCCCGGCGCGGCCCCGCTGCGCTGGAACTGCACGGCGGTGACGAGCAGGCTGTCCATGCCGCCCCGGCGGTGTTCGATTTCCCGCGCGACACGGGTGGCATCGAAGCGCCCCAACCGCGAGCCGCCGTGCCGCCACGCCTGGCGCAGCGAAACGGTCAGAACGGCGAGCGTCAGCAGAGCGCGTGCCCAGCCGGGCAGGAAGGCAAAGCGGTCGATGGCGATCGCCAGCAGAAACAAGGGAACGAACCAGCGTGCGAAGGCGAGCGAGCCGCCGAGCAGGTGTTTCCGCTGCGTGCGCCGCCATACGGCACGCAGGCATGGGTTCAAGGCGCTGTGGGATGTCTGGCTCATCAGGTCAAGTCGTGTCGTCGGCGTAAAATCCACTCCATCCCCAGCAGCCCGGCCAACAGGGCGGCCACCAGGCCGTTGTCCCAGAGGGGACGCTCGGAGCGGACCGTGGTGGTGACGGGTTCCGCATTCACCAGCGATTCAAGTTTCGCAAGGTCGCGCACGCCCAGCGTGGTGCCGCCGGTGAGGCGGGCGATGCGTTGCAGGCCGGCGAGGCGCATGTCGGTATCGGCCAGTTCCTCGTTGACCACCGCCACCTGGAACTCGGTGGTGTTGGAAACCTCCGCGTCAGCCTCGTTCGCGTCGAGGCGGTAGCGGCCGGGCACCGGCGCGGTGAAGTATCCTTCGTAGAGGCCGGGCGAGGTGCGGTCGGGTTGCAGGCTCACGGTTTCCCGCAGCGCGTTGTCCCCCACCCCGCTGACGGTGATTTCAAACGACGGCTGGGTGACCGGCTCGAAGTCCTCATCGAGCACGTGGGCGTAGAGGCGGGCCTGTTCGCCATCGCGGTAGATCGAGCGGTCGGTCTCGAGGCGGATCCGCTTGTGCTCGCCCATCAGCCGCGAGAGTGTGAGAAACTGGATGCATTGAGACCAGATGCGCCAGTGGTATTTGTCGCCGGTCTTGAAGCGCAGCCGCCAGAGGCGGTCGGTGGCGAGCGAGAGGCACTTGCCGGTGCCGTAGCGGTGCCAGGCGACGAGCGGGTAGCGCTGCGAGCCACCGGCGGCATCGGAAAGCGTGGCCAGCACGGTGGCACCGGGTTTCGCGCCGAGCAGCGGCGGCAGGTGGTCGAGCGGCGCGACTCGGCTCCAGATCCGGTCATTCTCCTCGGTCTCGTTTTCCAGCACCATCACCATGCTGCTGCGACCCTCGGAGGTCAGCACCGGATAGGTCGATTCCGAGGCAAGCTCCCAGTCGCCGTCGGCATCGAAGCGCACCGGCAGCATCGACTCGACCGGCGTGCCGGCGAACGAGACCGGCGTGTGCATCGGCCCGCAAAGCACCAGCAGCGAGCCGCCGCGGTCGCGGATCAACTCCTCTAACAGCCCGAGCTCCTCGGGCGAGAAAAACTCCGCATCGACGTCGCCGAGGATCACCAGATCGTATTGGAAGGCCTCCTCGCGTTTCGACGGGAAGCGCTCGATGTGCTCGGGCGAGTTGCGCGCGAACTCGGGCCCGGCCGACGAGGCGATGAAGGTGGTGTTGAGGCGCGGGTCGCGCTTGAGGATGGCGGTGAGGTAGCGGAACTCCCAGCGGTTGTTGCCCTCGATGTAGAGCACGTTCACCTTTTCATTGACCACCCGGATGCTGCGCTCGACGCGGTTGTTCGCCACCGAAATCTCGTCGTCGAAGGGCTCGATGGCCACCTCGATGGCGGCGGCACCTTTTTCATTGAGATCGACGTTGAAATCGATTTCCTCGAACTGCAGTCCGCCGGCGAAGCGCACTTGGCGCTGCGCCATCTGGCGGCCGTTGAGCTTCACGGTGAGCTTGGCGGTGCGGCGCTCGTAGCCCTTCGAGAGCAGCTGCACCTGCACCGGCACGCGGTCGCCGGAGAAGGCGACCTCCTGCATCACGAGGTTGCGGATCGAAACGTCGTCGGGTTTTTCCATGCCGACCGGCACCGGAAACACCGGGATGCCGCGCGCGCCGAGGTCGCGCAGGACTTCCTCGGTGCGTTGCGAGGAGGCGTTGTCGATGCCGTCGCTGAACAACACAATACCGGCCGGCGGGGTGGCACCCGCCTTGGCGGCGGCCTCCAAGGAGGCGGCGATCGAGGTCAGCGGCTCCGTGGCCGTAAGATGGCCGAGGTCCTTGGCGCTGACCGTAGCGGCGTCGCTCACAACCCGCGGCGAGGCCCCGAAGGCGTGGTAGCTGAGATCGACGGAACCGCCGAGTTTTTCGAAAACCGGCCGCGCCGGGCCGGTGACGATGCCACGGGCAAGGTCGAGTCGCGAGGCGGAAAGGATCGCCTGCCGCTGGTCGGCATCGAGCAGCATCGCCACGCGCTCCGCATCGAGGTCCTCGTCGGCCAGCATTCCCAGCGCGTCCGCGGCTTCGGCGATATCATGCGGATTCTTGCGCGGGTCCTTCATCGACATGCTTTCCGAAACGTCGATCAACACCGGCAGCCCGCGCGCCTGGGTGTGCGTTTCCGTCACCACGCCGGTCGGCTCGAACAACGAGGCGACCACCAGCGCGAGCGCGACCAGCCGCGCCGCGCCTAACAGAACCCGCAGCCACAGCGGCAGCCCCCAGGCGCGGCGGTAGAGGAACACGCTGAGCAGCACCACCGCGGCGAACACCGCGATCATGGCGGGCATCGGCAGCGGCCGCGCCCAGAAGAATCCTTCTAGTCCGGCGGCAAGGATCGTCATTTCAGGCATTCTGGGGCTCGGGGTTGACGGGGATTTCCTGACTTTTCTTGTGGCCGCGGTTGAGCAGGCGGTCGGCAAACAGCGCTTCGAGAACGAGAAACGCCAGCGCGGCGATCATGAACACGCGCCAGGCCGAGCGGCCGGTGCGGGTCGATTCGATCGCCGCCGCCAGTTCGGCGTCGCTGGCGGCCACGTCGATGCCGAGGCCTTCGAGGTTGGCGCGGAGTTCGGCCACCGGCAGGCAGGCGGCGTCCGACTCGCGCGGATCGACGTTCACCGCGACCGGCAGGCCGGGTGACTGGACGCTGACGCGGGCGGTGTAGTAGCCGGCCTCGGTCGCTTTTTCCAACAACGCGACGAATTGCCCGCCGGCCTCGCGCACCGGCACGGTGATGGTTGCCCCGGACGGCGTGTCGAAGACCGCGTCGCTGGCATCGGGCTGCTCGACATAGGTCAGAGTGAGCGAGTCGCCGACCATCCGCGGGCGCTCGAACTCGCGTCCTGATAGATAGGTGACGATCTGCTGCATCGCCAGCGGGAAAACCGGGGTGAGCGCCATGTTGTTCCATGCCGTCTCGGCGGTGGTGGTGAACATGAACACCTGGCCGCGGCCGAGCGATTGTTCCAACAATACCGGCAGGCCGCTGCCGGCGAGGCGCAGCAGCGTAAAGGCCGAGGGCCGCGGCTCGACCTCGAACTGCCGCAGGAAAAGCGTCTCGCTGAACAAATCCTCCGGCAGCGAGAGCAAGGGCAGGCACACCGTGTGGTCGGGCATTTCCGGGTCGAGCGGCTTGCCGGCGCCGAGGGCATCGCTGGTGACGATGCGGCGGCCGATGACCGCGGGCAGCAGCGGGTTCGGCCCGCTGGCGGCGCGCTCGTTCCAGGCGGCGGGCTTGACGTTGTCTCCGGCGAACCAGACCAACCCGTTGCCCTGGCGCACGAAGCGCTCGAGCTGGGCGGCCTGCCCGGCGGTGATCTCGGGCACGTCGGCGAAAATGATCACGTCCACCTCGTCGAGGTTTTCTGCGGGCAGCGACAGCCATGGGATCGCGCGGACCACGTAATCCTCGCCCTGCCCGCCGTCGGCGCGGGCCAGCAGCGCGGCGACCACCAGGCGTCCGGAATCGCCCGACGAGCCATCGACGCAGAGCACCGAGACGCGGTCGCGCACCACCGCCACGCTGCGCCGCAGGTTGTCGGCCTCGAGCGTGTCGCCGCCGACCTGCGCGGTGATGCGGGTGGCCCCGGCATTGTGAAAGGGGACGAACAGCGAGACGGCTTCGGAGGCACCCGGCTTGATCAGCGGGATCGTCCTGGTGTCGATCTGCACGTTATCGACACGGCAGTCCACAGCGACGCCGGAAACCGGAGCGGGTCCGAAATTCCGCACCGTCGCCTGGTAGCGGGCGGTGGTTCCCTTGCGCAGCACGCCGGAGACCAATTCGAGTTCGGTCACGGCGAGGTTGGCGGCCTCGCCCGGCACGGGGATGACGAAAACCCGGGCCTGCGAGCCGAGCTCGGCGAGCGCTTCGCGGAGCTGGGCGGACGGTTGTTTCCAATCGCCCGCCTGGCCGTCGGTGATCAGGTGGACCTCCTTCTGCGGCGCCTCCATGTCGGCCACCAGCGCGGCGAGCCGTTCCGGCGCACTGCCGAGATCGAGCATGCCGGGGCCGGGTGCCAGCTCGCGCAGCGCTTCGTCGAAGCGCGCCCGATCGTAGGCCATATTGCGCCGCACCACGCGGGCGTCGTCGCCGAGACGCACCAAGGTCACCGGGTCGCCGGGATGGATTTTCGAACGGATCGCCTCGATCCGTTTCAGCGCCTCGTCGAAGCGGGTCGCGCCCTCGGTTCCCTGGCCCATGCTGAACGAGGCATCGACCGCGATGACCACGCCGGCCCGCCGTTCGCCCGGCAGCCAGAACGAGCCGGTGGAGGCCGGTCGCGCGAGCGCGAAAATCAGCAACAGCAAGGCCATGCAGCGCAGGACCAGTAACAGCAGGTCGCGCAGCTTGATTTGCCGCGAGCGCACCCGCACGCTGCGGTTGAGGAAGCGCATCGCCGCCCAGTCGGTGCGCCGCACCTGGAAACGGTTGAGCAAATGCGCCAGGATCGGCAGCGCGATGCCCAGCGCCCCCAACAACAACAATGGATTGAGAAATGTCATGATCGCTCGGCCGTGCCTCCGGCCAGGGTGGTCTCGCGCTGGTGGAAGAATTCGCTGAGAAACGCGTCGAGCGGCCGCGAGGTATCGACCAGCGCGTAGTCGATATGGGCGGCGGTGCAACCGGCGCGCAGCGCCTCCTGGTGCTCGCGGAGGCGGGCGAGATAGTCATCGCGGATGCGCTCCGGCTGGGTGGTCAGCGGCTCCTCCTGCTCGAGTCCCTCGAAGCGCCAGATGCCGTTGAAAGGAAATTCGATCTCGTATGGATCGAGCGTCTGGAGGACCAGCACGTTGTGGCCGTCGAAGCGGAGGTGGTCGAGCCCGGCGAGGATCTCCTCGACCTCGGCGAAGAGGTCCGAGATCACGATCACGAACGACCGGCGCTTCATCATCAGCGCGATGTCGTGCAGCTGCCTGGCCAGCGTGGTGCGCGGCACCGGCTTGGTCTCGCGCAGCAACCGGTCGATCTGCACCAGGATGCCCATGGTCGAGCGCGGTGGCAGGTAGGCGCGCACCTCGGTGTCGAAGATCGAAAGACCCACCGAATCGCGCTGCTTCAGCACGATGTAGGCGAGCGAGGCGGCGAGGAACTTGGCATACTCGAGCTTGCTGACTTTTCCCGAGGCATAATTCATCGACGCGCTGGCATCGATGAGCAGGTGGCAATCGAAGTTCGTCTCCGCCTCGTAGAGCTTGGTGTAATAGCGCTCGGTGCGGCCGTAAACCCGCCAGTCGATGGTGCGGATCGCATCGCCCGGGACGTATTGCCGGTGGTGGGCGAACTCGGTGCTGAACCCGCGCAGCGGACTGCGATGCGCTCCCACCCGCAGCCCCTCAACCACCTCGCGCGCGATCAATTCGAGGTCGCCTAGCCGTTGCAGGGTCTCGGGATCGAGGTAGCGGGTCTCGGGAAAATGGTCCATTTCCAGATTGTGTGGGGAAAGATTCGACGGATCCGACTGATCGGTCGGAGCTTCACTCAACCCGCCTTGCGAGCGGGCTCCGCCGGCACCTCCTCCAGCAGCCGCTCGATCAACGAGTCCGGAGTCATGCCTTCGGAGCGGGCGGCGAAGCTCGGGATCACGCGGTGGCGCAGGATGGGCGCGGCAATCGCGCGGATGTCTTCCACCGCCACATGGCAGCGTCCGCGCAGCGCGGCGCGCGCCTTGCCGGCGAGGATCAGGTTCAGCGAGGCACGCGGACCGGCACCCCAGGACATCAGCTTTTTCACGAACTCGGGCGCGTCCGCCTCATCCGGGCGGGTCGCACGCACCAGCCGCGCCGCGTATTCGAAAATGTGGTCCGCCACCGGGATCCGGCGCACGACGTGCTGGAACTCGAGGATCGCCGGGCCATCGACCACCTTGTTCACCACCGGCTCGATGTCGCTGGTCACGCTCTTCATGATGTCGAGCTCCTCGCCGTGGCTCGGGTATTTCACCCGGATGTTGAACAGGAAACGGTCGAGCTGGGCCTCGGGCAGCGGATAGGTGCCCTCCTGTTCGATCGGGTTCTGGGTCGCCAGCACGAAGAACGGCGCGTCGAGCTTGTATTCCTCGCCGCCGGACGAGACGCGCTTTTCCTGCATCGCCTCGAGCAGCGCCGCCTGCGTCTTCGGCGGCGTGCGGTTGATCTCGTCGGCCAACAGCAGGTTGGTGAAGACCGGACCCTTCTGGAACTTGAAGCGCCGCTGGTGGGTCTCGGGGTCCTCCTGCAGCAACTCGGTGCCGGTGATGTCCGAGGGCATCAGGTCCGGCGTGAACTGGATCCGCTTGAAACCCAGCGACATCGTCTCGGCCAGCGAGCTGACCAGCAGCGTCTTCGCCAAACCCGGCACCCCGACCAGCAGGCAGTGCCCGCGGGCGAAAATGGCGATCATCATCTGGTCGATGACCTCGTCCATGCCGACGATGGTCTTGCGCAGCTCGGATACAATCTGGTCTCTTGCGCGGCCGAGTTTCTCGACGGCCTGGATGTCTTCAGATTCGTTTGTCATTGTGTGTTTGGATTTCTCTGTTGGTTGCGTGAGCGGTCAATCGTGGCACGATCGGTTGGTTGAGGCCGGCTGCGTTCAGAACCGCCGGCTGCCCTCCTAAACCGAGACGATTACGCATTCTAAACGGCCCCTTGTATTTTTCCCGAAAAATCCAGAAAATTACCGGGGTCTCGCCAGGGCTCCGTCGAGCAGCTCGGGAAAAAACGCCGGTTCGGCGGCTCTCAACCTGCTCGTCCGTTCGGCTTCAAGGAGGTCGTTCGGTGAGGCCTGGACTGAAATGCCTGGCGGGCCGCTCAATTTTTGCCCTCGACCGAACCCCGCGATTCAATCCGAACCTGCGGACGCAGCCTGTTCTTCTCTGCTTGCGAAAGCTGGTCGGGCCGGACAATCAGCGTTTTCAGCTGCGGAAACAGGCTCAAATCCCCCATCGAAGTGATTTGAGTGCCGCGCAAATCCGCCATCTCAAGCATCTTGAGTCCGGCGATTTCCGAGCTGCTTGAAATCAACGTATCGACAAGGATCAGCCGCTTGATCGGCAGAAACCGCAGCGGATACTGCCCCTGCACCGTTCGCAGGGATGAAATCTCGCCGCCTCCGCTGACGGTCAGCGTGTGCGTCTCCGCCTCGTAACTGAAACAATGTTCATGATTGCCGAAGACTGCCGCGACAGCCAGTTCATAGCCCTGCCGGTATCCCAATGATGCGTAGTCGTAGGCCAGAAACTTGGCCGCCATGCCCTTACGGCCCATCGACTGCAGGGTCGCAATGATATCGGCCAGCTGGCTTGCCGAAGTTATATGCTGATCCGGATCAAAAGATTCAGCCAACACATTGTTGAGCCTGACAAGCCCGCTCATGCGATTGGGAGCAATCTCGAAATACGGCTTCGCCTTGGCAAACTCCGCGCTTATGAAGTAGAGATAAGCAAGCTGACCGCGCACCTCTTCGGCGCGCTCCGGCTCGGCAAGGATCATGTCGTTCACGGAACGCGTCATCAGTTCATACGATACCAATGGCAGTTGATAAAAGAAGTCATCGCTGAACTGATCGCCGGCGGCGACCAGATCGGAGGGAAGCCTCGTGGCCAGTCGCCCGACTTCCCGCAGCAATGCCTCCGAGCCTTCCTTTTCGATCCTCAACCGTGCCGCCAGTGTCTCGGTCCCCTGCTTTTCCAGCCGCAAACGTGCCGCCAAGGTCTCCGCCTGTTCACGCTTGGCGCTCAGGCGGTCAACGAACAAAGTCGTCACCACCACCACAATCGCCCCGAATGCCACGGCCAGATTGCAGCTGACCCGATTCCTGCGATAGAACAACAGCAGTTCGGTCGAAAGCCCGCTTTCATGGGCCACGGGAGAGAACCCGCCCAGAAACGCGCGGACATCCGTGATCAAGTCACTCACCGACGCATAGCGAGCGGCCGGATCCAGCGCCATCGCCTTCATCACCACGGCACTCAAGGCCTCGGGAACGCCGCTGCCGTTCTTGGTCGGCGGCACAATGTCACCGGACAATGCCGCCTGCAGCATGGTTTCGGCATCACCCTCGAGGGGAGATCGACAGGTCAGCACGGCGTAAAGCAGGGCACCCAATGCGTAGATGTCGGTGCGCTTGTCCCGGATGTCGCCACGAATCTGTTCCGGAGCCATATAGCCGGGAGTTCCCTTCACCTGACCATACACCGTCATTCCGTTCAACAGATCAGGATTGAGCAACACGTCGTCATCGATCTCATCGTTGGCGCCGATCAGTTTTCCCAGGCCCCAGTCACAGACCAACACCTCGCCATAATGGCCGACTTGAATGTTGGCCGGCTTCAAGTCCAGATGAATGACGTCGCGCGAATGCGCGTAGGTGATCGCATCGCAAACCTTGAGAAAGACATCGAGACGATCCGATAGCGGACTCCCCCCACCCGCAAGGGACTTCTGCAAAACCACATCGAGTCCTTCACCGACTTTCAGATCCATGGTGAAATACGGTTGCCCGTCTTTGTCGACGCCGACATCGTGAATGGAGATGATATTCGGGTGCTCCAGGAGCGCGGTCAGCCTTGCCTCGCGAATGAATGGGTCAAAGAGCAGCTCGCTCGCGTCTTCATGCAAACGAGCCATGGCGACGTGACGATTGCCGTGTCGATCGAGGACCTTGAATATGCGTTTCATGCCGCCAACCGCAATCAGTTCGGCTTGAACGTAGCGCTCCTTGAGCGAACAAAGCTCGCTGTAAAGCGGCGACTCTGCCGCCGGATCAACCTCTATGAAGGCCTCGTCAAACAGATTGTTCAAGGCCTGGTCCCGGACTCTCGATTCCGCCTTCATTGGTAATGCTCCAGGATGCTGCGCAATTGCCTTGCTTCCTTGCGGAAGCGCGACTGCACACGATTGCGAAGCACATAGACCGAGTCCTTGGTCAATTCAAGCGCCGATGCTATGTCGTCAACGGAACGCCCATCGAGAGTCATCATGAAAACGTCCATGGCCTTGCCCGAGAAACTGGCATTCAAGCGTTCCATGACCAGCGCAATGATATGCCTCCGCCACTCGATTTCAATGATTTCCTCAATGTCCGGTGGCACGACGTCGGCGACGGCGGCGCTGTTCTCCCGGCGTTTTCGCGAGGCAGCCTGGCTGCAATGCGTGTAGAAGGTGTTGCGGATGACCGTTCCCAGCCACGTGCGAAACCTGGCGTGGTCACGGCCCAGTTCCACCGTTGGCAGGTTCTGCCACAACTTCACCAGGATGGTTTGGCTGAGATCCTCGAGGTCATCCGGTGGTGTGTTCAGCTGCATCAGCACCATGCGGATAAAGCCCGCATAATAACCGGCGAACTCGTCCCAGGCCCGGCTGTCGTTGGGGTCGCGCGCCCGGGCAATCAACGTCTGCCGAGTCTTCCACTGCTCTTTCGACAAGTTGATCTGATGCTGCTGGTCCATGCCTTGGTTGGGAAGTTGGGATGCTGGGAGTTTGCTTTCTGCGGAAGGCCCATGAAAGAAGCCGTTGGTTCAGACCGGAGGGCGGGGAAATGGAGAGTCTGGCTGGAGCTGAAATGCTCAAAGGAGAATTGCTCCGCCGGACGCCGGGATTTGGCCGGTTTTGGAGGCTTCGGGGGGAAATTCATCCGCTGTGAGCGTAATTTTGCAAACCGCTTTGCCAAAATTTATTCCGGCAAGCCGCCTCGTCACAACCCTTTACGGATGATCTGACGCAGGTCTTCGCCCACTTTTGGGAATCCTTCGGCGGCGTTCAAATGCCGGCTTTTGATCCATCGTAATCGATCACCTTCGCCGGGTAGGGGCGCACCTTGGGGTGGTCCTTCTCGTAGGCATCCAGCAGCGCTTTCGCATCGTCCTTGACCTTCTTGAGCACGGCGGGATCGGCCCTGCTTTGCTTGGTCTTGCCGTCGCACATCACATCGAGGCCGCCTGCAAGCAACGCCTTGAGGCCGGGCATGAACCTGGCCCGGTGGTCGTCTTTCATCCTGGCGATCATGTCGAGCAGGCCCGGCGCGTCGGCTTCTTCGCCGTTGAGGATCACCAAGGCGTTCGCCCCCTTCTTGCCCGCGGCCAGCTCCGGGTCGCCGAAGTTGGCGAGCATCTGGTTGAGTTGGTCGGCCACGAGCACCAGATTGTCAGGCTTCAATGACAACAGGACGTGGCTGTTGCGCTGCTCGTAGAAGAAGCTTCCGCGCATGGTGTAGGCGTGGTCACGGGAGAAGTTGCCGCCGACAATGTCATCCCCAAGCAGCTTGACCATCTGGCCGCGCACCGTGTCCGTCAGTTCCGGCCGGTCTTCGCCCAGCAGCTTCGTGAGCAAGCGGCGATAGAGCTCGCGCGGCCAGCCGTGCTCCTCGCGAACGAAGCATCCGATCAGGTCGGGGACCACCGGCGCGGCGGCGGCACCGGTCTCGCAGACCGCAATGAATGCGGACGAGCGCAGCCACCACTCGTCATGTTTCAAAAAGGATGCGATCAGGTCCAGGTGTTGGACGATGCACTCCTTGGGGGCGGCACCCATCGCGTTCAACGCGGAGTCGATTTCAGAAATGTCGCTGCGCGGGTTTTTCAGCACCTCGACCACCAGTGGCACCACCTTCTCGAATCCCTTGGCCGAATAGGTGAATGGCGAGCGCTCCATGAAGAAAGTCATGTATCCGGAGAGCCCGCGCAATCCGGCCTGGCGCACCCGCGCATCGCTGCTGCGGATCGCCTGCGCGATCGCGGGCAGTGCCTTGTCGCCATGGTAGCCGATCGCCGAGGCCGCCTGGCAACGCACCAGCGGGTTCCAGTGGCGGAAGTGCTTGGCGATCTCGTCGACCGATGGAAGCGACTGCTTGGGGTCGGACTGTTCCGGGCTGCCGGCCTGCACGCTTTTTTGGGTGTAGAACGGGCTGCGGGCGGTCCACGGCATCAGCCGGACGATGTCCTCTAGTTCGGCGGCGAACTCGTTGACCTTGCGCCCCTCGGCATGCTGGAGCTTGAGGAAATCCGGGTTCTTGGGAAACACGGCGCGCGCCGGCCGGATCTTGCTGAAACGGCCCGGCGGCGCACCCGTGATCCGCAGTTTGCGCCAGCCAGCGGTGTAGTTGAGCGCGACCGCCATGCCGAAATCCTCGTTGGCGTAGCGCGGCTCCTTGAGCATCGCCGGCAGCATCCGGAACCCGCCGTCTGGCTGGCGGCACAGCTCGAAATACCAGCGCAGCTTGTCCTGATGGCGGCGATAGTGGCGGCGCATGTCCTCCGGCACGCCGGCAGCGCTCAGCGCCCGCCACATGACATTGGTGAAGTTGCCGGTATGGCCGCGCTCGAAGTCACCATAGGAATCGGCCAGTTCCATCGCGAGCAGGCGAGAAGCGCCCGCATACGGTTCATTGAGCAACGAAAGCGCAACGCCCAGCATGCCGCTCTTGCCGTTGGACGAGCCGCCGCTGCTCGGCCCTTGATCGCCGTATGGCACACCGCCGTAGCCCGCGAAACGGTAGAAATAGCGCAGCGATTTTTCGAAGTCCGCATCCTTCATTTCCACTCCGCACTCGCGTGCCAGCACGATGCCGACGAACAGCGCCCCGCCCGCCGCATTGACCAGGCCGCTGCGGGTGTAACTGGGATTCAGATAGTCCCAGTGCCCCCAGCCACCGACGCAATCGCGTTCGAACGAGTCATCGACGATCTTCCGCATCAGCGGCAGCACCACCTTGTCGCCGGTGCGCAGGTAATACTCGCCCATCGCGATCAGCAGGTATCCGTTGTTCCAT
Organism: Luteolibacter sp.; assembly: GCA_049430545.1. Classification (GTDB taxonomy): domain Bacteria; phylum Verrucomicrobiota; class Verrucomicrobiia; order Verrucomicrobiales; family Akkermansiaceae; genus Luteolibacter. The sequence goes on from JBMTCD010000014.1 coordinate 16,524, forward strand.
GTGTGGCTGCCCGCCTTCTCCATCCCGGGAACCGACGCCCGCAACAGCTTGCGCACCGCGGCGAGGGGCTCGTCCTTGCCGGTTGAAAGCAGGAACATGCAATGCATCGCCGTGGTGCGGTTGAGGTCCGCCCCCTTGGCCGGGTCGATCAACTCGATCGAGCGCGCCGCGGCAGCGGCAACGATCTGGTTGGTCTTCGGGCAATCGATGGGCCAGGTTGCGCTGTAGGCACCGACCACCGGGATGGTGACCGCGACCTGCCCGGGCTTTCCGGCGCGCTCCACGCTGAAGGTCAGCTTGCCGTCGCCGGCCTCGGCGGCGGTGATCGCATCGCCGAGCAAGGGGCGGGGGTCCGGGGCATCCAACTTCACCCCATTGACACCCAGCAGCACGTCACCAACCCGCAGCTTCCCCGCTGCGGGGGTGCCCGGGGTGACCTCGGCCACGGTGAGCGGGATCACCGTGTCCTTCGCCGGCGCGGCCATGATGCCGGTCACGCCCACTTGGAACGGCGGCCACGGCCGGTCCTTCTTCCCGGCGGCAGACGATGGCACAGGCAACAAGGCCACGATGAGACCACAGAGAAACGCGGTTTTCATTGGGGGATTCAAAAGGGTCTGCATGAGAAAACTACAAGCCCAAAATCCCGGCGGAAAACTGGCAGGTTGCACGATTTCACCCACCTCACCACCGGCCAGTCCGGCGACTCGCGGAATCATGGGGAAGCGGATTGGGATGCATTCCGTGCTGGACCCGGGATGCAACTGCCCGTAATCCAGCTTTCCCAGCCCTCATCGGCAGCGGATGGGTCGTTTCAGGGCAGAGACTCTATCTGATTCCGTTCGCAAAAAATCAACCCGCCATCCCAGCCCAACCTGCACAATAAGACGCTGGAAGACAGTGAAGAAATTCCCGGGACTCCGCCATTCATCAGCAGTTCCCCCTGGCAAGGGTCAGGATAAAGACCGCAAAAAACACGTCACCAAAACCCATTCCATGAAAACCTCGCGGAAAACCATTGTCGTTGCGCTCGCGGTCGCGGGCATGCCGTGCATTTCCCATGCCGCCGGCCAAGCAGACGTTGCCAGCCCCGCCGCTTTAGAGGCACAGCAGGCTGCCAAGAAGGAGGCCGCTGCCGCCAATTCCGATGCCCCTCGGGCAAAGCGGCCCGCCAGGCAGGGATCGCAGTATGGCTACGTGGAGAACCATTCCGGGACTCTGGAGAACTGCCTGACGGAACTCGGTCAGTTCAAACGGCCGCCGGATGAGGTCTTTGCGCTCTTCGAGGCGGCATACCAAGCCCTGGCGACCCGACGCGACGCGACATTCATGGATGTGTCCGCCGATCCCGACGTCCAGCGGATCTGCAGCGAAAACGGCATCGACCTGCTCGGCGGGCCAATGCTCGGCTCGGTCCGCGAAGACGGCGCGAGCGTCTGGGTCCGCACCGTCCGCCCGGCCCGGGTGGAGGTGCGGGTGGCGGCCGATGGAAGCGAGAAGATCTACGGGCCCGTGGCCTCCTCCGCCGTGACGGACTTGACCGCCGTGATCAAGGTGACCGGCCTGTCGCCTTCGACCACCTATTCCTATCGCGTGCTGGTTGACGGCAGACCGGTGGCGATGCCCGACGGAGCGACGCTCACCACAGCTCCGAAAGCCGACGCCCCGGGCAAGGTTCGAATCGCCTTCGGAAGCTGCTTCCATCGATGGGGGCTGGGCAATCATCGCCAGGCCGAGCGGATCCTTTCCCGCAAGCCGGCGGCCTTGATGGCCATCGGCGACATCGCCGTGCAGGACCGCGAGAACAACCTAGGCATGCACCGCGCGGACTACCTGCTGCGCGACTGCCGTCCGGCTTGGAAGGCACTCGCCGCCTCGCTGCCGGTTTACGCGGCGTGGGACGACCACGACTATTTCAACAACGACAAGTGGGGTATTCCCAAGGGCTACACGGACCAGGACCGGCGCGACGTGCGCGATGTGTTCGTCAAGTCGTGGGCGAACCCGATCTACGGTTTCGGCGACCAAGAAGGCGGGACCTTCTGCCGCGCGCGCGTCGGCCCCTGCGACTTGATCATGGTGGATCACCGCTACTTCCGCACGGGCGACAAAACGGAGGGAAGCCTGCTCGGCCCCGGGCAGATGAAGTGGCTTGAAGAACAGCTTCTGAGCTGCAAGGGCCCGTTCATCATACTGTCCTGCGGAACGATGTGGAGCGACTACATCACGCCCGGCAAGGACTCCTGGGGCATCTACGACCCACAAGGCCGCGAAAGGCTGTTCCGCTTCATCGAGAAAAACCGCATCGGCGGCGTGTTGTTGATCTCCGGAGACCGCCATGGTGCCCGCGGATTCACCATCCCGCGGCCATCCGGCTTCAAGTTCTATGAATTCGGGGCGGCCAGCCTCGGCGGGCGCAGCGGTCCGCCAATCCGGGCCAAGGACAGCGGCAACCAGCTCTACGGAATGGCGGGGCGTTACGCTTTCGGCGAGTTCACGATCGACGCGGCGGCGGCGGACCCGACGGTCGAGTTCCGGCTCATCGGTGACGACGGCGGGTTCCTCCACGAAATGAAACTCACCCGCAGCCAGCTCACACCGGGCGGTCAGGAATAATGAATGGGTGATCGATGTTGAGTGGCTGTTTCGTCGCTCGAATTCCAAATCGGATCGATGTTGCTGGTTGAACCGAGTCCAGAAAATCGGGCGGCCAGTCGATCTTGGTGTGCTGATTCCGAAACGGCCATGCGAAATCCAACTCCGTTTCGTGCAGATATTTCGGACCTCAGGACACGAGGTCCATCCGCCTGCTGAGATCTTCACAATGTGCTGAATTGGTCTTGACAAATCCACAAGAGAGCATCAGACGCGCCGCGCATGCAAATATCATCCCTACCTCACGCACTCGCAGCTGCATCGATGATTTTGGTTCGAGGCTCCATGGTTTCCGCCGCCTTTGTGGCGTTGGCATCCATCACTTCTGGCACGGCCCACGGTGCCCAGATTGTATTCAGCATTTCCGGGCCGAGCATCTCAGCCTCGGGCAATCTCACCTACCAACCTGTCACGCTGAACGGCTTCTCGGGCACTGCATGGCAGGTCACTGGAGTCTCAGGTAATTTCTCCGACACGTTGCTGGGAGTCAGCGGCTCGTTCACGGGTGTGCTTTCTTCTGGCATGGATTATACGAAGGCACCGAGTCGCGAAGATCTTACTGCTTCGCCCCCGATCATCGGCAATCTCGGGAGCGTCACTGGCAGTCCGGTGGAATTGTCCTACGGAACCTCAACGAAGTCGTCGTTTGACAATCTGCTATACCCGAACGGCGACAGCCCCATCCTGTGCCTGCCTTATTACTCCTATGGTGGCGGAATGATCGACATTTTCGGACTTGGGTTGCTCGTGGACGCCGGTGGCGGCATCACGACGCTGGTGAACGTGTGGAGCAATGGATATCTCAATCACCCATCCAACCCTCTGGGCATTGATTTCGGAATCTCGGTGGGATCTTACAATGAGGCTGGAACACCGCAATATGAACGGTCCCGCTACATCGGTGACAGCAATGGATATGAGACCGATCCCATGAGCTACAGCGGCTCCGGCGTGACCTTCACCGCCGTCCCGGAGCCGACGACTCCCCTGCTTGCCTGCCTCGCTGGCGGTGTGGCATTTGCCCGTCGCCGTCGCCAACAGACCGCTTGAGTATAATTTAGACGCTGCTGTTGAACACGGAGCCTCCCTTTTGGCACCAAGCCATTTGGCTTTGCTGAGCCCTGTCGTGTGGCTTGAAACGGACGGCTTCGGCGACACACCGCAAGATGTCCAAACTCGGAGGGTGCGGGAGGACTGCGGCACATCGAGTTGCCCGCCAAGCCTCCACTCCGAGGCTACAGCTGCCGCTCCTCCAACTTCATTAGCCTGCCGTGCTTGCTCATCATATCATGAACCGGGTGGATGTGTGCGTTGCCACGCTGCCTTGGTGGCCCGATGCCGTCTGACGAATTCGTAATCCGTTCCGTTTCGCTCCATAGCGAAAGCCATATTCCATGGGCAGGTCACTCCGCGGCGCGAACTCGCACAAACAGACGGCCGGCGGCGGGCGGAACGCCGAGCGTGACGGTCACGGTCTCGACAGCACTCGCAGCGGGCGGACCGGACGTCTGGATGGCGGCAGTGTCCTCCGTCCACTCGGCCAGATCGGTCGAGGTCCAGATCGTGTAGTACAGCTCGGTGAGCGCGCGGGCGCGGCGGGTATAGCTGAAAACGCCGGCGGGACTGAGCGGCACCGCGTAGGGGTCGCGCGACGTCGCCTTGGTCGGATCGAGCCCCCAGATGCGTTCCTCGTCATTGCGCAGCCCGTCACCGTCGAGGTCGGCATTCGGGTCGGCCAGGTTGGCACCGGGGTATTTGGCGGCCCAGCCGACATAATCGCTGGCGGCGTTGAGCAGCTCGATCATCCCGCGGCCAAGCGCGTCGCCGACGAGCATGTAGGTCTCGGCGTTGCGGTGGTAGTGGTAGCCTTGGTTGACCGGTGATACCGAAAGATCGCGCCAGTAGCCGCGGGCATCGAAGGATTTCACATTGCCGGCGAATTCCGGGTAAAGGCCGGCATTGCCGACGGCAAGCTGGGCATTGAGCACCGCCCGGCGGGTGGGATATTGGTTGTAATATGCCTCATTCAATCCCTCGAAGGCGGCGGAGGCGACGACGAAAGGAGCCTTCGGTTTGACCCTGCCGGGATAGCGGCCTTCGTAGTAGGCGCGGATCTGGCGGATGAATTGGGCCATGTTCTGCTCGTAGCGGTAGGCGTAATGACCCATGTAACTCAGTCCGTCATTCCAGCCATGAAACCATGCGAAGCCGGCGATGACAAACCCTTGGGCGGCCCATGCGGGGTATTCGGTGGCGAAGTTGTCGAGCACGCTGGTGACGTTGGCAACCTCTGGCAACGACGCGCCGAGACGGGACCAGTTGGCCTTGGCCCGGAAGCACCTGTCGAACAGGATGCCGCCGTAGAAATTGGGATCCGAAACCGGCAATGTGCCGTTGGGCCAGGAGACGGGAGACTGCCCGTAGCCCGCATAGGTGTTCGAGCCGTAGGAGTATGACAAGCTCCCGGGCGGCAGGAAGTCCCCGCCGAGCGACTTGCCGCCCTCCGAGGCCTTGATGATGAGCACCGGCTCGCCGCAGTGATAGCCCATCACATGGCCGAACCCCAGCTCCGGCCCGATGGCGCTCGAGTCGGTTCCCTGGCCGGGCTTCAGCGGCTCTTTCTTCATGGCCGACACCACGCCGCGGTAGTGCACGTCGTTGCGCACCGACCAGTTCGTGCCGTTCCGCAGGTTGGGGAACTTGTGCTCGTTCCTCGTGATGCTTTCCAAGGTGCCCGCCGTGCCCAAGGGAGAGATGTTGCCGTGCCCGACCATGTTCGACTGCCCGGAAAGGATGAACACCTTGACCGGCTTGTCGGCGGCGGGCGGGGACGAATCCGGTGCCGGCAGCGGATAGGGGACGTTCGGTTTCTGGCGCGGGCTGGTCGGGTCGGTGAAGGAGGCATGAACCTCATACCAATCCCCCGCACCGTCGCCGTCACTGTCCGGATTGTCAGGCTTGGTGCCGGTATTGGCAGGGGATACGTAAACCCCGGTGCCGGTCTCCACGGAATCGTCAAGCCCGTCTTTGTCGGTATCGATGGCGGAGAGCGCGGCCGGCAGCGCTAGGGCCCCGGCCGCGACGAAGCCGAGCATGTTGCGTGTCTCCATGATCCGGATCATGCTTCAATAGCAACGGCCTTCAAGGCGCTTTTTAGCAGTGCATTCCGATTAGCAGGTGCCCTTCTTCGCCATGGCGGCGATGGACGGGTCGGTTTCCTGTTCCAAGCATTTCAGCTTCACGGCACTGTCACCTGCCTGCCTATTCATGTGCAAGTTGAGAGCAGCGTATCCTTCCGTGCCTCGAAGCACACGAGGGATTGAAGGTGGCGCGCTCGGAAGTGCGCGGGTGGGCGGCGGCGTGGCAGCGTGTTCTGAGGAACCCGCCTACGGAAGAAGCACAAGGCATCAGAGTAGGCGCGCTCGTGAGAGCACGAGTGGGCGGGCGGTGGGACGCCCGCCCTCCTTGACGCGAGTGCCGCATGAGTCAGCACCATACGGGTCAGATGCCTTTGCTGTAAAAAAGGCGGCCTTCCGGTGGGGAAGGCCGCCGCTGGTGATGGCTTGGCGGGCCGGTCAGTTCTCCACAGTCATGATGCGGTGGAACAGCTTGCCGCTGCCGAACGGGATGCTCACGCTGTAGCAGTCGTAATCGGTCGGTGCGCCGGTCTGGTCGCCGTCGAGGGCAGGGCTTTGGGCGGCTGTGGTCCACGACAGGGCTTCCAGGGTGGCGCTTTGCTGGAGCGTGTAGGTCGCGCCGGATTCACGCTGCAGCCAGCGGAGGACGAGGTTGCCGCCACTGGCAGTGGTGGTCACCAAGGATCCGTTGCCGGCGATTGGCGAGCTGCCGAAGAGGAACTCCACCCCGTTGGTAAAGCCGTCGCCATCCGGATCGTCGCCGCGGGCGCGCTGGTTGGTGTCGGCAATCTGTGTGGCCCAGGTGTCGTAGGCGGTGGTGCCAGTGGTGCCAGTGCCGCTGAGGTTGATGATGAACGGAGCCTCGCCGCCTGTGGTGTCGTCATTGGCGATCGACAGGGCCGCGCTGCGGGCACCCTCCCCGCCGGGCGCGAACCGCACGGTGAAGGTGGTGGTGCCACCGCCGGAGGTCACCGGGGTTGAGGGCTGCGCGGTGACCGTGAAGTCGGCCGCGTCGGCGCCGGTGATGACGACGTGGTCCGGCGCCATGCCTGTTAGATACAGGTCGGCCGTGCCGGGGTTCCTGACGGTGAAGTTGAGGCTGGTGTTGGAGCCCAGGGCAACGGTGCCGAAGTCCCGCGACCCGCTGCCGCTCGGGATGTCCGTCCCGGCGGGTTGTTCTACTGCGATTTCCTGGCCGTCGGCCGCGCCGCTGACGGAGATGTTGTCGAGCAGGAATTCGTCGCCCCCCGCATGCGTGAAGTCCACCCAGATGGTCGAACCTGCGGGCACGGCGCTTGCATCAATCGAGCCGGAGCGCGCCACGACATTGTCTAATGTACCAGGTATGCTGACCGTGCTCCCGATCTGGGTGAAGCTCAAGGTATCGATATCCACGCCCTGGCCGACACCCGGGGACACCCCATAGAAGAATCGCAAGTTCGCTGTTCCGTTGCCTTTCACCTGATCGAAGGACCATACCAGCCTCTTCGTCCCCGCCGCCAACTGACCCAGCGATTGATACATATAGCCATGATAACCGCCGAAGTATTGGAACAAAGCGGTCTGAGACCCGTTAGCCGAGTACTGTGCCGCGTTCTGCCAATCGGCATAAATATAATTGCTGTCGAACCAAAAGGGAACGTCACCGGGCTGGCCATTCGTATAGGGAAATTCGAAATCGCCGCCCGTCACGCCAATGGCTTTGGCCACCACGTCGATCGTGGTGTCGTCGAGGATCGCGCTGCTGCTGTCGAGCGGGATGCCGGCCAAGTCGGTCATGGTGGCGCCGACAGGAACCCGGAGCTGGAGCGTTCCCGTGCTCGACGCGACAACCGGGATTTGGAAATTAACCCCATCCAGAGTGGTGGGGCTTCCAATGAAGGCGGTAGCGGTGCCGCCGTTGTCGAAGTCGCTGCTCGACACCGTGCCGCTGTTCATGGCTTCGCTGAAGGTCACCGTGTAGGTCACCACCTCGCCGGGGTTGACCGGTCCGCCGCTTTTGTTATCGACCAGGGCGCTGTCGGCCAGCGTCGGCGCGGTCGTGTCCGCCAAGGTGGTCGTAAGCGTCACATCGTCCAGAAAGACGGTATTGGCAAGGCAGTCAATCCGGATGCTGAGCTGGCTGCCCGGCGTGACGCCCGTGCCGATGAACGTGCTCGCATCAATGCCCCAGCGGAAGTTGCTGACGGTGCTGGTAACTGGAGTTGTCCCGCTGTCCCACAGGACCATGCCGTCCGCTTGACGCAACTGGATTTTGAATGTCCCACCCGTCCTCCATCCTTGATTTCCTTTCATGCCAAGTGTGAAGACATCACCGGCCGTCCAATTGTAGCCCAAGTTCTGGGAAACCCAGCCGCCGCCGTCGAGATACAGGACTCTGCCGGCACCTGCTGACCACCTGTAGTTCGCGGCGTCGGACGCAACATAGCTTGCCCCTCCTTCGTCCCAGTCCATCACCTCGTTGCCATTCGGCAGAGGAACAGCTTGAAAGTTGCCATTGACAATGGTTATCGAGGCGCCGACCGGGACGACGGAAATCGTGGTGTCGTCAGGGATCGCGGAACTGGTGGCGAGCGAGTTGTCCGCGGCATCCTTCAGGACGGCGCCGGCATTGACTTGCAACTGCAGGCTTCCGGTGCCGGTCGCGGTGACCGGCACGGTAAAGATCCCGGAGTTGACCACGGTCTCGCTGACCGTGCCGACCATGATGGGGGCGGTGCCCGCATTGCCGAAATCCTCGGCGGAGACCGTGCTCGCGTCCATGTCCTCGCTGAATCTCACGGTGTAGGTCACCAGTTCGCCCTGGAAAACCGGGCCGCCGTCCAGGTCATCCACGATGGCGCCGCCGGCCAGCGTCGGCGCGCTCGTGTCCGCCAGGCCGGTCGAAAGCGTCACATCGTCCAGAAAGACGGTATTGGCCAGGCAATCGATCCGGATGTTGAGCTGGCCGCCCGGCGTGCCGCTTGTGAACGTGCTCGCATCGATGGTCCAACTGAAGTTCTGGACACTACTCTCAACAGCAGTTGTTCCGCTATCCCACAGGACCGTGCCGTCCGCTTGACGCAACTGGATCTTGAATGTCCCACCCGACCGCCAGCCTTGATTTCCTCTGATGCCAAGCGTGAACACATCTCCCGCCGTCCAACTGTAGCCCATGTTCTGCGAAACCCAGCCGCCTCCATCGAGATACAGAACCCGGCCAGCACCTGACCACCCGTCAGTCGTGACGTAGCTCGCCCCTCCTTCGTCCCAGTCTGGCACCCAATACCAATCGGGCAAAGGAATGGCTTCAAAGTTACTGTTGGCGATAGTGATTGATGAGGCACCGACCGGGGCGGTTGAAGCCACGAGCGCCGCGAGCAGGGCGGCGGACAGGTTGTGAGTGCGGATTTTGTGTTTCATGGTTTTTTTCTGGTTTTTGATGTAGCTTGGGACGCTTATGACCGGCCAGGCATTGTTAGCATCGGGCACGCAGTATGCCTATAACTCGACGGAACTAGATTCCCGGCTTGTTGCTATCAAGTCGATTTTTGCAGGCTGCTCTTCGACCCCTCTCAAACGCAACCGTCATCCGATGCCTGACCCAACCTGCGCCTCCCTTCCGCTCTCCAACTGCGGATTCCAAGTTCAAATTCGAAGAAACAGCTTGCGACGATACATCCAAAACAGCAGCAACCACACCATCAGCAATGTCGCGGCACCATGGAACAGCGGCTCGTATGGCGCGCCGAAGAGCTTGAAGAAGTCCTGGCCCAGATGAACTTTCAGGTTTTTTGCGACGAAATCCTCAATCAGCCAGCTCATGCAATACGCGGCGATGGAGTTCATGCCGATGACGATCAGCGGAAACGCCCAGGCTTTTTTTCCGAGGACGTCGATGAGCGTGTAGAATGCGGCCAACAGCAGGAAACACCAGCCGCCACTGAAGATGACCCAAGCCGGCGTCCAGATGGGCTTTACGATGGGGCAGATTCCGACCCGGTGGATGGCGGCTCCCGAGAACAAGCCGATGAGTCCGGCGGCGGCGAGCCATCCTGCCTTCCGCCAGGACGTATGCCCACCCCGCAGCACGCCGCCGGCGATCAAGCCGAGAATCATGGTGGCCAGCGTGGGAATGAAACTGAGCGTGGAATACCCGCCGCCGCTGCGCACAAACGGTTGGGCCCGCGGGAAGAGGTTGAGCCACCAAACGTCGAAGGCCCAGGCGGGGTTGGTGTTCTTGTTCCAGTGGGCCGCAAAACCGCTGAGCCAGTGCTCCTCGCGCCATTCCGGCGGCGCGGCGACTTTCACATAATCGAAATCTGGTCCGGGCAAGGGGTAAAGCGCGAAGGCGGCCCAGTAGCCGGCAAGAATCACAGCCAGAGAGATCCATTGCAGGCGCACCGGCCGCGATCCGAGCAGAAACAGGAAAAAATAGCCGAGCCCGATCTGGGTGAGCGTGTCCTCGAATGTCCAATGGGTTTGCGTCCTGCCAACCGACCGGAGAAACACGCCGAGCAGAATCAGCAGCAAGGCGCGCCAAAGCGCGTGCCAGATCATCCGGGTTTGCGGCTGGCCGCGCGCCGCCCGGCTTGCGAGTGAGAATGGCAGCGCCACGCCGACCATGAACGAGAAGGACGGCTGGATCAGGTCGTGGAGCGAGCATCCGACCCAGGCTGCGTGTGTTTGATGGTGGAAGAGGAATTCCCAGAACCCGCTCTCGGGCAGCGCCGCCGACACTTTGCGGAAGTGCAGCACTTCCGCCAATATCAGGAACATGGCGAAACCCCGATACGCGTCGAGCGATCCCAAGCGGGCTGGAAGGGTATTGGCAGGCAGGGAGGACATATCGCGGATGGCCGCTACATCACGGGAAAGAGGATCTTGTGTTTTTCGATATTGCCGATGCGGGAGCCGTTGTTGAACACGCAGATTTCGCGGCGGGTGGGCCGCAGCACAACGGTCGAGGCGCCCAGAATCTTCCATTCCTTGCGCTCGGGATGGAAAAACTCATACATGACCGGCATGTTGGTGGGTTTGGCCATGGGTGGTGCCTTGAAGATGCTTGCATGTCGTGATTCCACGGCGACCAGCGTCTTGCCAAGCTTCACGCGGATGTTCGAGTCGCTCAGGTTGATGAAAAGCCGGTCTCCGCCCTTGAAGTCCGCCAGATCCTGGACCTTGGATTGAAACAGCAGCGCGCCCTCCGGCTTCGCGATGGGCGACAGGATGACCAAGGCTTCCTGAACGGTTTCAGGAATTTTCGCCTCCGCCAGGATCACATGCTTCAATTTCCCCTGATTTTCCCGATCCGGAACTTCCCGGACGATGCGCAACACGCCATCGGCGGGGATTTTCACTCCCTCACTCGCCATGAATTCGGGCAGCTCGAGCATCGAGACTTTTTCTCCCGCGAGCAATTTCACAGGATTTTCAAGCCCTGCCGGCTTGGCAAGGCAGGCGAACCAAGCGGTGCGTCCGGCACCGGGGCGGCGGTCTCCTTCGGCCCCGGACTGTGCCGTGAGCGGCAGAATTGCGGAAACCCACAAACCCATGCAAAAAAGGAACAATCTCATGATGATCAAACAATCGGGATTTTCAGATCTCGGATGCGCTCAACCAGCGGAAACTTTCGATCCGGAACTTTCTGCCAAAACGGCGGTTGGAGGCTGTCAGATCGCTGTCCTCCATGGTGGAAAATTCGCCCGTGGCACTGATCTTGCGGGCAGGGACCTCCGGGGCATTGGCATCATCGCAATACTCCGGCAAACGCTGGACGATCGCCTCGCACCAGGCGCGGGCGACAACCTGCTTGCCGCCCGCGTCGCGTGACTCGCCATAGGCACGGATGCGGAAGGTGTCATCGCGCACCGAAAGGGTGTTGGCAATCGGCTTGAGCAGATCGGACTGGATGACATATCCGGGAATGCCGGCGTAGCGGGAGCCGACCGCCGCTTCCGGAGTGGCGAAGGCATGGTTGCCCAGATCGCTGGTCTTGAGCATGAAGTCGCTTTTCTTGAAATCGTAGTTGATCGAACCGGCCTCGGGGCTTGCGTCGTCGTAATCGATTGCGGCCTGCAAGGCTCCCGTGACACCCAGCTGGTCGTTGGAAAGCCGGCGGTTGATGAACTCCGAGAAATTCAGGAAGGGTCCGCGCCGTTTGACCTGCTTCACGCATTCCTCGGCGAGCTTGCGCAATTGCGCGTCGCTCAGGAAACGCACCCCGGACCACGCCTGCATGCCATCGTCGCGGGTGAAGCCATATTCCGGGTCGGTGCATTCCTGGTCGGTGGTGGCGGTGTTGAAGCGCGAGATGGCAATCCGCTTGTCCGAAGGAACGGCAACCGTCTTGAGCGTGCCATTTTTGTCGCGATAGACCACCTTGCGCTCGCGGATGCCGGCGAAGAGCGCGTGCCAGGCATCCACCGAGGTGCTGTTGACGTTGAACATCCCGTCGACCATCAGGCAGGCGGCCGCCTTGAGGTAGCCCTCCGCCGCCTCCAGCTCACCCTTCACCTCCCCGGCCGCGCGGCTGCCGAACCAGGGCATGTAGCGTGAGTTTGCCATATCGTCGCCATTCTCGAGCCGGGCGAGGTTCTGTTGGAGACTCTCTCCGACGGACTGCCCCTGCCTCCGCTGGTCGGCCAGCGAGGACACGAAGTAGTCGTCCCAAAGGGCATCGTTGAGCAGCAGCACGTGATCCCAATAGTCGCAGTAGGCCTTGGTGTTGACCGGGGTGTAGCCGGCGTCGATGTTAGAGACGTTCTTCATGTCCATGCTGATGGAATTGTTGAGGAACCGGTAAACATCGGTGCGCGGAATCACCGGATGGAGAAATGAATTGCCGATGCCGGGTCCCGTGACGCCGCTCTGGTAGGCCCACGCCTTTGATTCGGCGCGATAAAGGGAATTGCCCGAGCTGTCATTGTTGGGCGCAGGGGCGGTGCCCATCTTCCAATCCGGATTGAGTGCGGCGGTGTCCACCCAGCCCGGTTGAATTCTCATCGTGGCGAATCCGGCAAGACTGCCGATGGGAGCGGTGGGGAGTTCAAGGCAAGGGACGGCGGTCACCCGCTCCTCCGCCCCCATGATGGCGTTTGGACCCACGTGCTGGATGATGTCGTCCACATCCTTCCCTGCTCCCAGCAGCGGACCGAACCGCAACTCGAAGGGGCTGTCGATTCTCTGTGTGTGCGCGATGATTGCGTTTTCGGACATGTAGAGACCTTTTCCGTCGTAGAACGGAGGGGCCTGGATCCAGTTCCGGCAGCGCCAATCCTTCTCCCAGCGAATGGACGGATAGTCGTGGTCGCGATTCCCCTTGAGCGCCAGCTGGAAATATCCCACGGGCAGAAGCTCCCCATCGAACACCCACGGATCCGGATTGTTGGGCTGGCTGATGGAGGTGTAGAGCTGCGAGATATTGAACCAGTCGACGTGATGATGAAACGCCGGATTGCTGTAGTTGCCACCGTTGTTGTCGCCGATGGGCGACCAATAATGCAGGAAAACGAGCGAGGCGGGCGTGTTGCCATAGCGGAAATTGAACTTCCAGCCGTTGATCTTGTTGCTGAACCGCATCTGGAACCTCGGCTTTTCAGCTTCTGTGTAGGCACCCGGGCCGGCTAACAACCCGCCGAATGCCTGGGGATCGAATTCGGGCATCATGTCCAGTTTGTCTTTTGAGACGAGACTGGACGCTTTTGGAGCGAAGATGCGAAACTCGCCGGGTTTGAAGATGATGTCCTGCCCGTTGCCGGACATCATCCGCGCGTAGTCGTCGTCGAACCGGAGAGCCTCCTCCTTGTTCCATGTACTTCCCAGGAAAAACTGCCCATCCATGGTATGGACCTGGGCCAAAAACGACCGCATTGCGAATTTGCCATCGGGCACGCGCAGCTCCACGTTGTAGGGATTCCAATACACGCAGACCGGCGATGCGACGTAGTACAAATTGTATCTCCCGGTGATGCCACCGCTGGGCATGCGGTCGGTCTTGAGGCTCAGGATGTAGGTGAGATTCACCAGCACCGGAAAACGATGATAGGTATCCGCGCCATTCCGCCCGGCGCCAACCACGCTCATCACGCAATCCGTCCAGGGCTTGGCCCCCGTCCACTTGAGTCCCGGGGTTCCGCCGATTCCGCCCTCACCCCAGCCCGGGGCCTTTGCATCGCTGTCCTGCCGATACATCCGGTAGAAATGCCGCATGCTCGTCCATGAGGCGAAATGGCGCGCGGGGAGCGCGGCTCTGCCGGCGATTTCCGGGCTCATTGGCCGGATCGAAGGTTCACGGACGTCACGGGGCGTGAAGATGTATGGAGCCGGCAAGGCCGCCCTGCGCTTTTCGAAGAGCAGGCTGAGGTCTTTCTTGAGATGTCCGGTGCGCACGCTGGCCAGGACGCCGCGGCTTGTTGCGGTCAAGTCAAAGAAGTGCTTTTGGACGATTCCTTCCACGATCCCTGCTGGCCGCAGGGATTGCGGAGTGATGAGTTTGCCGCTTGGGACCGCGTCCGAATCAAGGGGCCCCAACCCTGGCAGCGAGCCCACGCCGACTTCCGCGGAGTCGCCGTGGGCGGTTTCCCAAACGCCGGGATCGAGTTCGCGGGGCTGCCTGGCCATGTCGATGCGGGCCTTGTGGTTTTCCGGGCTGATCCACCATGCGCTGCGGCCGTTGTTGCCGACCGGCGTGAGATAGGCCCGGGTGACCAGGTGCCGTTTGTTCTTCTGTTCATCGGAAATACCGGGGTCTTCGTCATCGAATCCAAGGCTGCCCTTGCCGACCAGCTTGACCCAGTCCGGGTCTGTGGCGGACGGCAGCGCGTTCGGTGCATTGATGTCGGTCTCCTTGCCCGACGGCAGAGAAAGCAGCCAGCGGCGCAACATCGGATAGCGTCCGGCTTTGTAGGTATCGGTGATCTTCAACGAGCTGCTGCTGCCGGGGCGAGAATATGCGGCATTCAGCCAGCTGCCCCAAGAGTCGTAGCTGGCAAGCCAGCGTGACTGGGCCACGCCCTCGATGGCTTCCGTATCGGCGTTGGAATCCAACAGTGCGGATTCGGCGCTCACGCGCATGTCCGGCCCCATTTCCTTTTGGAGTTCGCCGATGGCGATCATGAGCGCCAGACGGGCGTTGGACCTGGCCTCGGCCTGGGCCGAGCCATGGGAGGAGGCCCGCAATGAAACTGCCGAGAGGCTCAACAAGCCCACCGCGAGCAGGGTGAGGAGGATCATCAATGAAAGTGTGACAACCAAGGCAAAGCCTCGGTTGTTCCGCAGGGTGCGTTGGATCTTGAGTTTCATACAATTTCGAAGCCTCTCAACTGACGCATGCGCTTCCGGGCATGGGGCATGGAGCGACTCGCATCAAACACTGAAAGGGGGCC
>JBMTCD010000015.1:0-30861 GCA_049430545.1 Luteolibacter sp.
TCGCGCCGGCACTGAAATTGAACGGGGATGCAAAGCCTGAGCCCGAAACCGCAAAATCCAGAAACGCATTCGACCAGTGCCATCCGCCGTTTAACCCGATGAGGCGGGCATTCGAGTAATAATTTTGGTATTGGTTGTAGACTTTAAGAGTTCCAGTGCCCGCGCCGAGCCAGTCGGCAATTGTGACCTTAGCCCCTGTGGAGATCCCCGCATTAATCCCGGTGGTAAGTCCCAAGTCACCAAGATTAATTTGCACAATCGCTCCTTGGGAGTGAGACGTGGCCAAGGCGGTCATCCCGCCGATTCCAGCGAGGCAATTGCCTAACTTGCAGCTTTTTTTCATAGATTATATGTATTTCTGTTTACGAGTGAATTTTGACACTGGTCAAGGACGATCAAATGTTCAAAACTCAAAACTCCTGCCCCAGGCCGCGGTTGTCAAGGTGAATCAAACTACACGACAAAATTCAAGAAATCTTAACAAATGGCGACCCGGGGTGTAAGTCGTTGGTTGTGAAAGACAAGAAATACGATCCCCGAGCCGACGAAGTCAGCATGGAGGCTCTTCGCGAACATTTCAGGCCACATCATGGGGTTGCCAAAAGCCCGCCTGACCTGCTTTCTGATGCTGGTTCTGGCGGTCATCGGCCAGCGCACGGTTTCTCTCGTCTGGCTTGCCCGCCGTCCCCACACCGTCGCGAAGGATGAGTCGGTCTATCGGCGTTTCCAGAGGTTCTTCGCCTCTTGCTCGCTTCCCGCCAAGCGCGTCGGCGCACTTGTCCTCGCCCTCGCCCCGAAGCCTGAGAACGGCTGGATACTGGCCATGGACCGCACCAACTGGCAGTTCGGAAAAACCCACATCAACATCCTGGTGGTCAGTGTCATTCTCAACGGTGTCGGCCTGCCCATCGCATGGCGGGTCCTGCCGAAGGCCACCAAGCGCGGCAACTCCCAGAGTGGCCACCGCATCGCGCTCATGCAGGAGGTGCTTTCCATCTTGCCGCACCCGGACATCCGGGCACTGACGATGGACCGGGAGTTTGTCGGCGATCGCTGGCTTTCGTGGCTCAGGCTGATGGAAATCCCGTTCGTGGTCCGAGTGAAAGCCAACACCATGGTCGGCGGACAAGCCGCCTCCCGGTGGTGCGAGCGCAACCGCTGGAGACGTTTGGCGGGCGGGCTGCATGAGGTTTTCGGAATGCAGGTCCACTTCGCCGCCAAGCGCATCAGGAACGGCCGCGATGCCCATCTGGCGGTCATCAGCGATGCCTTCCACGGTGACGAAGCGCTCGAAATCTATCGGATGCGTTGGGGCATCGAGACACTCTTCAGTCATCTGAAACGGCGCGGCTGCCAATTCGAGGACACCCACATGACCAAAGGCAGCCGCATCAGCAAACTCATGGGCGTGCTGGCCGTGGCCTTCGCGCTGAGTTATCAATGGGGCCGCAAGCTGGAGCAAGAGAACGGAATCAAACCCAAGTCGCACGGCCACCGAGCCAAGAGTGTGTTCCGCCAGGGATTCGAAAGCCTCAATCGGATGCTGCACGCTCCTGTCAGTCTCGCAAATCGCCTGTCCGATTTCCTGAATTATATTGTTAGATGGCCGTTTGCTCGAAAAATTGTCGTGTATTGTGAGGTTTTTTAAGACTTATTTTAAATGTAAGCAGATTCAAAAAAATGCTTAAAAAATAGCAACGCAAACAAAATATGAAAATTTACCTACGAGATCAAGCATAAATTTGGCGAAATGCCTGCTTATGCAGGACGTTTGGCTGGAGGCTACCAATCATTGAAAAATCGTTCTCATCGCTCCGTTTCTGATAGATTGGAGGAATTGATTATCAATGAGTCGGAACTTCCAGCCAAACGCCCTACCTGCTTATGATTGACCCACCAGAAACGCATTACAGCATCATTTGTAGAAATTTATCCGTGCAATGGCTTATTTAACCTCCGCTGCAAGCGCCTCGGCCTGCTGCACCACGGTTTTAATCGCGGCGTCCTGCAGGTCGGGCGGGTAGCCGAACTTCTTGAGAATACGCTTCACGGCGACTCGGATACGCTTCCGGCGGTCATCGAATTTCCACCAGTCGAAGCCGGCGTTGTCGCGCACCTTCTTCACCAGTTCCGAGGCGATCAAGCGCAGCTCCTCGTTGCCCATCAGCTCCAACGCGCTCTGGTTGTCGGCCAGGGCGTCGTAGAAGGAAGCTTCCTCGGCGGTCAGGCCGTCCACGGGTTCTTCCCGCAAGTCGCGGGCCAGCCGGATCAGCTCCTCGATCACCTGGAGGGCGTCGATCACCCGGTTGTGATACTTCGCCATCGCCTCTTCGATCCGCTCGGAGAACTGTCGGTTCTTCACGACGTTGGTGCGGGTCCGGCTCTTCACTTCCCCCTGAAGCAGCTTGCGCAGCGCCTCGACGGCCAGGATCTTGTGCTCCATTCCGGCCATCTCGCGGAGGAACTCCTCGCTGAGCACGGAAATGTCCGGACTCTGGATGCCCGCCACGCTCAGGAGGTCGATCACCTCGGTGGAGGACACCGACTGGTTGACCAGAGCTCGATGGCCGCGTCGAGGTCCCGGCCACGGAGCCCGCCGCCGCCTTGGCCATCCTCGAACTTCTTCATGGCGATTTTCACCGCGCAGAAGAACGCCACCTCCAGCGCCACCGCTGCCGCTTCCTCCCGACCGGAGGCCAGCTTGAACGCTTGCTCCAGCCCCGCCACGGCGTCGAGGAACCGCTGCCGGGCCTTCTTCTTCGCCTCCTCGCCGTCGCCTTCCAGTCCGTAGACGTGGTTCAGCACCAGCCCCAGAATCCGCAGGCGGGCCGCCGGGTCATCCCCAAGCGCCGGGGCGTAGTCGAAGCCGTGGAACATCGAGCGCAGCACGTCGAGGCATTGTTCCAGCGCCCGGACCGCCTCGTCGGTGTCGATGCCGGTGTTCCCGCGGTCGCGGTCGGAGTAGAAACTCAGCGCCTCCTTGAGGTCGGTGGCGATGCCGATGGTGTCCACCACCAGTCCGGCCGGTTTGTCGCGGAAGATCCGGTTCACCCGGGCGATGGCCTGCATCAGATTGTGCCCGTGCATCGGCTTGTCGATGTAGAGCTTGTGCATCGACGGGCAGTCGAAGCCTGTCACCGGCGATGCCGTCGAACTCCCCGATCTTCGTGGGCAAGAACGACCATGATTCGTTCCTCTATGGGTTGGAGCGGGTCTGCGCGAGCCACGGCTGGCGGGTGCATGCGCGGGTGTTGATGGGCAACCATTTCCATCTGCTGCTGGAGACGCGGTGCGGGAACACAACCGGAGCTAGCGGAGAGGATCGTTGCCATGCTTTCCAGGGAACTCGGCCTGCCCGAATCACGGGAGGAACTCATGCGGCTCAGGAAAAACGATCCCCGGAAAGTGGTTTGCGCCGCCATGATCAAGAGCCGGACGGCAGTGGAAAACGATTGGATCGCCGGACGGCTGGCAATGGGGCATCCCGCGTCGATGAGCCAGTTGCTGCACCGCATGCGCAGGGATCCCAAGGCCTCAAAACAATTGAAGAAGCACGAGAAGACACTTAAAACCAAGGACTGACGCCAATCATGACCCCAATCACGGACCCCGGTCACGAGCCTGCTGCTCGGTGCCGCCGGCCTGATCCGCCGCCGCCAGGCCCGGGCTGCCTGATTCCGAGCCGTTCCACCGCTGGGCCTCCTGGTGTCCTGATTCCGACCACCCGGGCGGACCCGCTGAACGCGTCGTTGCTCACGGTCCGGCAACCCGCGCCAGCCATTCCCGGGCGGCGAGGCGTGCTGGCGAGGGCCGCAGCACCCACGCATCGCTGTGGTTGCGGAAGCCGGTTTCATGATAGGTGAAGTCGCCGGCGATTCCCGATGATTCAAGGTAGCGGCGGGTGGCCGCGAGGTTCAGGCATCCGGCAGTTGATTCATGGCAGACCAGTTGCGGCCGTCCGGCCAGCCGCATAAGGCGCGCGCGGGCCGCACGCCGGCAGGCCCCGGCGAACGGCCAGTCCTCGTGGACGCCATCGTAGTGGCTGAAGCAGACGAATCCGCGCCACAGCCGGGCGATGTCGTCGTCGTGCAGACCGATCGCGTTGGCGGCGATTGCACCCCGTGAAAAGCCGCAGAGGATCACGCGCTGCGGATCGCCCGAGAATCGTTTGCAGAGGGCGGGCACGGCGCGCTTGATGAAGGCGACCGTGCGGTCGGGCCGGAATTCCGGCGCATCGCCCCACCAGGTGGTCGCGACGCCATCGCCGGCCTCGTTGAGGAAGGGCAGGCAGGCCCAGACCCAGCCCCTGCCGCCGCTCAACCCATAGCCGAGCCGGCTGTCCTCGGGCCGTCCGGTGCTGACGTCGCCATAGGCGTTCCTGTAGTTTCCATTGCCCGCCAGTTCGATCAGCACGGGAAACCGTCGTTCGGGGGTCCAATCGCCGGGCAGGTGGAGCACCACCGCAGGCGTGTTGGCGAAAAGTGCGAGCCGCACCCGTTTTCCCGGCCCGGGGGCCCCCTCGCTCATCTCCGGAATCTCCAGGTCGGCCGGCACGGTGGACATCTCCGGGGCCGTTTCGGCGCGAACCACGGCGCAACCGAGCCAGGTGGCGAGGCACAGGGTGCCGACGGTGCCCGCCGGGGGAAGCATGGCCGTGAAAACGCGGGAAAATGATCCCGCAAGACCCGTGATTCGTTGAGGAAACCCGCTTTGCATGAACCTCTCTACGCGGAAACAGGCACTGCATTTCGGCCAAATGGCCCGGCCAATGACTGGCGGAGGATCACCGCCGCCGCGCCCAAAAAGTCGGATTGATACATGAAAAACCGCCCGCAACCCCGCCGGACTTTCCCGGATTGTGGAATTGTTCATGAAAATTCCCGTGTTTTCCCATGTCCCGGGCGCAGGCAGTGCCGGATGCGCTTGTCACGCCGCCCGTTACCCGCATCATAAAACTCCAAGGCATTTTCACCCCCAACTGGCACTCGACTGCCCGCGCATCGACGTCAAGTCCACCGTCCGCGAGGTCGTCGGGAAGCTGCATCCGGGCCGTTGATCGCGGGGCGGAGCGGCACGCCCCACCCTTCCCGTTTTCGCCTTGCAAAATTGCATATTGATTGACAGTTTATCATTATGCAACCTTATCCGAGGATCCAATCCAGCGAGCTGCGGGAATTGCTCGCCCAGTTTCCGGCGGTGGTTCTGACCGGCCCCCGGCAGTGCGGAAAGACGACCCTGGCGCACCTGCTGGCGGCTGAGCTGGGTCGGCCGAGCACATACCTGGACCTTGAGAACCTAGCGGACCGGCGCAAACTGACCGATCCGGATGCCTTTCTGGATCCCTTGGCAGGTGAGTTGGTCATTCTCGACGAAGTGCAGCGCATGCCGGACCTCTTTCCGCAGCTTCGGGGGATCATCGACCGGCAGCGGGGGCCGGGGCGCTTCCTGCTCCTCGGTTCCGCCTCACCGGTGCTGCTTCGACAAACGGGTGAATCCCTCGCAGGGCGGGTCGCCCAGGTGGAACTCACGCCGTTTCGGCTGTCCGAAGTCGCCGCGGAGGACCAGACCCGGCTGTGGACCCGCGGCGGTTTTCCGGACAGCTTTCTCGCCGCCAGCGAGGCGCGCTCCTATCGCTGGCGGGAGGAATTCATCCGCACCTTCCTGGAACGGGATATCCCGCAACTCGGCTTCCGGGTTCCGGCAGAATCGCTGCACCGGCTCTGGCAGATGCTGGCCCACCACCACGGGCAGCTCCTCAACAAGTCCCAGCTCGGCCAGTCGCTCGACGTCACCCATGCCACGGTGGGTCATCATCTCGACATGCTGGCGCAAACCTACATGGTGCGCAGCCTGCCGCCGCTGCTTCCCAACCTGAAGAAGCGCCTCGTCAAGAGCCCCAAGGTTTACCTGCGCGACAGCGGACTGCTGCACACCCTGCTGGGACTGGAATCGCATGAAGATCTTCGCGGCCACCCGGTCTTCGGGGCCTCGTGGGAGGGCTTCGCGCTCGAGCAGGTCCTCCACGCCCACCCCGGCTGGCGGGCCAGCCACTTCCGCACCGCCACCGGGGTCGAACTCGACCTCGTGCTCGAAAAGGGGCGCCGCCGCCTAGCTTTCGAGTTCAAGGCCTCCTCGGCTCCCGCTCCCACCCGCGGCTTCCACCAGGCCGTCTCTGATGTCGAACCCGATCATACCTTCATCGTCGCGCCGGTGGACCAATCTTATCCGATCGCCGATGCTGTCACGGTGTGCCCGCCGGGAAAGTTGCCGACTCGCCAATAGCGGGCACCCGGAGAACGTGGGTGTCTGCGATTCCGTCAGGATCCCGCGAGTCCCGGAGGGACGGCCGGAAGGTAGCCGTAGGTGAAGCAACGCGGAACCCCCGGAATCCGGCCTCCTCATATTCGAGCGCCCCGGAGGCGGCACCAGCAGCTTAGGGTGGCGGGAAGCCGGAGCCGAAGCTCTCTGCCGCCCCGCCAGGGCGGGTTCATCGTGATCCCCAAAAACCGGGCGTTCCTCCCGCCAAGGCGGGATCCACACCCGGCTACCTTCCGGCCGTGCCTTCGGCACTCCAAGCTTCCCTCGCAGATGCCCCGTTTCCCGCCATCAAGCCGCGCTTTCCTGCGAGAAACCGCCCCGGACCGCCCCAAAAAGTCGGATTTGTACATGAAAAACCGCCCGTCCCTTCATTTCCATTCGCGCCCACCTCGTGCAGGCTTGCGTCGTTGACGGAACACCGTCAGCCGGTGCCTTCGCGGCCCGAGACACTGGAGGACAACCGAACCATTCAATCAAACCACCACCACATGAATCCAATCTTCCTGGGCAGAAGCCTCGCAGTCGGTCTCTTCCTGATGGTCGTCGCAGTGCCCGGCCGCAGTGCCGGGGCGGCGGACTGGAAGTCGCTGATGACCGTCGCCGAGGTGAAACGCGACGAGCAGGGCAAGCTGCTGCCGCTCCAGTCATACGAGGAAACGATCCGCCGCGGCATGGCTTTCCTGTTGGACGGCCACTTGAAATGGTTCAAAGGGCCGCCCGAAACCCTCACGGACGAGAACGGTCAGACCCAGATGCCGTGGGTCTACTACTCGAACCTGCAGCACGACGGGACCCCGTTTCCCGGCTCCATCGACCGCTTTGTTTCCTACCCCGCGTTCCATCATTCCCTGTTGATCGAAACCTTCCTCGGCCACTGGAAGCGGACCCGGGACAAGCGGGCGCTTGAGCAGGCGATCCAACTCGCGGATTGGAACATCGCCCACAGCACACCCGCCGACTGGGCCTACGGCAGTCTGCCCTACAGCACCTTCGAGGAGAAAAAGCCGGGCGGTTTCCGCGACCAGACCGGCCTGATGCCCGACAAGGCGGCGATCATGGCGCTGGCTTATCTCGATCTGCATGAGGCGACCCGCGAGGCACGGTTCCTTCAAGCCGCGCAAGCGATCGCCGAGACGCTGCGCAAGCGTCAGCGGCCGGATAGCACCTGGCCGTTCCGGGTCGATCCCAAGACCGAAAAGGTCATCGAGGAATTCACCAGCAGCGTCATCTATGCGGTGATGCTGTTCAATCAGTGGTGGTACAGTTGCCATGCGGGCGTGGTGCTGTATTTGTTCGACTTCGTGGAGGAAACCGGTGCATGAACCGAAGCCGGAATCAGTCCTGAGGCAGGCCGGGGATTTCCATGGAGATTTGCATTCAGCGCCATTCATGTCCGACCTTCCCTACCATCACGATTGGCAGCCGCGGTTCGAGACCACGCTCGGGCTGCGGGTGAAGTGGTTCGGCCGCTGGGGCGGGGATCCGGAGTGGGCGATCGAGCCGTCGCGCCTGGCGGCGGATCTGATCTGTTTTTTCTACCTCGAGCACGGATTGTGCCGGCTGCTGGTCAATGGAGTGGAGGTGCCGTTGCGGCCGGGCGAGCTGGTCGTGTTGCGCGGCGGCGACGTGTTCTCGGGCAGCCAGGACCCGGAGCATCCGCAGACGAGCTTGTCGGCCTGCCTCTCGCTGAACCGTGACAACACCGCCAACGTGTTGCTGCGGCACGCCTACCGGCGCCGCTACCGGCTGCCGGACCCGGAAGCCTACGTCGGGCGGTTCGCCGCCGTGCTCAATGCGCTGGACACCGACAGCCGGTGGCGCAACTTCCATGTCACCGGCGCGATCTTCGACTGGCTGGCCGCGCTGCTGGAGGCCATCCGCCCCGAGCCGGGGGCGGCGGAGGGCAGCCCGGAAACGGTGCATCATGTGCTGGCGGCTCAGGAATGGATCCAGCGGCGGCTCGATGGACCGGTGACGGTCGCGGCGTGGGCGCGGGCCTGCCGTCTCAACCCGGATTACTTCAGCCGCCTGTTCAAGGCGCATACCGGCATGAGCCCGAAGATGTGGCTGGTCGAGGCCCGGCTCCAGCGGGCCGCCCGGCTGCTCGTCGATCGGGCGGCGACCGTCGAGATCGTCGCCGAACGTTGTGGCTTCAACTGCCCGTTCCACTTCTCCCGCACCTTCAAGGGCCGATTCGGGGTGCCGCCCGCCAGCTACCGCCGCATCCGCCAGGTCCGCGGCTTCTTCGAACCGGCCTGAACCTCATGAGGTCGGATTTCTTCATGAAAAAACGCTTTCCACAGCATGTCCCATGGAGGAATCCCGCGCTGGAAGCGGTCAGTTCAATTCGCCACCCGCACCCATGAAGATCGAACGCATTGAAACCCACGTCTGCCATGCGCGCATGCGCAACCGGGTGTTTGTGAAAGTGATCACCGACCAGCCCGACCTGTATGGCTGGGGCGAGGCGACACTCGAGTGGCACCCCCCGCGCGGTCGTCCGGGCGGTCGAGGATCTGGCCGAGTTGCTGGCCGGGAACGATGGATGACATCGCCCGCATCCTGAACGCGGTGAAGACGCCCATCGCCACCGGCGAGCGGCTGGCATCGATGCCTTGGTGGTTACCCGCTGAGTGAACTGAATCGCGGGTTTCAAACCCGGCACTCCACCATCAGCCCCGGAGCACGAGAGAATGTTCAAAAACCGGATTGCCAAAGGGGGGCGGTATTGCAGATGATGACCAGAGTGCAAGACCCAGTTGCGAACGAGCACCGGACAAACTTTTTCCGGAAGGAAATCAGACACTGCGAAAATGACAGACCACCACACCATTGAGCCGGGGTCCGGCGACGTCGCCGCAGTCAAGCGTCTCGGCGAAGCGCGGGATCGGATCATCGCGGAATTGCGCAAGACAATTGTCGGGATGGAGGAGGTGATCGACGAGTCGCTGATCGCCATTTTCGCCGGTGGACACGTGCTTCTGGAGGGTGTGCCGGGGCTGGCGAAAACCCTGCTGGTAAGCTCGCTTTCGAAGTGCCTGTCGCTTTCCTTCCACCGGATCCAGTTCACGCCGGACCTGATGCCTTCGGATATCACCGGCTCGGAAATCCTGCAGGACGATCCGGAGACTGGCAGGCGCTCGTTCCAGTTTGCCAAAGGGCCGATCTTTTCGAACATCCTCCTGGCCGACGAGATCAACCGGACGCCGCCCAAGACGCAGGCCGCGCTGCTGGAGGCGATGCAGGAGAAGATGGTCACCGCCGGCGGAAAAGGCTATGCGTTGGATCTGCCGTTCTTCGTGCTGGCCACACAGAATCCGCTGGAGCAGGAGGGAACCTACGCGCTGCCGGAGGCGCAGCTGGACCGGTTCATGTTCAAGGTGCATGTCGATTACCCGAGCCTCGACGAGGAGGTGGAGATCATGCGCGTGGTGGGCAGGAGCAAACCCGAGCCGCTCACCCCGGTGCTGTTCAAAGAGGACATTCTCTCGCTCCAGAAGCTGGTGAACCGGGTGCCTGTGGCCGACCACCTGCTGCACTACATCGCGCGCCTGGTGCGCGCCACACGCCCGGCGGACGACAGCGCCCCCGCTTACATCAAGGACTGGATCTCCTGGGGAAGCGGCCCGCGCGCCTGCCTGAACCTGATGAACGCGGCCAAGGCGCGGGCGGTGCTCGCCGGGCGCTTCAATGTCGCCATGAACGATATCGATGCGCTTGCGTTGCCCGTCCTGCGGCACCGCATCGGCCTGAATTTCGCGGCAATGTCCGACGGGGTGACCACCGACGACGTGATCCGTAAACTTCTCAAGGATATCCCTGCATCCGGTGAGTTGAAGAACAGCGGCAAGGCCACCGCTCATGCAAGCTAAGTATCTGGATCCGGCAATCCTTGGCTCAATCGGCTCCCTGGACGTGGTGGCGCGGCAGGTGGTCGAGGGGGTGCGCATTGGGATGCACCGCAGCCCGGCGCGCGGCATCAGCAGCGAGTTCACCGCATACCGGCAGTATGTGCCGGGCGATGAAGCCTCGGCGATCGACTGGAAAAGCTACGCCCGCTCGGACCGTTACTATGTGAAGCTCTTCGAGGCGGAGACGAATTTCGTCTCGAACCTGCTCGTCGATGTGAGCGGCTCGATGACCTACGGGTCCGGGAAGATCACCAAGCTGGAGTATGCGAAATACATGGCGGCCAGCCTCGCTTACCTGATCACCGATCAGGGCGACTCGGTGGGTGCGGCGGTCTTCGATGGCGAGATCCAGACCATCCTTCCACCGAAGAGCCGGAAAGGGATCATCAACGACATTTCCCGTGCGTTCGAGAGGGTAGAGCCGAAGCCCCGGACCAACGTGGGCGCGGTGC
Source organism: Luteolibacter sp. (assembly GCA_049430545.1). Classification (GTDB taxonomy): domain Bacteria; phylum Verrucomicrobiota; class Verrucomicrobiia; order Verrucomicrobiales; family Akkermansiaceae; genus Luteolibacter. The sequence goes on from JBMTCD010000015.1 coordinate 10,682, forward strand.
TGGGCAACTTTGCGCACCGGATGGCGCGGCGCGGGGTGGTGGTCCTTTTTTCCGACATGCTGGACAGCACGGACGAGTTCGTGAAGGGCATCAACCACCTCCGTTTCCGGGGGCACAACGTGATCGTCTTCCACATTCTGGATCCGTTCGAGTTGGAGTTTCCGTTCAAGGGCACCTCCAAGTTCGTGGGCCTGGAGGACGACGGCGAACTGGTGACCCAGCCGGACAGATTGCGGGAAAACTATCTGAAGGAACTCGACAAGCTGATCTCCGGGATCCGCGGCGCATGTGCGAAGGCGGAGGTCGATTATGTCTTGGTCAACACGGCGGAGCCGATCGAGCATGTGCTCTCGGGTTATTTGCTGCAACGGGGGTTGATGCACCAATGAGGAGCGGAGGTCAGGAACCGGAGATCAGCGGGCGGGTCTCCGTGATGCGGGGGTTGCTTCTGGTGGCTCTTGTTCTGTTTCCGCTCTGCCGGGTTTCCGCACAGCAGCCGCTTCCGCGGCTTGTCCGGCAGGGGGAAATTGAAATCTGGGACGAGCAATACCTCCGCGGCGGGCCCGCCGGCTGGACGGTGCCGCCGGACTATCACGAGGCGTTCGGGGCCAGGAATGGAATGATCCCGAATGCCATCCGTTTCGGCAGGTTCGGCGTGCGCTCCGGGGGATTGCTTTACACCACCTGGCGTCCCACGGTGCCGCTCAGCGATGAGGCCCAGGCTGCGGGCAAAACGACGCTGTATGACAATCACAGGTCGGAGCTGGTGACTCCGCCTTTTGAGATCAAGCTGGACTATATCACCTTCCTGATCAGCGGCGGGAACCTGCCGGGCGAGGCGTGCATCAACCTGTTGGTGGATGGCGAGGTCGCGCGGAGTGCCACCGGCAGGGACGACGACCTGCTCGAGTGGGCGGCCTTCGATGTGAAAGGGCTGCGCGGCAAGCAGGCGCGGATCCAGGTGCTCGACACGAGCACTTCCTCCTTCGGATATGTGACGGTCGATTGTATTTGCCAGAGCCCGGATGCGAAAGGCGCGGTTCGCATCATCGCAACGCCGCCGGAGGAAGCCGGGTCGCGCGGTTATGTCGAAACGGATTCGGGAAGGCTCGAGGGCAAGTCCGTGATCGAGGGTGGCGAACTCAAGATCGGCGGGCAGCCGGTGGCTTTTGAGAAACTCTCGCGCTGGGAGACCGGCATCGGGGCGGCGGAGTCGGTCGCCGGAACGCAGCTGGTGCTGATGAACGGGGACCAGCTGGTCGCCGAGGTGCTGGGGCTTGGGGAAGGCGAGCTGCGCGTCAGCCATGCGCGGTTCGGCGAGATGAAGCTGCCGGTCGCCGCGGTCGCGCAGGCCCTTTTCCAGCCCGGTGCGCCGGTCGAGGCGAAGGCCGGCACGCTGATCCACGCAAACGGCAACGAGATACCCGGCGAGCTTCTCTGGATCCGCGAGGGCAACATTTCAATCAACTGCTCCCTCGGTGTGCTCCCGCTGCCCCGGGCCCGGGTGCGGGCGTATGTTTTTTCCGCAGCGAAGACCGCGGACAACGCGGTGGACGCCGTTGTCCTGGCGGATGGCAGCCGGCTCACCGGCAAGCTGGCGCTGGAGGGCGACGGGATCATCCTCGACCACGAAGCGCTGGGGAAACAGAAGCTTGTCCTTGCGGATGTCTCACGGATCAGCCGTGGCACCGGCGGGGCGATGACTCCTTTCGCGGCGCTCAAGGGCGAGCTGGCGGCAAGCAGCGGGCGGATCCCGCCGCCGCTGCCGGTTGAGACCGAGAATGGGGCGCTGCGGATCTATCCGCGGACGGTGATGCGCTACACGCTGCCGCAAGCGGAAGCGGGCTTGCGTTTCCGCGCGAAGATCGCACCGCTCGCCCGCGGCCGCAGCTCGATGACGGCCACCATCCGCGCCGGTGGGAAGGAGCAGGTTTTCACCATCCCGCCGGATAGCGCGGGGGTGGATGTGGAGGTCGATCTCGGAAAATCCGCGGAGTTCGAGATTGCCGCCGACGTTGCAGGGCCGATGACATATCCGTGCGGGATCGAGCTGAACAACGCCTTCATCATCGGAGGTAAAGCGCCATGAGTTTCCTCAATTCACTGCCGCTCTGGTCCGCGCTGGCCGCGCTCGGCGTGGCGACGCCCATCCTGATCCACCTGTGGAGCCGGAACCAGAAATACGAGATTCCGTGGGCGGCGATGGAGTTGTTGAAAAAAGCGGCGATCGCGCGTTCCCAGAAAATCAGGATTGAGGATTATCTCATCATGGTGCTGCGCTGCCTCGCGCTCCTGCTGGTTGCCACCGCGCTGCTCCGGCCGGTTTTTCATGCCTCCGGCAAGGCCACTGGCGCCGGCGATACCGGGGTGGTGATCGGGATCGACGCATCCTACAGCATGAACCACGGCGAGCCCGCGCGGTTCGAGAAGGCGGTCGCCAAGGCCCGCGAGATTCTCGCCACCGTGGGCGAAGGCACGCCGGTGAGCATCCTGCTGATGAGCAAGCATCCGCAGCTGCTGTTTCGCCGGACCGGCCACGAGCCCGCCGCGTTTGCCGCCGGCCTGACGGAAACGGCGCGGGTTTCCCCGCATCCCCTCGGCCTTGAGCGGAATCTCGAGATCCTTGCCGAGCTTGCCGCCGAGCTGAAGACCCCGACGCGCGAGTGTTACCTGATCACCGATGGACAGGCTTCGGATTGGCAGCGGCTTTCCGACCATGGACGGGCCGGCCTGCAAAAACTGGGCAGCCAGGCGCGCGTGGTGGTGGTTCCCGTGGATTCCCAAGGAAATGACAACCTCGCACTCACGGCGCTGGAATACTCGGCCGGCTCGCTCCAACAGAACGGCTCGGCGCGTTTCCTTGCGAAAGTGAGCAATGCGGGCGCAGGCCCGGTGGAGGGTGCCATGGTCGAGTTTTTTGCCGACGGCCAGCTCAAGTCGCGCCAGGATGTCGGCCGGCTCGAGACGGGTGAGAACCGGGAAGTTTCATTTTTCACTGCCTTTGACAACGCCGGGGAGGTCGCCCTCAGCGCGCGGCTTTCCCCGGATGCCTTGGCTGATGACAACGAGCGCCATCTCATCGCCGGTGTCCGTGCATCCGTCCGTGTGCTCTGCCTGGATGGCGGTATTTCCGATGTCGGCGGCAGCGAGCCGCGGGGCGCATACTACGCGATCCGCGCGTTGCGGCTGAAAAATCCCGATGACCGCGCTCCCATCAAGGTGACGCATCTCGATGCGGCGGACGCCACCGGGGCGAACCTCGGGGAATACGATGTGGTCGTCATGATCGATGTCCCGGAGATCACCGCAGAGCTGGGGGAGCGCCTCAGGGAATTCACCACTGCCGGCGGCGGCCTGATGGTGTTCCTTGGCGACAAGGTCGTGCCGGACAGTTACAATGCGCAGCTTGTCGAAGGGGATGACCCCTTGCTTCCGGCGCGGCTGGACCTTGCGGTGGGGCATGAAGATCCGACCAAGGGCTGGCAGATTGTCACTCCGGTGGGCGAACATCCCATCGCACGGCTGGTCGGTGGGCTTCCCCCGGCTCTCACTGCCGAGGCGCGATTCCGGAAGGCGATCCGCGTGATTCCCGGCGAGGGGGCCGAGACCATCCTGGAACTCGATGGCGGCAGGTTGCCGTTGTGGGTCGCCAGCCGGGAGCGTCCCGTGCTGCTTTGCAGCTCATCGGCGGACCGCAGTTGGAACAACCTGCCGCTGCATCCGCTTTTCATGATTCTCATGCAGCAGTCCGTCACCATGCTTTCCAGCCCGGAGGAGCTGGGGCAGGGAATCGTCGGGGAGCTTGTCACCGTGCCGCTGCCCGGCCGCATGATGGGCGAGGAAGTGGAGTGGACAGATCCGTTGGGGACGAGCGTGCCGGTCAGGGTGACAGTGTCCGGCGGCGCGACCGTCGGCACTTTCAGCCCTTCGGTTCCGGGTGTCCACCGGATCGGCGCGACACCTGACCGGGCGGGGGCCATGCTGGCGGCAAACGTCGATACCGCCGAGTCGGATGTGCGCGGTGCCGATGCCGGGGCGCTGCGGAAATGGCTGGAGGACCTGCCGGTGGACATCGTTTCCGAAGGGCTGGCGGAAGCCGCCATCAACCGCCGCAGCGGCCGCGACCTCGGACTTGGGTTGCTGGGCGCGGGCATCATCGCCTTCATCGTCCAAGGACTCTTGGCCAATCATCTCTCGCTCAAGAAACATGCCGATTCCGGCGATCTCGCCAGCTCGCTGCGGCGGCGCCGGGTGGCGGCCGCCCGAAGGTCCTGACAGCCCCTGACAATGACCCACAGATTGCTCAACCTGGAAGAGGGCCAGCGTCTCATCGACATCGAGGTGTTGATGCGGGGCAGTGGGTTCTTGCTGGGCGTCTTCCTGGCCGCTGCGGCCCTCTACACGGTTTTCCACTACCGCTCGGTGCGCAGGATACCCACGAAGGGGCGCACCCTCATGGCGCTCTGCCACCTGCTTGCGCTGGCCATCCTGATTCTGATCCTCGCCATGCCCGCCGCCAAGGTGCGCTATTCGAAAACTTACCGCCCGACCTTGCTCGTGCTGGTCGACACCTCGCGGAGCATGGCCGTGGTGGACGAGCGCACGACCACCGAGGCGCTCGCCGAGGCGGCCAGGATTCTCGGCGGGCTGCCATTCGACCAGAAGGTGGCCGAGGATGCGGTCCGGCACCAGCTTGCGAAACGCAAAGACGCCTCGCGGCTTGAACTGGTCAAGGCGCTTTTCGCTCACCCGCAAATCGACTTGCTGCGCCGTGCGGGCGAGCGCTTCGATGTGAGGTTTTTCAGCTTCGACAGCGGGCTGGCACCGGAGGGCGGGACGGAGGATGGCGGTCAATGGCTGGCGGCGCGCGAGGCGAACGGCGCGGAGTCGCGCATTGGCGATGCGTTGCGCGAAGCCGTCGGGCGTTACACCGGCCTGCCACTGGCAGGTGCCATGGTGTTCAGCGATTTCGGATGGGTGAACGGAGAGGATCCGGTGCGGGTTGCTGCGGAAATGCAACGGAGCGGTGTCCCGGTTTTCACCGTCCCCGTGGGAATGCCCGCGCCGCCGGACGCCATGATCGCGGAGGTGATCGCTCCCGAGGCGGTGTTCCACGGCGATCTAGTCACCCTGCGCGTGCGGGTGCAATCCGGCGGCCTCGACGGAAAGGCCGGTGCGCTGAAGCTGAAAATCGACGGAGTGGAAACGCAGGTCGAACCGCTCCTCCTGGAGGACGGCACGCAGTTCGTCGAGCTGGGCATCCAGCCGAAGCAGACCACCGGCAACCTCCAGCTCGATTTTGAACTCGACGGCACCGCCGCCGATTCGAACCCGAACAACAACATGGCCTCGCAGCGCCTGCGCATCATCGAGGACAAGATCAAGGTGCTTTATGTGGAGGGATCCCCGCGGTGGGAATTCCGCTACCTGCGCTGGGTGCTGATGCGCAATCCGCACCTGACCACCCGTTTCCTGATGACCCAGGGAGATCCCGACCTGCCAAAGCTGTCGCCCTATTACATGGGCGGATTCCCTGCCGATGTCCGCAATATCTTCGAGTATGATCTGGTGATCCTCGGCGATGTTTCCGCGAATTACTTCAAGCCCGGGCAACTGGAGCTGCTGGAAGAGCAGATTCGGGAAAACGGCGGCTCGCTGATCATGCTGGCCGGCTCGCAAAGCGCGCCCGCGAGCTACCGCGACACGCCGCTTGAACGGGTGCTTCCGGTCAAGATCGGGGTCGGGAAGTCAACAGCGGTGGCAAACGATCTCTACCCGCGCCTGCCTGTCGATGATACCCGCAGCCCCATCACCACGCTGGCCGACGATGCGGAAGCGGATCAGCGGATCTGGGCGAGGGTGCGCCCGCTGGGGCAGCTGCCCAGCCTGGAGGGCGCGAAGCCGGGAGCCAATGTCCTGCTGCACCTGCCCGGCGGTGCGGCGGGCGCGCCGGAATATCCGGTTGTTTCATGGCAGGCATACGGAAAGGGCAAATGCATGTTCGTCGCCTCGGACAGGCTCTGGCGACTCCGGCTGGAGGTCGGCGATGCCCACCATGCCCGCTTCTGGGGGCAGTCCATCCAGTTTCTCGCGATGTCGCGGCTGCTCGGGCAGAACAAGCGGATTTCCCTCCAGACCGAGCGTTCGCGCTACAATCCCGGCGAGCCGATCCGCATCTATGCGAATGTCCTTTCCGACGCTTACGAGCCGGTGAAAAAGGATTCCCACACGGTGGTCATCGCCCGCGCCGATGCGGAGGTATCCGCCGAGGAAGTGGTGCTCGTGCCTGATCCCGCGACGCCGGGGCTATACTTCGGCACACATGTGGCGGGCCGGGATGGGGAGTATCTTTTGCGCGGGCGGGACGGGGAAACGCAGATCACCGGAACGGTGGGGATTTCCGTGGCGGACGATCCACTGGAAGACAGGGACACCGCGGCGAAACATGAGATGGCCGAGGCCATTGCCAAGGCTTCCGGCGGCCGTGTCGTTGCGGCGGGCGGGCTGGCGGACTGGATCGATCATCTCGATGCGCCGGAGATTTCGCGTGTGGTGAGCCGGGAAATGGAGCTGTGGGACACTCCGCTGCTGTATCTGCCGCTGGTGTTCCTGCTCGGCCTCGAGTGGTATCTCAGAAGGAGGGAGAATCTGCTTTGAACCATGGCTAACGCAAAAGACATGACCATCGAAGAGCAGCTGCGAAATACATGGAAGCGCGAACGCCGCTTCTGCCACCTGCGCGGCATCGGCCGCAGCGTGGTCTGGCTGGCGGCGATCATCCTTCTCGGGTGGTTCATCGACTGGGCGCTGCTTTTCAAAACGAGGATGCCCCTCGCCGTTTCCGTCATCCTCGGCCTCACCGGCACGGGCACGCTGGGATGGGTGGTTTGGCGCGACTGGCTTCGCCACCTCCGCCCCTACAACGCCACCCGTATCGCCCTCGAGGTGGAGGCGAAGCACCCCGAGCTGATGTCGGCGCTCGTTTCCTACACGGAGCTGGAGAGCATGAGCCGGCAAAACCAAGCCTCGCCGGAGTTGCTCGGGGCGATGCGGGACTTCGCCGTCGGCAAATCGCAGCAGTTGAAGTTCAGCGACATCATCGACTTCGCGCAGATTCGCAAACTGCTCGCCTTCGCCTCCATCGTGCTGCTCGTCGTGGGTGCGCTGGGCATCCGCTGGTCGGATCATTTCGCGGCGTTGTTCAAGCGGATGGCGGGCATCGATTCCAGCTATCCGCTGCGCACCCGCCTCGTCGGGATCAGCGGCGACATGCTGCTTCCATTCGGGGAGAAAGCCGGGATCGCCGCCACCGCTGCGGGAGTGATTCCCGATGATGCGATCCTTTTCATCAGGCCGGCGGACGGCGCCGGGGCTTGGAACGAACTGCCCATGGAAAAGCTCGCGAACGGAGCCAGCTTCCGCCGCACGCTCGACGCTCCCGAGCGCGACATGCGTTATTTCGTCACGGCCGGGGACTGCCGATCCGCGGAATTCCTGATTTCCGTGGTCCGCGCGCCCCGCATCACTCACGCGGAAGTTACACTCGATTTCCCCGGCTATCTCGGGCGGCCGCCGGAGACAAGCGACCAGCTCAACCTCGAGGTGCCGGAAGGCACGCGTCTCCGGTGGCGGCTCACGACCGACAAACCGGTGGGCGCCCTCGCTGTCCTCCACGGCGGGAAACAGCTCGCTGCAGACGTCGGCGGCGGCGGCATGGAGCTGAGCTTTGCGCTCACGGCGGACGAAAAGTTTTCCTATTCCTTCGAGTGGACCGAGGGCGGCAGCGGCAGGAATTTCCGCTTCGGGGATGTGGAATACAGCGTCCGCGTTATGCCCGACGCACTGCCCCGGATCGCTTTCGAGGGAGCTCCGTCGTCCGGGCTGGCGACGGTCGGCAAGAAGGTCTCGATCGATTGGATGGCCCAGGACGACCACGGGCTTGGCGAGGTTTCGCTGGTTTACGAAGTGACGGTTGCCGAAGGCAGCGGCGAGGACGTGGACAAGGTCGGGAAAGGGCGCGTCGCGCTGGCCCCGGCGGCAGGTCGTGCAAGCGCCGGGGATGGCTTTGCGTGGGCGCTTGCGGAGCATATCCCCACACTCGCGCCCGGCCAGCGCATCAGCTACCACTTGGAGGCCATGGACTTGCGTCCGGCTGAACCGGGGGAGAGGGTAGCGCGCTCCCCGGTGCGGCAGCTTTCCATCGTCACGACCGAGGAATACATGGATTGGTTCCGCCGCGAGCTGGCCACGCGCAACGATGCCGTGCAGGCGGCCTTCCTCTCACAGCGGGAAGTTTCCAAGGAAATCAAAAGTCTGCTGACCACACCGGAGGGAACCAAATGATGCGAATGTGCCCCCACGTTTTCCTTTTTCTGGCAGCCGGATTCGTCTCCTTGGCGGCAGCCGTTCCGCTCCACGCCGATGAAGGAGGAACCCTCAGGAAACTCGAAGCCCGGCAGGGCGGTGAGGCGGCCAGGCTCGACAAGGTCGCCGGCGAGGTGGATTCCCTGCTCGAAGACCTTGCCTCGAACGGCCTGCTCGAACAGGGCGGTGGTGAGAAGGTGGCGAATTTCAGGGAAGTCCTCGAAAACGTCGCCTCGACCCGCCTGCCCGCAGCGGCCGGTCACCTGCGCAGCGCCCGCTTGGAAAAGGATGCGACGCACGGCCATATCGCCTCCGCAGACGATGAGGTCGAGGCGATTGTGAAAGAACTCGGGCAAGTCCTCGCGGGAAGCTCCGCGCTGCTGGCGGAGGAAGCACTGGTGCAGGAACTCAAGGAAATGATCCGGGTCCAGACCGACCTGCGTGCCAAGACCGCCGAATGGGGCAAGGCGATGCTGATCGATCCGGAAACCGCGGATGCGGGCAAGGGCGCGATCATGCAGGAGCAGTCTGCGATGCTGCCACGCTTCCGGCAGTTCATCGAAAAGCTGGTGAAAACCCGTGACGAGGCGGTGGACGAGGCCGCCATAGCGCGGCTGCGGCAGGCGGAGAGCGTCCTCAATCCCGCTCCGCCGCAGTCTGAAAACAAGGCGCTCAACCCGCTCCTCATCGCCGAGCCGACCACCGGCGACGTCCTCCAGGCAGCCGTTACCCAGCTCGAAGCGGCCGATGTCCTCGCCGTGGTCGCCGCTCAGGACCGCGCGATCGAGTCGTTCAAGCAGGCCCTGCAGATTCTTTCCGCCGGCCAGTCGGGCCTTGCCGATCTCGTGGCCGGTCTCGAGAAACTGATCGGGAAACAAAAGCTGCTGCGCAACGAGACGGAGGCGGAAGCGGCGCTCGAAGCCAGGAAATCCTTTTACGAGGCCCGTCAGGTTGAGATCCAGAACGAGGTCACCGATTTTTCATTCGAGGCTCCGGATCTGTTTGTGAACAAGGAAGGGGACTATCTGATCGAGCCGCTGATGATTTCCCTGGGCGATTCGGTGGCAGCTCTCAATGCTGCGGCCAAGGAACAGGCGCTGCCCGCGCAGGACCGGGTGATCGATCTCCTGCAAGCGGTTTACGGCTCCGCTGCGGAAGCGCTGGAGGAAGAGGAGGGCGATCCCTTCTGGGCGGAATCGCCGGAAGTCCCGGAGGAAGCCTGGAAGCTGCCCAAAGACGGGGAAGAGGAGGATGAGGCGTTGGCCGACGAGGATTTTCCGGAAATTTTCGAGGGCATCACCGCCGCCGAGCTGATGATCCAGCCCGACAACGTGGCGCAGGGTGCGCAGGCGGATGTGACCACGGCGTTTGCCGCGAACCGGTTCCTCAGCCTTGAGGAAAAGGAAGATGAGGAACCGCCGGATTTCATCACCGACGAAGGGCCGCCCAGCGTTGGCAAAAAGAAAGCGCCGGACGCCCCCGGCGGGAAAGGCCGGGGCGACGCAAGCGCCGTCGACAAAGACCGGCTGGCCAAAGAAGCGATCCAGCGCACCAGGCCGCGGGCCAAGGTCCAGGATTACGTGAGCCAGCTTCCGCCGGAGTTCCGCAGCCAGGTCGCGGATTATTACGAATCCATCGCGGAATGAAGAACAGAACCATGAGATTGTCCGGCATCCTGATCCTTTTCGCCCTGCTGTGCCCGGCTCCCGTCTTCGCGCAGGAGGCGGAGCAACGCACCTCCATCGCCCGCCTTCCGGCCGAGGTGAAGCAATCGATCGCCCGTGCGCTGGAACTCTTTGCATCCTCCCAGAATCCGGACGGCAGCTGGGGCAAGTCCAACCGCAGCGGTGGCACCGCACTAGGCCTGATGTCGTTCATGCTGGAAGGCCACGTGCCGGGCGAGGGGAAATACGGCGAAGCCATGAACAAGGCCATCGGCTTCCTCATTTCGGTGGAGTCCAACGGCTATTTCCACGATGAATCCGACCGCGGGATGTATGAGCACGGGCTTGCCTTGCTCGCGCTTTCCGAAGCCTGGGGTCAAAGCCATGATCCGCGGATCCGTCCGGCCCTGATCCGGGCGGTCAACCTCACCCTCAACGCTCAAAATTCCGAGGGCGGATGGCGTTACGGCCCGCGGCCCACTTCGGCGGACACCTCGTGCAGCGCGATGCAGGTCGTCGCACTCGCCTCCGCCAAGGAATCCGGCATCGCCGTGCCGGCGAGGACCATGCAGCGGGCGGTCGATTACCTCCTCGCCAACGAGGTGAGATCCACCGGCGGCTTTTCCTACCAGCTTCTCGCCGGGGCGCCGATGGGCGGGGCGGCCTTCGCGCGAACCGCCGCCTGCACGCTCGCATTGATGCTCGCCGGCGAGCACAGACACCCGGCGACACGCGCGGGAGTCGCTTACATCGAAGCCTCGCCCGATTCCCTTTTCGACAACGACGGCCACTATCATTACGGCCACTATTACGCCGTCCAGGCCATGTATCAGGCGGGCGACGAGTCATTCAACCGATGGTATCCGAAGATATCGAAGGCTCTTCTGGCCAAACAGAACCCAAACGGCGGCTGGGGCAGCCCGGCCGAATTCAACGCCGTGGACACCGGTTTCTCGATCCTGACGCTCGGCGTCCCATACCGCTTTCTCCCGATCTATCAGAAATGAACCATCACGCAAAGAGCATTGCCGTTGCGGCATTTTTGCTTCCTTGGCTTGCTGCATCCGCCGCACGACTTCCCGAGCCGGTGCCTTCCGCGGCGGCGCAGATGTTCCGGCAACTGGAAGCCGGCGACTGGAGAAACTGGATCGAGAAGGCGGAGGCACTCGATTATCTGTCGCGCTACGACGTGCCTGACGCGGCTCCGGCGGTGCAAAAGGTTCTTGATGACAAGCATCCGAACCACTGCTGGTTGCGCGGCCGGGCGGTGATCGCCATGGCGCGGATCGATCCCTCGAATGCCATCACGCTCGTTCGGGCGAGCGCGGGGGACCCACAGGTGGAAGTGCGTGCCGCAGCGGCAGAGGTCTGCGCCGAGCTGCCCGCCGGGCTGGCAGGCCCCGTCGTGCAGTCACTGCTCGCGGACAAGAACCCGCTGGTGCGTTTCCATGCGCTCGCCGCCATGGCGCGCCACCGGGGTGAGGCGGCTTGGGAGCTTGCCGGGCCGGCGATGGCCGATGTTCCCGCGAATTGCGTCGAGCCTGCGGCCCGGACTCTCGGCTGGATCGGCACCGAGGCGGCCCGCGCACGGCTGCTCGAGCTTGCCGTGCAGGAAGGGGCGCCACCGGCCATTTTGCGTGGGCTTGAGGGCATCACGGCTCCCGCGCTGGCATCGTTCTATTTGGAGTTGATCACCCTTTCCGGGGACCAGCTTTCACTCGCGGATGTGTGGCAGGCGATGCGAGGGATCGAACGCGGCGCCGTCATCGCCGCTTGCCGGCAGGCGCTCGGTTCAGGGGAGGACAAACAGGTGCAGACCGTCGCGCGGCTGCTGGCAAGCCATCTCAGGGACCCGGCACTCGGCGAGGCCCTCCAGGCCGCCATGGGAAATTCGCAGGACCGCGCCACGCGCCTGCTCTGTCTTTCCGCGCTGAGCTGCACCGGGGCCGACCGTTTCCGGGATGTGTTCATCGCCGCCCTTTCGCATGAAGATGCCCGGCTGCGGGCCTTCGCCGTCCGTTGCCTTGCGCAGTGCGTGGAGGCGGATCTCTATCAGCTTTTGGAAGCCGCGTTGTCGGACCCCGATCCTGCGGTCACGTTGGCAGCGCTTGGAGCCTTGCGCGCCGTCCCGCGCGAGCGGAGGCCGGAGGGGAAACTGATCGCCTGTCTCACCCCGTCGCTGCTTTCGGCCGATGCGGCGATCCGCAGGGAGGCGGTCGCGGTGCTTGCTCCGGCGATCAACCCCGACAACGGCGTCGAAGGGCTCGAGGTGATGCGGCAGATGCAGCAACGCTTCGGCACCGGCGAAACCAAGCCGCTGATGGATGCCGTGTTCCGCATGGTGCCGGATCTCGACACGGCGGAAATTCTCCAAGGGCAGGGCTTCGTCGCCAGATGGCATGTGATCGGTTCATTTCCGGCCGGATTCGGCGCTCCCGCCGAGGATGTGGATGCATTCGCGACCGCCTATCCTCCCGAGAAAAACATCGATTTCAACGAGAGGATCAAGGTGGCCTACAACTCGAAGTCGGACAAGCGCTTCGGGAAACAGGTTGCGGAACTGGAGATCGGGTGGGTTGCGGCGACGGTTGAGAATGCCGACGGCACTCTTTTCATGACCCGGGCGGGTCGTTCCGAACTCCAGTTGCCGCTGAAGCACGGGGCGAGTTACGCCTGCACCGAGATCACCGTCCCCGAGGGCAGGGAGGCGCGGATGGAATTCCTGTTCAACGTGAAAGCCCGGAAAAAGGTCTGGCTCAACGGAACGGAACTGAAATTGGAATCCAGGATCGACAAGGCACAAGGGATCGACATGGCGGCGGCCACACCCAGTCTGCTCGCCGGGAAAAACCGGATTCTCGTAAAAGTCGTCTCGGATGATGGCAGCCCGGCTTGGTGGGCACCGAGGGTATCGACCCGCGGATTCAGCCTGAGCCTGACCGATATTGAAGGAAAACCCATGAAATGGAGCCATGAGTAGGATGCAGGAGCCAGTGGTCGGGAGGCGGTTTTCCGGAGCCGGGATGCAGGGTGTGTCATGCATCCTTGGCGCGTCCTTCCTGTTGTTCGGCCAGGCGGCGTTTTGCCAGAATGCGGCCAACCCGCGCCAGGTGGTCGAGAACACCCCCGGTGATGTCGCTGCGGCCGTGAAGCAGCTCGGCGCGATCATGCAGGAGCGCCTCGGCGGGGACATCTTCGCCGAGTTCGATGCGCGTCGGGTGAGTTCGGCCAACGAATCCATCCACTACGCAGCGACGCAGATTCTCGCGCTGCATCGCATGGGGGAATTGTCCGTGCATTCCCCGGAAGTGAAAACCGCCTTCGCCTACGAGTTTCTCACCGCCTTGGGTGATGAAACCCGGCTTCACGAGGCGCTCGCGCTGTATCGCCGAATCCCGGCGGCGAATCCCGACGATCCTTTCTGGCGCATCATCCAGGCTCGCTGCGCGCGGATGATGGCATTGCACGAGACCCCCGAACTCTACGCCCAGGTCGCCATCGACATGACCGGAGTGCCACCCGGTGAGGACGTGCGCAGGATCTGGGAGGCAAACCGCAAGGAGTTCGACCTGCCCGGTTTCACCAAGGAGCAATGGCACCAGCAGACCACGACCTTTGTGTATGACGGGCAAGACCTCGACGTGCCCGGCTCCCCTCCCATCGAGGGCAGCCCGTTCCCCTGGCTCGATCTCGTTGCGGCCGTCGGGTCGGAAGCTGAAACATGGCGGGCAGCCTTGGAGGGATCGCCCGGGGACCATGCGGTGGCTCTTGATGCAATGATGGCCGCCTCCCCGAGGCACCCGGAACTCCCGTGGTTGGACGGATGCGGGTTTTTGAATACGCAGCGCGCACTGACCTCTCACCTGCTGGCCAAACCTGCAGGGGCCCTGACAGCCCTGCGGGAGTTGCAGGAAGCGGCCTTCCAGAAGCAGGCCGCCAAAGCACAAAAACAAAGTCCTTTGGAACTTTTCCGGCGCTATCCGTGGTCGCAATCGGCGCAACGGCAACTCTTGGAATCCGGCAGGCAACAGCTTTTCGACGGAGAGCCGCAGGCGGCGTTCCGCTGTTTCCAGGATGTCTTGGCATGCGCCGCAGAAACGGACATTCGCGAACAGGCGCAGGTGGCTCTCTGGATCAGCATGTCACAGTTTGCCACAGCCGATGAACTGAACCGTGCCTTCGATGCCGCCGACCCCGCCGCCACCTGGCCCTGGAATGGCAAACGCGAGAAGGCCGCGGCCATCCGGCAGGAACTGGCGAAGGATTCTCCCGCGGCCGCGCCGCCGTCGCCATCGCTGGCGTCGTTGAATCCACACATCGTTCGCCTGCCGCCAATACCAATCATTCCCAGCCCGTTGTCGGTGCTCAGCATCGATATGCAGTGCGATGGCGAACGCCTGCTGGTGAGCGGGCCCGCCATCCAGGCGATGTATCGCGCCGATGCCCCGGGCAATCCGCTCTGGACGCGGCGCAGGATCTCCGGGGAGGGCACTCCGGTCCTCGCCGGGGGGGATGTCCTCTCTCCGTTCGGGGAGGGTGACACGCTGGTGGAAATGCGCGGCACGGACGGCAAGATCACAAGGGAAGGGAATCCGAACGCTCCTCTTGCAAGCTCCCGCTACCAGACAATCGGCGGGCCTGTGATCGGCGGCCCCAGAGCTTATGCGGTTCAGATCGGGCAACCGTATCTCAGCATCCTCGGCCATCCCGAAAACCGCCACTGGGGGGATGTCGCGCTCAGTTGCTTTGGAAACGATCTCAAGCCGCTGTGGACACGCTCCTACGATGCGGCGCAACGCATCGCGACGCCAAACCGCAAGCTCTTCAACCATGTGTTGCCGCAGGCCAGCCAGGGCGCGGTCTATTTCTGTTCCAATGCCGGGCATGTCATCCGCGCCGACGGCCGCGACGGCGAAATGGAATGGATCCACTTTTTCCGTCCGGAGACCGGCAACGGCTCCAACATGCCACCTTCCCCGTGGTGCCTCGGCGCGGCTCCGCTCGTGACGGAGGACAGGGTGATCTGCATGCCGAAGCTCACCGGTTTCGTCTTCGCCCTGGATAAGGAAACCGGCCGCCGGGTGTGGTCAGTTCCTCTGCTGAGGGGACATCAACTCCTCGGCCTCCACCACGGCCAGGTGCTGGTCATCGGCGCCAATTCCCTCTATGCCATCGATCTCGACAGCGGCGAGATGAACTGGGGACGGCGGATCTCGGATGAATACGCGGACGGCTTCCAGTTGCCAGGCGCCCAACTGATCGGCTCGTCGATTTTCTGCGCGACCAAGAACACGCTCTATCGCTTCGATGCCGATGGCGGCGCGCTCCTGGAGTCGCACGAATGGAACATGGCCGGGGAAGCACCGCTGGCTTTCCATATCTCCGGCACGGCGCTGTATGTGGTCAGTGATCTGCCTCTGGCGGATGAGGCTCTGGAAGGCCGGCTCCTCGAATATCACACGCTCATTTATCCTGCCATCGGGTCGCGTCACGCGTTCCGACCCATCGATGCCAAGGACGGCACCAAATATATCTGGCTGGACGGCATGCTGAGCTGCATCAAGGGCAATAAGCTCGTCTGGAGCCGGTTCCTGAGCAACTCCAGCGAATACGGGTGCCGCTTCAGTGAACGGGAAGGCAACCTGTCATTGAGCTGGGGCAAGGCCTCGGCGACCCATGATGCAGCGACTGGCCGCCTCCTGGGCATGGGAAGCGCCCGCCAGCCCGCCGCCATCACGATAGGGACCAAGTGATCCAGACCAACCGCCCGCGCAATATCGACATGAAACAACACGCAAGGCAGCTCGCATTTCCATTGGCCATCGCCGTCATGCTTCTCGGTCGGCAGCCCGCCCGTGCCGAGGGCCCCTCCGCCACCCAGCACATGGGGCCGACCGGAATCACCGCGATCATCGCCGGCGAGCGTTCGTTCAATGTCAAATCGGTGGAAAAAGGCTCGCCGGCCGATGGCAAGATCTGGCCCGGCGACCAGGTCGTCGGCGCGGGCACGATGCCATTCCTCAAGCGTGTCCGATTCGAGTTCGCTGCCGCCATCGCCGAGGCGCGCACCGGGAAGAAAAAGGGCGAGCTGGTGTTGATGGTTCGGCGCAAGGCGGGCGGCAGGCAGATGCAGCGGGTCACGATTCAGCTCGGCATCGTCGGGCCGGACACATTCAACGACACAGCCCCCTACGCTTGCCCCAAGACCGACGCGCTCATCAGCGAGGCGGCGGACCACATCGTTTCAGGAAAGGCTCGCGAACCATACGGTCGCCTGCAGGTCGGCTTGCTGGGCCTGCTGGCCACGGGTGATGAAAAATACATCCAGCACGTCCGCGACCACCTGCGGAAGGCCGACTGGGCGAAGCCTGACCCGGTGCTTGGTGGTGGCTACGTCTCCTGGTATTGGGGCTACAAAAACCTGATCCTGACCGAGTATTTCCTGCTGACCGGCGATGAGTATGTGTTGCCCGCGATCCGCAGATACGCCGAGGCGATCGCCGCCGGCCAGGATGCCGCCGGCTTGTGGGGTCACCGCATGCACGATCCCAAAACCGGCCGGGCACCCGGATACGGGCCGATGAATCAACCGTCGATGCCGCTGTTCATCTCGCTGGTGCTCGCCAAGAAATGCGGCGTCGATTCACCGCACATTTCCGAAGCGGTCCGGCGGACAACCGATCATTATACCAGCATCTATCTCAACAAGGGCGCACTGCCCTACGGCAATCATGCCCCGAATTCCAAAGGCTACAACAACAACGGCAGCAGCGCCTCCCTGGCCATCGCGCTCGCCGCCGCCGGTCATGTCGAAGGGGCACGCTTCTTCTCCCGAATGGCCATGGCGGGCTACAACGATCTGGAGTCGGGACATGCCACCCATTTCTTCAACCTCATGTGGTCCGGCCTTGGCGCCAACATTGCCGGCCCCGGAGCCTCCGCCGCCTTCTTCAAGAAGACCAGCTGGGTGTTTCCCATGAAGGTCGATTGGAAAGGCGGCTACACCTACGAATTGGAAGCGGGCGAAGGGCTGGGCAACACCGGAGCCTACCTGCTCAATCTCTGCGCCGGCCGCCGCAAACTCCACATCACCGGCAAGGACGTCGATCCCGCCATCCAGCTCAATGCCCGGGAAATCGCCGATACGATGGACGTTCACAAGTTCGCCAATGAGTTGATTCCGATGGGCATCGATGAACTCCTCGTGGTGGCCGATACCCACTGGTCCCCGAAAATCCGCGGCATGGCCGCATGGAAGCTCCTGAAATTCAAGCGGGAGGAGATCGAGGCCGCTGTCCGGAAGCGCCTCGCGGCCCAGACGGGACCGAATGCATTCATCGGCATCGGCCGCATGTGGGACACCAGCCCGCAGATCTTCGACGAGGTTGCCACCATCCTGCGTAATCCCGCAGCGGACTTGGAATCACGGGTGGCTGCGGCGGGTGTATTGGGCGGTGTCGCATGGTCCCGCTACATCGAGCCGGAAGAGGAGTTCGGGAAGGTGGATTTCTACGAAGGTGGCGAACTTCACAAACCCGCGCTCAAGTATTTCCCCGATCTGGTCAAGGTGATCGCCGAGGACGAGAAAAACGATCCGCTCGGCCTTCTGGACAGCGCGGCCGGCGGTGCACTCGCCAGCTTGGGCGATCCCTACCAACAGAACCTCATCACCGACAAGCCGCTGTTCTACCAAGCCGTCAACAAGATGCTCGCCGCCAAGCATTCCAGTGCCACGCGCACGGCGGGGATGCGATTGATCGCCGATGGCATGCCGTTGGAGGATTTCCACTACGTGGCCGATATGGTCGTGCATGCCACCCGCGGGACCGACCCGGGCTACACCGTTTACCGCGGCGACGGCAGCACCGAGCTGGGGGTTCAACTGCTCTCCCGCCTCAACATCCAGGAGGCCGTCGAGGTCTGTCTCGATTCTTTCCCCACAGCCACCCGAGGCAAGGAGCGGGCGCGCCGCCTCGCCCTGCTGACCGGCTTCGGGGCCAACGCGAAACCCTGCCTGCCCCGGCTCAAGGCTACCTTGGAAAACCAAATCAAGGGCGTCGACGAGGAATCCGAGGGCTTCACCAAAGACGTCAGCTTGAACAAAGCTGAAATCGAGAAAGTCATCCAGGAAATCGAAAACTCCAACAACCCGCGTGAAATGATCAGCCTCCGGGAAGCGATCGATATCGGCCTTAAGGCATCCGGCAAGAAGGACTGATGCAGCCACCCATGATGAATCAGCCGTTTTTGTGGCCTTGCGGTTGTGGCTTCATTTGCCACGACTGCGGCCGCGCGCTTCCCGGAAGTCGGATTTGTTCATGAATTAGCCGCAGGGACTTCATTGTCGAGGAAGCAGCCGTGGGCTATCCGTCCACGGTCAACAGTCCCGCGCGCAGGCGGGGGATGAGTGATTCACGCAAACCATCGAAATTCCATGACAAGCGAAACACAAAACGAAATCAACCACCGGATCGGCGCACCGGATCAAGCCGGCCTGTCGCGGCGGGGCTTCCTCCACGGCATCGGCGGGCTCGGAGCCATGCTCGGAATGGGCGGATTGGCCGGCCATGCCGGGGCTGCCGAGGTACCGAAGGATGCCAAGGGAAACATCATCCCCGGCTTCGAGCAGGGCCAGGACGACCCGAACGCCGCCAAGGGCTGGCAACCGCTGTCGGACCGCAAGGTCCGGGTGGGTATCGCCGGCTACGGCCTGTGTAGGTTCGGCGCGGCTTTTTTCTATCAGAACCACCCGAACGTCGAGGTGGTGGCCGCCACCGATCTCGATCCCGGCCGCTGCGCCGCCCTGGCCAAGGCGGTGGGGGCCAGGAAGACCTACCCGTCCTGCGAGGAAATGATCAAGGACAAGGAGATCGAGGCGGTCTACATCGCCACCGACGCGCCGAGCCACGCCCGCCTGGCGATCCTGGCGCTGGAGCATGGCAAGCATGTCTGCTGCGCGGTGCCCGCCGTGTTCGGCTTCGAGGCCGAGGACGAGGCGGAGAAACTTTTCAACGCCGTCAAGAAGAGCGGCATGAAATACATGATGAACGAGACCTCGACCTTCCACGCCGCGCTGTATGAAAAGCGGGTGCAGTTCCAGGCCGGCGCGCTTGGCAGGATCATCTACTCGGAGGGCGAGTATTGGCACGACGGCATCGGCACCCTGGCCGGCTACAACCCGAAAAACGGGAAGATCGACGAGTTCGGTTGGCGGCGCGCGCTGCCGCCGATGTGGTATCCGACCCACGCCACGGCTTATTATATCTCGATCACCGGCGGCCGTTTCACGGAGGTTTCCTGTGTCGGCACCGAGAGCTACTACCCGGTCTTCAAGGAGCCGGCCAACCAATACAAGAACCCGTTCGGCACCGAGATCGCGTTTTTGAAAACCAGCGAGGGCGGCATCTCGCGCATGGGCGTGAGCTGGGACATGAAGGACGCCCACGGCGAGCAAGGCCGGGTCTATGGCGAAAAACCGCACAACAGGACCATCAACGGCAGCCGCCCGCCGCTCCCGCCAAGCGTCGGCGGCGGGGGACATGGCGGCTCGCACGGCCAACTGACCAACAACTTCATCGAGTCAATCCTGCTCGACCGCAAGCCGATCGTCGATATCGGCGACTCGCTCAACATGACCCTCGCCGGCATCATCGCCCACCAATCGGCCCTCAAGGGCGGCGAGTGGATGAAGATTCCGCAGTATGCTCTGTGAGCGTGGACCCATGAGTCTCACGATGATGAAGCCGGCGACTGTTTTGTTCCTTGCCTCGCTGCTCCTCCCGCCCCTGCGGGCGGTGGAGCCGCCGGGCACACCCGGTGATGCCGTCGTCACCAATGGCACCGATTGGGTGGATGCCGATGGCCGTCCGATCATGGCCCATGAGGGCGACCTCGCCCGGTTCGACGGGGTTTTCTACTGGTATGGCAGCAGCTATGCCAACAACCCGCAGGGCAAGTTCGACATCGCCGACGGGCCGGTGTGGAATGGCGTGCAGGTTTACCGCTCCACCGACCTTGTCAACTGGACCTACCGCGGCGTGTGCCTGCCACGCCCGGAAAACGGCTGGGGAAAACTGGGTGCCACCGGCCGCTCGCACGTCATCCATAACGAATCCACGAAGAAATACGTGATGTGGTATCGCTGGTATCTGC